>CAZXGB010000048.1:0-16758 GCA_964640005.1 uncultured Actinomycetes bacterium | reverse complement strand
CGAACCGCGAAAGCACGTTCAGGATCATGAACAGCACGAAGGTCACGATCATCGGGGAGAAATCGATGCCCGCCGTCGGCGGCAGCAGGTTCCGCACGGGGGCCAGCACCGGTTCGGTGATCTGGTAGCTGATCCTGAACAGCGGGTTTCGCATATCGGGGCCGATCCAGGAGAAAACGATCCTGATGATGATGGCGATGAAGAACGCGTAGCAGACGAGCGTCAGGAGCCCGATGATGCTCATTTCGATTCGAGATTACCCAAATAGGGCGGTTCCCAATCGGAGGAGCGTGGACCCCTCGCGAACCGCGGTCTCGAAGTCGCGGCTCATCCCCATCGAGAGCACCGGGAGCGAGCGCCCGAGCCGCTGTTCGGCCTCGTCTCTGACGCGGCGCAGCGTCGCAAAAGCGGGCGCCGGGTCGCCCGTCGCGGCGGCCATTCCCATCACGCCGCGGAGGTCGAGCATGCCCGCCGCCTCGACGCAGGCGGCGACCGCGGCCTCGGGCGCGAAGCCGTGCTTCTGCGGCTCGCGCGAGGCGTTGACTTCGACCAGCACGGCCTGCCGCCCGTCCGAGCGGACGGACAGGGCGCGGGCCAGGTGCAGCGAATCGACCGACTCGACCAGCGCGAAGCGGCCGGCGACCTGCTTGACCTTGTTTGTCTGCAAGTGCCCGATGAGGTGCCATTCCGCGGCCGGCAGCTTGACCAGCTTCGGCAGCGCCTCCTGGACCCGGTTCTCACCGAGCGCGTCGACCCCGGCCGCGAGCGCGGCCCGGCACTCCTCCGGCGATCGGCCCTTGGTCGCGGCGAGGATGCGGATGGTGGAGAGGTCGCCGCCCGCCCGCTCGATTCGGCGCCGGACCTCGGCGAGCCGTTTCGCGATCAGGCCGTCGATAGCGCCACTATGCATGCGAAGCGGGCGCCGTCGCCGTCACGGCGATGCGAAGGCAGGCGTTCGTCCTGGAGCGTGCACGCGCCATGCTGGAAGACGTTCGCCGCATCGACGCCGGCCGCGACCAGTGAACGGCGGTTGGCCCCCGCCAGGTCGAGCAGGAACCGGCCATTGGCGCTCGGCCGGAGGAACTCGTCGGGAAAACGCTCGGCGACTTCGGCGCCCACCTCATAGCAGTCCCCGCAGATGCCGGGACCGATGCCCGCGATGAGGTCGGCGGCACGAGTACCGAATTCGCGCTCCAGCGCGCGCACCGCGTTCGTCACCACTCCCGCGGCGGTGCCCCGCCAGCCGGCGTGGACCAGGGCGGCGGCCGGGCGGACAGGATCGAACAGAAGGATCGGGTAGCAGTCGGCGAAAGTGGCGAACAGCGGCAGGCGGGGCTCGGCCGTGATCAGGGCATCGCAGCCCTTGGCCACGGTGCCCGGCCGCTCGATGCGGAGCACCTCGGACCCATGTACGGCGGCGGCAAAGCTCAGCCGCTCGGGGTCGACGCCGACGGCTGCCGCGAACCGGCGCCGGGCGGGCGTCAGGAGCGGACCCTCGGTGTGGCGCATCTGGCCGTGGGAGCGCGTCGAGAACGCGTGGACGAACCCCGGCCGCTCGAGCGCGGGGATGGTCAGAAGCAAGTTGTGAGCCCATGTGAGAGCGCGCGCCCCGCTCGACGACCAGGCCATTGGCGCGTGTGAGGGCACAGGGGCGCTTCGGCCGGCGGGATCAGTAGACGAGGGGGGCCGTCCATTCCAGGAAGCGGCCTTGGTGCTCCTCGGCGGCGGCGGTGAGGGTCTCCCGGAGCTTGGTGATGGCAGCCGGCGTCGGCACCATCATCTCGACCACAGTCAGCGTCCAGCGGCCGTCGAGCTCCGCCCGCAGCTGCGAGCGCGTCCCCTCCTTCTCGAGCATCTCCATGACGGACCGCGCCTCGGATTCTCCGTCGAACAGGAGGAAGCAGCGAACCGGGTGGGGCAGCTTCATGCGCGAACCGGCCTCTGCGAGGGCACGAAGCTTCGCCAGGTCTTCTTCCGCTGGTGGCGTAAGGCTGAGCGGTGTTTCCCGGTGGCGGTTCAGGCCGCGAGGGAAGAACCAGCCCTGCCAGTCCATGAGGCAAAGGTTATCGGCGAGCGGCCGGCCTCGTGCTCAGGACCTGCTCGATCTCGCGCTTGACCTGCTGGAGGTCCATGAACTCGCGATAGACCGACGCGTAGCGGATGTACGCGATCTCGTCGAGCTCCTTGAGCCTCTCCATCACCATCTCGCCGATCTCGCCGCTGGGAATCTCGACCCGGCCGCTGCGCCGGAGGTCGGCCTCGATCTCCTCCACGATGCCGCGCAGCTTCTCCTGCGAGATGTCGCGCTTCTCGGTTGCCTTCTTGAGGCCCGTGAACAGCTTCTGAGGATCGAAGTCCTCCCGCCGGCCGTCCTTCTTGATCACGTAGAAGGGCACGGCCTCGATTCGCTCGTAGGTCGTGAATCGCTGGCCGCAGCTCAGGCACTCCCGGCGCCGGCGTATGGCCTCGCCGACTTCCGAGTCGCGCGAGTCGACCACCTTCAGGTCGTGGTGACCGCAGTAGGGGCATCTCATCTTTGCTTAAAGAACTGAGCGGCGGTCGCAACCGCCGCCTGGTTTCTTACCTACTGCCGGTTGCGCAGAAACGCCGGGATGTTCAGGTCCTCCTCCTCGGTCCCGAATGACGGCTTGTGCTCGCTGGGCGCGCCCACCCCGATCCGGCTCGCGAAGTCCGGCACAGGCGACGTGCTGGCCGCCGCCGGCGGCGCCTGCTCGACGCGCCCGCTCCGGCGCCCGAAGCCGGTGGCGATGACCGTGATCTTGACCTCGTCCTGCATCCGCTCGTCGTGCACGACCCCAAAGATGATGTTGGCGCCCGGGTCGGCCGACGCCTTCACGATCTCGGCCGCCTTCTCGCACTCGTGGAGCGTGATGTCGCGGCCGGCGGTGATGTTGAACAGGATTCCCTGGGCACCGTCGATCGAGGTCTCGAGGAGTGGGCTGGAGACGGCCTGCTTGGCGGCGTCCTCAGCGCGGTTGTCGCCGGACCCGAAGCCGATGCCCATAAGGGCCTCGCCGGCCTCGTTCATGACGGCCTTGACGTCCGCGAAGTCGAGGTTGATGGTGCCCGGGCTGACGATCAGGTCAGCAATGCCCTGGACGCCCTGGCGGAGCACGTCGTCGGCGATCCGGAAGGCCTCTTCGAGGGTCGTCTTGCGGTCGACCATCTGAGTCAAACGGTCATTAGGAATCACGATCAGCGCGTCCACCTTCTCCCGGAGGTGCTTGATGCCCTCCTCGGCGGTGTCGTTGCGGATCTTGCCCTCCCAGCGGAAGGGACGCGTGACGACGGCGATCGTGAGGGCGCCGGTCTGCTTTGCCAGCTCCGCGATCACTGGAGCCGAGCCGGTCCCGGTGCCGCCACCCATGCCCGCGGTCAAGAACACCATGTCGGCGTCCTTGACCAGCTCGGTGAGCTCGGCGCGCGACTCCTCTGCGGCATCGCGACCCTTGGTCCAGTCGGCGCCGCAGCCGAGGCCGCGGGTCACCTTGCGGCCGATGTTGACCTTGACGTCGGCGTTGCAGTTCTCCAACGCCTGCATGTCGGTGTTCACGGCGATGAACTCGACGCCCTTGAGAGACGCCGAAATCATCCGGTTGACAGCATTGCCGCCGCCGCCGCCGGCACCGATGACTTTGATCGTCGCCTTACCGTCCTGCCGCTGGTCCTTCATCTCGACCTCCAAACCGTTTTCGTCGACAAGCCCCTCGAATCCGAGCTGGCTCCGCCCTCTCCCGCTAGAAAAAGTCACGCAACCACCTCACGGTCCGCTGATAGGCGGTGCCCAGGGCGGCCGGCTGCCGGCCGGAGCCGGCGGCGACTCCCTGCGGCTGCAGGCGCGCCGCCCACTTCACAAGACCGACCGCCGCCGCGTACGACGGGCCGCCGGCGCGGTCGGCGAGCCCGCCGACGCCCGTCGGCAAACCCAGTCGGACTGCCGAGTCGAAGACCGTCTGCGCGGCGTCGGTGGTTCCCATCAGTCTCGCCGCACCGCCGGTCACCACCACACCGGCGGGCAGGAGCCCGTCGAAACCGCTGCGGCGCACCTCTTCCCGGGCCAGCTGGAATATCTCGCGCATCCGGGGCCCGATGATCTCGGCCAGGAAGCGGCGGGGCATCGCCTGGATGCGGTCGCCGCCCACCTGCCGCACCTCGATGCGCTCCTCGGCCGGGATCACCTCGGGCAGGGTGTGCCCGTAGTTGAGCTTCAACGCCTCGGCGTCTTGTGGTGTCGTGCGGAGGCCGATGGCGATGTCGTTGGTGACGTGGTTGCCCCCGACCGGCAGCACCGACAGCTTGAGGACGGCGCCGTCGCTGTAGACCACGACATCCGTCGTCTCGGCGCCGACGTCGATCAGGCAAACGCCCAGGTTGACCTCGTTCTCGGTGAGGACGCCTTCGCCGCTGGCGAGGGCCTGGGCGACCACGTCGTCGACGTCAAGGCCGGCCTGATGGACGCACTTGATTACGTTCTGAAGCGAGGTCTGGGCGCCGGAGACGATGTTGGTCTCAACTTCAAGCCGCTGCCCGGTCATGCCGATCGCTTCCCGGACACCCTCTTGCCCGTCGACGGTGAAGCATCTGGGCAGGACGTGGATGACCTGGCGATCGCTCGGGATGGCAACCGCGCGAGCGGCCTCGATCACCCGGTCGACGTCGTCCTGGGCGATCTCGAACTCGCGACCGCGCGACACCGCAACCACGCCGCGGCTGTTTTGAGACTGGAGGTGCGGCCCGCCAAGCGACACCACCGCCGAGTCGACGCGCACGCCTGCCATCCGCTCGGCACCGACCATGGCGCCCTGGATCGCGTGAACCGTCTTGTCAATATTGACGACGACGCCCTTGCGCAGACCCTCGCTCGGCAGCTCGCCGACGCCGAGAAGCTGCACCTGACCGTAGTCGTCGACCTCGCCGATCACGACCGCAACCCGGCTGGTGCCCAGGTCGAGACCGGCTGCGCGCTTCCGCCGAGACAAAGTTCTGTGTGGAGACTCCTGGAACGACGTATTAGAGGGACTTGGCGGGTCTCGGGAAGTATAGCGTGTGCGCGCGTCTGCGCCTAGATGTTGTGTGCCGGACTTGTAGAGGGACTACAAGTTGCGTTGGACGCTCGGCCTGGATCCGCCCCGATGGCCACATTTGGTAGCCGCCCGGGGTGCCGGCCTCGGTCAAATTCTGGACAGACCCTAAGATCGATTCCCGGTGGACGGCGGATCCAGACGTCTCTTCGAGCCCGGAGTCGATCTGCACCTGCGACCGGGCGAGGACTCGCTGGTGTTTGCCTTTGCCGGCGACCGCCTGGTCATTCGAGAGGGCCATCAGCTGCCGTCCCAAGATGAGCTGGCCGCGATGGGAGCGGAGGCGGAACCGATCTATTTGGGCCGCTTGGCCGGCGTGCCCTGTTTCACGGTCCCGCTGGAGCCTGGTCTGGATACCGGGCCGGGCTATGCCGCGGCCGGGCTGCGCGAGCTCTTCGGACACCTCGACCCCGACCTGCACGCGGTCGCCGGCCGCGCCTTCCAGGTCGCCGAGTGGTTTCGCACCCACGCGTTCTGCGGGCGCTGCGGGTCGCCCACGCAGCCCCTCGAGGAGGAGCGAGCGCGGCGCTGCGAGGGCTGTGGCGCCCTCTACTTCCCGCGCATCAACCCGGCGGTGATCATGCTCGTGGAGCGCGACGGCAAGATGCTGCTGGCGCAGAACCGCTCCTTTCGGGGTGGCTTCTACAGCGTGCTCGCCGGGTTCGTGGAGCCGGGCGAGTCGCTCGAGGACGCGGTCGAGCGGGAGGTACGCGAGGAGGTGGGTTTCGCCGTTCGCGACGTGCGCTATTTCGCCAGCCAGCCCTGGCCCTTTCCGAGCCAGCTCATGGTGGGGTTCTTCGCCCGCCACGCCGAAGGCGAGATCGCGCTCGACCCTGAAGGCGAGATCGCCGGCGCGGGCTGGTTCGGGCGCGACGACCCGCTGCCTCCGCTGCCCGGCCCGTTCAGCATCGCCCGCCGCCTGATCGACGCCTTCCTCGGGCGCCGCGACTAGTGGTGGATGGCGCGCCCCGACGACCACGAAATTACGTGGAAGCGCCCGCAGATGCACCCTTCGCCGAGCACTCGATGCGTGGATACGCCCGCGGATGCTCCTTTGGAGCGAGCACTCGTATGGAGGAATCTCAACTAGAGGTAGTGGCGGCGGATGGCCGCCACGTTGTTGAAGATCCGGACTCCGAAGGCGACGATGGCGGCGATCGAGAGGTCGACCCCCAGCTTGTCCCCCACGAAGGTCAGCGAGCCGGCGAGCGCCATGTTGCTGACCAGACCGGTCAGGAAGACGCGCGGCTCGAAGGTGCCCGCGATATAAGCCTTGAACGCCCCGAAGATCGAGTCGAGACCGGCCAGCAAGGCCACCGCCGTGTAGCGGGCGTAGGTCACCGGGATGGTTACCGGCGAGAGCAGCCCGAGCGCCACCCCGATGAGGGCAAAGAGGATCGCGATGACGATTACCGGCACGTGATCACCGGTGTGATCGCCGTCGGCGAGGGCGCCGGCGTCGGCGTCGGCGACGAGGTTCGCGTGGGCGAAGGCGACGGCGCGGGCTTGCTCTTGTGCGCGACCATGGCCAGCGAGGGGTTCATCACGTTCACGTACTCGACGTCCGAGCTGTTGAGGTCTTCCCTCGTCGACACGGCCTTCAGAGCGCTCAGCTTGGAATCCAGGGTGGCGAACTCCTCAGGCGTGATGACGCGGCCGAAGTAAGCCTTCCACCCCTTCCGTGTCGTCATGGTCAGGTTCCCACAGCCGTCGATCTCGAAGGCGCGCACGTCCTGACCGACGAGCCCGGGCAGACCACGCTGGATGTTCACCATCGCGGTCAGCAACCGGACCGCGACCGGCCGCTGGCCGGCCTTCGGATCGGCGGCGATGGGCGCGTCGATCTCGACGGCGGCGCTGGTCGAGGGTGCGGGGCCGAGCACGACTCCCTGGTCGGACAGGAAGAAGGCACGTCCACGGCCGCCGGGCACGAAGACCGCCACCGGCTGCCACTCATCGACCGCGATTTGGACGCGATCCGGCAGCGACGCCGTGACCTGCGCATCCCGGACCCAGGCGTCGGCCGTCAACTTGCGGCGGATCGTAGCAGCGTCGACGGTGAACACCGAGCCTGGACGGTCGAGGCCGGCGGCCGTACGAACGTCGGCGGCGCTCAGGCGCTGGTTCCCACTGACCGCGACCTGCCGGACCTGGAAATAGCTGCCGGCGACGAGCCAGGCCAGCAGGACGGCCTCCAGTACGGCCAGGATGACCGCCACCACCCGCGCCCAAACTGGCGCCGCCCCCTGCTCCCCCAGACCGCTGCCGGCGCTCCATTCCATGCCGCGGAGGGGAGCCGAGCGGCTCGCCCACTCGATCCGCGGCAGGCGCGACGCCCGCCGCCGCCGCCCCTGGTGTCTCAAGTTAGAACCGGCCCACCATCTCGACCTCGGGCTCGAGGTCGATCCCGAAGGTGTCGCGGACGCGCTCCCGGATGCTCTCGATCAGCCCCCGCACGTCGGCGGCGCTGGCGCCTCCGCTGTTGACTATGAAGTTCGCGTGCAGCTCCGAAACCACGGCCGCGCCCCGCCGGGCGCCTTTCATCCCGACCGCCTCGACCAGGCGGCCGGCCGAGTCGCCGGACGGGTTCTTGAAAACCGAGCCGCAGTTCTTGGTCTTGATCGGCTGGCTGCGGTTGCGCTCCGCGGTCAGGCGCGCCATCTCACGCTTGGCCGCCTCGCCGTCGCCGGGCTCCAGCTGCACGGTGGCCGCGATGACCAGCGCGCCGCGCAGGCGGCCTTCGCGCAAGGCCGACGTCCGGTAGCCGAGCTCGAGCTCGTCCGGGTCCCAGCGGACAGGCCCGCGACCGGGGATGAAACCCTCCACGGCCACCAGGACCTCGCGCAACTCGCGGCCCCAGCAGCCGGCGTCCTGGTAGACGGCGCCACCGACGGTTCCGGGCACTCCGATCGCGAACTCGAAGCCGACCAGGCCGTGATCCGCGGCGTGGCGCGCCAGCCGCATCATCTTGAGCCCGGCGCCCGCCCGCACTCGACAGCCGTCGAGCACGTGCACGTCGCGGTTGACGCAGCGGATGACCAGCCCTTCGACGCCCGCGTCGGCGACGAGCAGGTTGGTGCCCGCCCCCAGCAGGAGGTACGGGATGCCGCGCTGGGCACAGCCGGCGACCAGCCGTTCGAGCTCATCGACGCGCCCGGACTCGACGAACCACTCGGCGGGCCCACCGATGTTGAAAGACGTGTGCCGCGCCAGGCTGTGGCCGCGCTCGACGCCGGCGATGGCGTCCAGCCAGGCCTCGTTAGCCCGCGTCCGCCAGTTCACGTCCCAGCTTCCAGATGTCACCGGCGCCCATGAAGAGGACCAGGTCATCCCGGCCCACGAGCTCGGCGAGCTCGGACCGAACCGACGCAAAGTCCGGGGTGAAGCGCGCGCTCCGCATGCGGGCGGCAAGCACCTCGCCGGAAATCCCCGTCACGTTCTCCTCACCCGCCGCGTAGACGTCGGTCACCAGCACCGCGTCCGCCATGTCGAAGCTGCCCGCGAAGTCGTCGAGCAGCGCCGCCAGGCGGCTGTAGCGGTGGGGCTGGAAGACGACGATCAGGCGCCGGTGGCGCAGCTCGCGCGCGGCGGCCAGGGCGGCGCGGACCTTAGCCGGATGGTGCGCATAGTCGTCGTAGAGAACCGCCCCCTGCCACCATCCGAGCCGCTCCATCCTTCGGTGGGCGCCCGTGAAGTCCTCGAGCGCCCGCGCGACGGCGCCGAACTCGATCCCCAGCTCGAGGGCGAGCGCGGCCGCGCCGGTCGCATTGAGAACGTTGTGGCGGCCGGGTACCTCGAGGCGCAAGCGGCCGAGCTCCTGGCCGCGCCGCCAGATCGGGAACGGGCGCTCCTCACCGCAGCGGTAGTCGGCCGCTTCGCCGAACCCATACGTCACCCGGCGTCCGCTGGTCGTCAGGCGGGCCGCAATCGGATCGTCGGCGCAAACGACCGCCAGCCCGTCCTCGCGCAGGTTATTTAGGAACTGCTCGAAGACGCCGGCCACGTCGTCGACCGAATCGAAGTGGTCGGGATGGTCGAAGTCGACGTTGCTCAGCAGCGCGTGCCGAGGGTGATGGAGGACCAGCGAGCGGTCGGACTCGTCGGCTTCCGCCACCAGCCAGCGGGAGCGGCCGGCGCGCGCGTTCACCCCGTCGCCGACGAGCACGGTTGGGTCCCAACCCGCGGCCAGCAGGATGGAGCCGAGCATGTGCGTGATGGTCGTCTTGCCGGCGCTTCCGGTGATCGCGATCGACTCCGAGCCGGCGATCAGCTCGGCCAGTGCCTCGGCCCGGGAGCGCACGTGCACGCCCATCGCGTGCGCCGCCTCGAGTTCGGCCGCGCCGCTCCTCACAGCCCCGCTGTAGACGAGCACGTCAGCGCCCAGAACGTGCTCGGGATCGTGTCCGACGGCGACGCGCATGCCTTCTGCACCCAGGGCCTGGAGCGTCTCCGAGTCGCGCAGGTCGCAGCCGGACACTTCGTCGCCGCGTGCGAGATAGACGCGCGCCAGAGCTGACACGCCGACGCCACCGATGCCCATGAGGTGGATGCGCGTCACGTGTGCGTTCCTTCTGGGTGCGAGGTGGAGGCACCCCCCACCCCTGGTCCCCTCCCCCTAAGGGGAGGGGCCGTGCACGACGAGACATCGGTCGACGGAGGGGGGCCGGCCGCGGCAATCACCACGTCCAGCACTCGTCTCGCCGCCTCCGGCCGCCCGAGCGCGGCGGCGGCCGACGCCATCGACCGCAGGCGCTCCGGCGTCAGGGCGTCGAGCTCGCGCAGCAGCCGCGCCCCTGTGAAGTCCTCGTCGCGGACGCAAACCGCCGCCCCGGCCTCCGCCACGACCTCCGCGTTCAGCTCCTGGTGACGGCCTCCGAAGGTGCCCGGCACAAGGATCGCGGGCAGCCCGACCAGCCCCAGCTCACCAATCGTCCCGACGCCGGCGCGGGAGACGGCGATGTCAGCCTCGGCCATGAGCGCCGGCATGTCGTTCGTGAACGTCAGCGCGCGATAGCGCGGGCGTGCCATTCGCTCGATCTCGGCCGCGCCCTGGCGACCGGCCACGTGGATGACCTCCTGAAATCGCTCCAGCAGCTCGTCCAGCACCGACCAGGCGGCCAGGTTCAGCCGCCGCGACCCCTGGCTGCCGCCCGTGACCAGCAGCTTGCGGGGCGGGATCGCGACCTGGCGGCGCGCGAAGCCGCCTCTCAGCGGGATGCCGGTGAGGACGGTGCGGGTGCCCGAAAGACGGGCGTCGGTTCCGGGCAGGGTCGTGCAGACGGCGGCCGCGCCGCCGGCGAAGAGCCGCGTGGCGAGCCCCGGCCGCACGTCCTTCTCGTGCAGGACGTAGGGGATGCCGCGCCGGCGCGCCGCCCAGACCGTCGGGGCCATCGCGTAGCCACCCATGCCGAGCACGGCATCGGGCCGGAAGCGGTCCACGATCCGCAAGCCGCGCAGGAAGGCGCGTGGGACCACGGCCGGCAGTGCCACGTTCTTCCAGACAGCGTCGCGGTCGAGCCCCTGGATCGAGATCAGCTCGAGGTCGAACCCCGCTTCAGGGACCAGCCGCTCCTCAGGCCCACCCGCCTTGCCGACCATCAGCAGCGGCCAGTCCGGGTGCTCAGTGCGGCAGGCCTGCGCGACGGCGAGGGCGGGCATCAGGTGACCGCCGGTCCCCCCGCCCGATATCAAAAGACGCATCGATCCTCCGGAACGACTGCGGCCGGCCCTGGCCGGCCACGTTGAGCAGCAGGCCGACCGCCGCGAGCAAGACGGCTACCGACGTCCCACCGTAGCTGATGAAGGGCAGCGGGACGCCAGTGGCCGGGATGGTGTCGGTGACGGTGCCCATGTTGATCAGGGCCTGAACGGCGATCCAGGTCGAGATACCGACCGCGACCATGACACCGAAGCGCTCGGGCGCGCGCAGCGCCGCGCGGTAGCCGCGCCAGGCGAAGAGCACGTAGGCGCCGAGCACGGCGCTGGTGCCGATCAGCCCTGTCTCTTCGCCGATGATCGCGAAAACGAAGTCGGTGTGAGCCGCCGGTAGCCACAGGAACTTCTGAACCGAGTGCCCGATGCCGACGCCGTGGATCCCGCCGGCGCCGAGGGCGATCAGCCCCTGGCTCGACTGGAAGCCCGTATTCAAGGGGTCGTTGAAGGGGTGCCAGTAGCTGCTCAGGCGAGCCGCGCGGTAAGGCGTCGCCAGGGTCAGGAAGAGGAAGGCGGCGACCAGGACCGCGGCCAGCAGGATGAGGTGGCGCACGCGGCCGCCGCCTGAGAAGTAGATCGAGACGAAGATCGCGGTGGTGACGATCGCGGTCCCGAGATCCTTCTCGAGCATGAGGACCGCGAGCACCACCGCGAGCATGATCCCGAACGGGAAAAGGCCGTCGTAGAGGTCGCGGATCCGGTCGCCCCGCTTCTCCACCCAATGGGCCAGGAAGAGCACGAAGCAGAGCTTGCCCAGCTCGGATGGCTGGAAGCTGCCAAGCGGGCCCAGGCTGAACCAGCGGCTGGCCCCGTTGACGCCGACCTCGCCGCTGTGCGGCCCGCCGGCCTGGGTCACCCCAACGTGGGGCACCAGTACCAGCATCATCAGCAGCAGCGAGACGGCCGCTCCCACCTGGGCGAGGGGCCGGAAGCGGTGGTAGTCGATGCGCATGAGCACGAACATCGCGATCAAGCCCATGCCGACCCCGACCAGCTGGCGCGCGAAGTAGTAGAGCGGCCAGCGGTGCTCGAGGTAGGCCAGCGCCTGGCTCGCCGAGAGCACGAAGACGAGACCGCCTCCGGCCAGGGCCAGCGTCAGCCCGATGAGGACGATGTCCTGGTCGTCGCGCTCGCCATTACGCCCCTCCATGGGTGCGGTCGCCGGGATGGCGGCCTCAGCCATCGAAGCGCCTTAAGACCGCGGCCTTGAACTGGCGTCCGCGGTCCTCGTAGCCCTCGAACATGTCAAAGCTCTTGTAGGCCGGGCTGAGCAGCACCACCCCGCCTGGCTGGGACTCGGCCGCGGCCAGCCCGACCGCCTCCTCCAACGAGGCCGCGCGCAGGGTCCGGTGGCCTTCGAGCAGCTGCTCCAGCTCGCCTGCGCTTTTGCCCATCAGCACCACGGCGGCGGTCCGGCGGCGGACGTCTTCCGCCCAGGCGCCGAGCTCGAATCCGGATCCGTAGCCACCCGCGATCAGCACGACGGGAATGCCCGGGAAGGAGTTGACAGCGACCTGGCCGGCGTCGGGGTTGGTGGCCTTGGAGTCGTTGTACCAGCGCACCCCTCCCCACTCGCCGATCAGCTCCAACCGGTGCTCGACGCCCTGGAAGCCGGCGATCGCGCGCTCGATCTGGTCGTCGGTCAGGCCGGCGGCCCGGCCGATGGCGGCCGCGGCGCGCGCGTTCATCAGGTTGTGCTCGCCGGGGACGGGCATCGGCGGATCCGGCCGGTACTGGTCGAACCAGACGACGCGCCCGCGCGTACGCTCGGCCAGCTGGCGGCACCAGGGGTCGCGTCCATTGAGGACGGCCACCTCGTCCGCCTCCATGAACTGCACGAGCCGGGCCTTGGCGGCGACGTACTCCTCCATGCTGTGGTGGCGGTCCAGGTGGTCGGGCGTGATGTTGAGCACGGCGCCGATGGCGGCGCGCGGGCGGGCGATCGACTCCAGCTGGAAGCTGGACAGCTCGAGCACGACCCAGTGCTCTGGGGTCACCTCATCGAGCCGGTCGAGAACCGTCTCGCCGATGTTGCCGCCCACGATCACCGGCCGGTCGCCCTGGCGGAGGATCTCCCCCGTGAGCGCGGTGGTCGTGGTCTTGCCGTTGGTGCCCGTGATGCCGACGATGGGTGCCGGGCAGAGGCGGAAGAAGAGGTCGATCTCGCTCGACACCTCGAGTCCGCGCCGCCGGGCCTCTTCGAGCAGGGGCGCGTCCCAGGGGACGCCGGGGCTGGCGTAGACGCCGGCGGCACCGTCGAGCAGAGAGGGATCCTGTTCGCCGAAGACGAGCTCGACGCCCGCCGGCAGGTCCGGCGGCGCCGCGGGCCGCTTGGTGTCAGACACCAGCACCGGCTCGCCGCGACGCGCAAGGAAGCGCGCGAGCGCGATCCCGCTTCGCCCGGCGCCGACGACGAGCGCGCGGCTCGTCATGGTTCTACCCGGGAAGCCGGGAGAGCCCGGCGCTGGCCAGCGCCGAGATCGCGCCCGCACCCCAGAAGCAGAGCGCGATGCGGTTCTCAGACCAACCCTCTATTCGGAACGCGTGGTGGATCGGGGTCATCTTGAACAGCCGGCGGCCGCCGGTCGCCCGGAAATGGGCGACCTGAATGATGACAGACAGGGTCTCGACTGCGAAAACCAAACCCAGCAAAGGCAGGAGGAGCAGAAACCCCTGCTGGATCGCCATCCCCGCGAGCGCATAGCCCAGGCCCAAAGAGCCGGTGTCGCCCATGAAGACCCGGGCCGGAAAGCGGTTGTACCAGAGGAAGGCGAGCAGACTCCCCACCAACGTCATCGCGACCGCTCGCTCACCGGCGGCAGCGCCGGGAATCGCCAGCGCGAGCACGGCGAGCGCGATCACCGTCAGGCCGCCGGCCAGCCCGTCCGAGCCATCGGTGATGTTGACGGCGTTGGCGGTGCCGGCGATGGCGAACAGCGCCAGCGGCCAGTAGACCCACCAGACGTCCGGCAGCCAGTGCTGCTGGTGCTGGGCCGCCCAGGCGACGGGCACCGCGAGCAGGAACTGGATCGGGAACTTGAGACGGGCGGGGATTCCGATGGAGCCGACGCGCAGCTTGCGCAGGTCGTCGAATGCGCCCAGGCAGCCGCCGGCAGCCAGTCCGAGCACGGCGGGCAGCGCACCCTGGTGACCGGCCCGGGAAGCCAGGAGACCGGCCAGGATGCCAAGCAGGACGAAGAGCACTCCGCCACCGGTCGGAGTTCCTGTCTTGCCGCGGTGGAAGCCGAGCTCTTCCTGGACGACCTGCCCGAAGCGCAGGTCGCGCAGCCGCCGGATGAGCAGCGGGTAGACCACCAGCCCAATGAAGAAAGCGACCGCTGCCGTGATCGCGTCGAAGATCATGTCAATCGAGCGTAAGCGAGGTTTGCACCGGGCTGTACGCCCAGGCCGAGCTTCAGACTTTCTTCGGCGGTTCGGGGCTCAGGTGCCACTGGAGAACGATCGAGGCTGCGATCCGCTTCCAGATCGGGGCCGAGACGTAGTAGCCCTCGTTGTGGTCGAAGGAGCCGTTGTTTGGCTTTCGCACCACCACCAGCATCGTGAACTGGGGGTTCTCGGCGGGCAGGAACCCGGCGTAGGACGCCCATACGTGGTCGAACGAGTAGTTCCCGTTCTCCGGCATCTGCGAGGTTCCCGTCTTGCCGGCCTGGTCGAGCTCGAAGCCGGGGACCCGCGCGGTGTATCCCGAGCCGTGCTGGACGACGGACATCATCATGTCCCGCATCTGGCTCGCGGTGGTGGGGTCGACGACCTGCCGCTGAGTCGCGCTGGAGAGCGGGCCGGACTGGCCGCCGATCCGGTCGACTGTGTGGGGCTGGGCATACTTGCCGCCGTTGGCGATGACGTTGATCGCCGCGGCCATCTGGACCATGTTGACAGCGATGCCCTGCCCGTAAGAGGCGGTGGCCAGCTCGTTCTCACGCCACTGCGAGAAAGGTTGCAGCGGCGTGGCACTGGCCTCGGCGGCGAGGTCGACGCCCGAGGGTGCGTTGAACCCGAACGCGATCAGGTTGTTGTAGAAGGCCTGCAAGCCCTCGGCCTGCTCGGCGCGGACGGCGCCGACGTTGTATGACTCCTCGAGCACGCGCGTGTAGGTCACCGTGCCGTGGTTCTTGAGGTCCCAGTCCTTCAGCGTGGCGCCGCCCACGTTGATGTAGCCGGGGTCGTTGATGGTCGTGCCCGGCGCGATCGCGTGGTTCTGGAGCGCGCCGGCCAGGGTCGGGACCTTCATGACCGAGCCGGGCTCGTAAAGGTCGGACACGATCCTGTCCTTGATCACCGCCGGCGCGGCCGTGGTGAACGAGTTGGCGTTGTAGGTCGGGTAGCTGGCGGCGGCGACGATGCCGCCGGTTTTGCTGTTGAGCACGATGACGCTGCCGCTCTCGGCCTTGTTGGCTTTGACGCCGTCCGCGATCGCCTGCTCGGCCGCGTACTGCACGCCGGCATCCAGCGCGAGGACGAGGTCGGCCCCGTTGACCGGATTGACGCGCTCGCTTGGACCGAGCGCGATGTCGCGACCCGCGGCGTCGCGGTAGGTCGTCTTGAACCCCGCCTTGCCGGCCAGCCGCCCGTCGTAGTATCCCTCCACTCCGTACTGGCCCTGGCCGTCGTAGTTGACAAAGCCGAGCAGGTTGGCGGCCAGCGTGGTGCCGTCCCCAGCCCCACCCGGCAGGTATGAGCGCTGCTGTTCGGGCTCCAGCCCGACGCCGGACAGGTGCAGAGCGCGAACGGCATCGGCTTTGTCCTTTGGCTGCCGCCGCGCGATGTAGGCGAACTTCTTGCCCGACTCGAGCGTCTTCAGAACGGCGCCTTGGTCGGCGCCAATCGCCTGCGCGAGACCGTTGGCGACGGTCTCCCGCTCCGCCGCCGGAATATTGTCCGGAGAGACGAACACCGAGTAGACGGTCGTGTTCAGAACCAGCGGCTGCCCCTGGCGGTCATAGATGACGCCACGCGTGGGCGGCAGCGGAACCTCGTGCTCGTACTGCTTGGCGGCCCAATCCGACAGCTGGGCGTGCTCCACGAGCTGCCAGTAGGCGAGACGGGTCCAGATCGCGCCCGCGAAGAGGGCGACGATCAGGCCGAGGGCGACGACACGAAGCCGCGGGCTGTCGCCGCGGACCGTCCGAGCGCGCGGCTGCCGTGAGTTGAGTCCCAGGCGACCGGTGTTGACCGCCACTCAGCGCTCGCTGGCGAGGACGTCCTTCGTCCCCGTCACCGTGCCGAAGACCGCTGCCACCGCCTTCTGCCAGAGGGGCTGCGCGTCGGCGGGCGCCTGGCCGATCGGAGCCTCGAGGTCGATCGCCGCCACCTGACCGCCGACGTAGCCGCTCGCAGTCTGCTGCCGCAGTCCCGCCTGCTGCGCCGCCTTGTCAACCTGGGCCGGGGTGCGCAGGTCTGCCTCTCCGTACTGCAGCTGCGCCTGTTCCGCCAGGAGCTGCGCCTGCTGGTTCTGCAGCTGCGCGAGCTGGTAGGACGTCTGCGTCACCTGGGCGGCCAGGAAGAGGTAGGCGATCGCCAGGGCAACTCCCAGGGCCACGCCCACATAAATGCGGGCGTGCTTCCAGGACCGCAGCCGCGTAGCAGCCGCGGTTCCCGCCAGCTCCACCAGCTCGTGGCGCATCCGGCGCCGGCGGGGGGTGGATCGGCGGGCGGCGCCGGCGCGGAGCCGGCGGTGCTGGATCGTGCGCGTGTTGACCAAATCGTTGCCTTGACGTGGAGTTGGACGGGGACTGCTACGCGGGGGTTCCGTGGGGCTCTCCTGCCGGAGAGTGGATGCCCCGGGACCGCCAGTTGGGGGTGGGAGGAGATGGGCGGGCGGCGGCCCCGGGGGCTTTGTGGGGTTGGGTTCAGAGCTTTTGGGCCGCTCGCAGCTTGGCGGAGCGGGCCCGGGGGTTCTGCCGGACCTCCTCGTCGGAGGGGC
>CAZXGB010000047.1:0-16934 GCA_964640005.1 uncultured Actinomycetes bacterium | reverse complement strand
CGAACACGACCTTGATCAGCCCCTGCTGGAAGAGCTCCTCGACCAGCTCCTTGTGATACGGCATCAGCCCGGCGTGGTGGACGGCCAGGCCGCGCCGGAGCATCCCGGAGTCGACCATGCGGGCGTAGAGCTGCGCCTCGTCGCGGTCGCGAAGGCTCTCCAGGCGTGCCGCCGCATAGGCGTCGATGCGCGCCTTCTCGTCCGCCGTCGTCAGGTCGAGGTCGTGATAAGAACAGCGCTGGAGCGCCTCCCGGCAGCCGCGGCGGGAGAAGATGAAGTAGATCGCGGGCACCATCTCCAGGCGCGCCAACTCCTCGATCACGTGCAGCATCTCGTTGCCGGGCAGGCGCCGGAACTGCTGAATCCGGAAGGCCGCCTCCTCCTCCTGCGACGCCTTCGCCCACGTTCGCTGGTCGATCTGCCCCTCGCCGTTGAAGAGCGGATAAAAGCGGTTTTGCATGGAGAGCCAGAGCTTCAGCTCGGTCGGCCGGACGTCGTGGAAGACGGTGCCCATCGGCCCCCGGTTCTCCGCCATCCAGCCCGCCACTTCCTGGTAGTTGCCGATCGTCGCCGAGAGGCCGACGAACTTGATGTGCGCAGGTGCCTGGACGATGATCTCCTCCCACACCGAGCCCCTCGGGAAGTCGTCGATGTAGTGGACCTCGTCGAGGACGACGTAGTGCACCCGGTCGAGACGCGCCGGGTCTTCATAGATGACGTTGCGCAGGATCTCGGTGGTCATCACAACCACCGGCGCGTCCTCGTTGATCGTGTTCTCGCCGGTTACCAGCCCGACCGTCTCGGCGCCGTAGTCGCGCATGAAGTCGCGGTACTTCTGGTTGCTCAGGGCCTTGAGCGGCGTCGTGTAGATCGCCTGTGCGCCCTCCTTGAGCGCTCGAAAGATCGCGTACTCGGCGACCACCGTCTTCCCGCTCGAGGTGGGCGCGGACACCAGGACGCCTCTGGCGGCGTCGAGCTTCTCGGCCGCCTCCACCTGGAAGGGATCGAGCGGCCACGGCAGTTGTGCCTGGAACTCGGCGACCAGGCTCTTGGTGTTGATCGCTATAGGTCTCAGGCTAGGCGAAGCCGCCGTTGCATTTGAGGATCTGGCCGTTTATCCAGCCCGCTTCAGGAGAGAGCAGGAAGCGAACCAGGGCGGCGGCGTCACCGGGGAGGCCGGGGCGCCCGAGCGGCGTCCGCCGGCGCACCTCGGCGACCAGCTCAGAAGACATCCAGCCGGTGTCGGTCGGTCCCGGGTTGATGCAGTTCGCGCTGATCCCGTGGGGGCCCAGCTCACGCGCGGCGGCCAGGATCACCCGGTCGAGGGCCGCCTTGCTCGCCCCGTAGGCAACCTCGGCGTCGATCGCGTCGCTGGTAAAGGCGATGATCCGGCCGGCCTCGCCACGCAAGCCGGCGGCGAAGCGCTGGATGAGCCGGACCGGGCCGAGCACGTTGACGTGGAAGTGGCGGTCGAAGGATTCCCGGTCGATGTCCCTGAGGCCGCCCCGCTCCCAGTGCGTGTGCACCAACACCAGTGCGGTGAACGGCCCGACCGCTCGTGAGAGCTCGGTCCAGGCCGAAATGACCCCGTCAATGGTCCCGAGGTCGCTCTCGTGCGCCGCCACTCGAACCTCGGCGGCGCGCAGCCTCGGCAGCAGGTATCCCGGATCTTCACCAAACCAGTGCAGGCCTAGGTCCCAGCCATCGGCGGCCAGTGCCTGCGCGCAGGCGGCGGCGATGCCGTTCTCTCGACCGACACCCGTGATCAGGACGCTCGCCATCGCGAGGAGAATATGCGGCATGCCGTCAGATCCCCTAAAAGGCGTCCGCGTCCTCGATCTCACGATCGCGCTGGCCGGGCCTTACTGCACCCTCCTGCTCGGCGACCTGGGCGCCGATGTGATCAAGGTCGAACCGCCCGAAGGCGACCAGTCACGCGGCTGGGGACCCCCCTTCGTCGAGGGCGAATCCTCCTACTTCCTGTCGGTGAACAGGAACAAGCGGAGCGTCGTCCTCGATCTCAAGTCGCCGGCCGGGCTGGACGCTGCCAAGCGTCTGGCGGCGCAGAGCGATGTGCTCGTCGAGAACCTGCGACCGGGGACGGCGAGCCGCCTCGGGCTCGGTTACGAGGAGCTGAGGCGCGACAACCCCGGCCTGATCTACTGCTCGATCAGCGGCTTCGGCAAGGACCGGCCGGCGCTCGCCGGCTACGACCAGATCGTGCAGGGAACCTCGGGCGTCATGAGCCTGACCGGGTTCGCCGACGGTCCGCCCGTCAAGTTTGGCGTCCCGATGGGAGACCTGGGGGCCGGGATGTTCGCCGCCCACGCCATCCTGGCCGCCCTCTACGAGCGCGAGCGGACGGGCCGCGGCCAGGAGATCGATGTCGCGATGCAGGACTCGCTGATGGCGCTGCTGACCTACCAGGGCGGCCGCTACTTCGCCACCGGGGAGGCGCCGCAGCGGGAGGGCAACGTGCATCCGACGATCGCCCCCTACGGCACCTTCGCGACTCAGGACGGCTACATGAACATCGGTGTCGGTTCGGAATCGCAGTTCCGGTCTTTCGCGGCCGCGATCGGCGCCCCCGAACTCGTCCAGGACCCCCGGTTCACCACCAATCGAGACCGCCAGAAGCACCGGACAGAGCTGACGCAGGAGATCGAGCGCAGGCTGTGCACTCGCCCCACGTCGGCCTGGAAGGAGGCGTTCGACAAGGCCGGTGTGCCGGCCGGCCCGATCCGCGACCTCGCCGAGGCGCTCAGCGATCCCGAGGCGAAGGCCCGCGGGATCGAGGTCACGGTCGAGCACCCGAAGGTGGGAGAGTGGCACATGGTGGGCACGCCATGGCGGCTCGACGGCGAGCGCTTCACCGTGCGCCGGCCCCCGCCGCTCCTCGGCGAGCACACCCAAGAGGTGCTTGAGAGCCTGGAGCCGCTAGAGCCTCAATAGCTCCGTGGCGGCGTCCGTGATGACGGCGTCTCCGGCCTCCGCCTCGATGAAAGCGAGCGCCTTCCCAAGCACCTCGTCGGCGTGCCGAGAGTCGGCCGAGACGATGGCGATCGCCAGGTGTGCGATCTGCCAGAGGTCACGCTCTCCGACTTCGGTCGCACTCACCAGAAAGCGGGTTCGCAGCCGGCGGAGGAGGCCGGACACCACCTGGCGCTTCGATTTGAGGGAGCCGCTGTCAGGTAGGTGCAGGGTAACCGTCAACACGCCGATCACTGGTGACATCGTGCTTCAAGCAAGATTTTGACCTCCGGCCCTGGCGTCCCTATGATCTCGAACAGCGCGTCCGGCCGGGTGGCGGTCCGTGCGCGTATCCACTTCGCACGGAGGCACAGATGAGTCGAGACGAGGCTCGAGCCGAACGCGGTTTCGAGAGATTCGAGGAGTTCCTCAACGACTGGTCGCGTCGCGACTTCGTGAAGCGAATGGGCCTTGGCGCCGCATACACCGCATTCCTCGCCGGAGGCGCCGAGTTCCTGGCGGCGTGTGCGAATGCGGGTACCGGCAACACCCCTCAACAGAGTGTCAAGAAGGGCGGGCACGTCGTCGAGGCGCAGTTCTCGGACATCAAGACCACCAACCCCGTCCTGACCTCCGACACCCAGAGCAACGAGATCGTCGGCATGCTCTACGACTCCATCCTGGAATCGAAGCAGAACGGCGACCTCTACCCGGTGATCGCCAAGGAGATGCCGAAGATCAGCTCCGACGGCCTCACCTACACGATCACGATCAACGACAAGGCCAAGTTCACCGATGGCTCGCCGATCACCGCTGACGACGTCAAGTTCACCTACGACCTGATGTTCGACCCCGCCTACAAGGCGGTCAACTCGCCCCGACGAGGTGACCTCGAAGCGTTCGTCCAGAGCATCACCGTCAAAGACCCGAAGACCGTCGTCTTCCAGCTGAAGAAGGTATACGCGCCCTTCGCGCCGGCTCAGCTCCAGTACGGCATCCTGCCCAAGAAGCTCTGGGGCTCGCTCACGCCCCAGCAGGTCAACACGACCGAGATGAACGGCGCACCGACCGTCACCTCAGGGGCCTGGAAGATGGTGAAGTGGGACAAGGGGCAGCAGGTGCAGCTGGCCGCCAACAAGGACTACTGGAACGGCGCTCCCAACCTCGACACCTACATCTACAAGGTCGTGGCGGACGCGGTCACGGCCGCCAACCAGCTGAAGACCGGAGAGGCGGACTTCGCGCCGCTCGATCCCTCGGTCGTGAGCGACATCCAGGCCAACCCGGACATCACCTTCGTGTCCTTCCCGGTCCCGAGCTTTACGCACTACGCCTACAACCAGAACCAAGGCGCCAGGGTGGCCAAGATGTTCGGCGACAAGGCTGTCCGCCAGGCGCTCCTCTACGCACTCAACCGCCAGCAGATGGCCGACGCCATCTACTTCAAGCAGGCCATCGTCGCCGCCAGCTCCGAGCCTCCGACCTCATGGGCCTACGACAAGGACGCCAAGCCGCAGTACAACTACGACGCCGCTAAGGCGGAGTCGATGCTCGACGCCGCCGGCTGGAAGAAGGGCGCCGACGGCATCCGCGCCAACGCCGCCGGCGACAAGCTCAGCTTCACGATCATGACCAACGCCGGCAACAAGGTCCGCGAGAACCTGGTCGTCGCCATGCAGGACATGTGGAAGAAGATCGGCGTCGACTGCACGCCGAAGCTGATCACCTTCCCGCAGTTGGTGGCTCAGATCCAGAACGACCGCACCTACGACACCTTCCTGGTCGGCTTCAACTGGACGCAGGACCCTGACCAGTCGAGTGTCTGGCACAGCCGCAACACCGCACCGGGCGGGTTCAACGGCTTCGGCTACAAGTCGGCCAAGATGGACGACATCCTCGACCAGGCTGTGGCCACGCTCGACCAGAGCAAGCGCAAGCAGCTCTATTACCAGATGCAGGACATCCTCAACGACGAGGTTCCGGCGCCGGTTCTGTTGTTCCAGAAAGGACTCTGGGGCTTCACGAAGCGGATCCAGGGCTACAACACCGACAAGGACCTGGGGATCGGCACCTACACGCAGTTCCAGTACCGGCGCTGGCTGAACCAGGCCTGGGTGCAAGATGCCAAGTAGAAGATGGCAAGTGACGGCGGAAAGTGACGTCATCGGGTTTGCAGTGGAGCGGTCAGTCCTGAGGCCGAGCTGACCTTTGCTGGTCCGCTACGTTGTGAGGCGAACGGTAGCCTCGATCCCGGTGCTGTTCGGGGTCACGCTCGTCACGTTTCTTCTCCTCCACGCCACCACGGCCAGCTTCATCCCGGGGCTCGACATCAACCCGAACCTGCGACCCGCGGACGTGCAGCGCATCAAGCACAACCTGGGCCTGGACCAGCCGCTCTACCTGCAGTACTGGTACTGGATAGGGGGACTGCTGCATGGCGACTTCGGCCGCTCCCTGATCGACGGCAGCCCCGTCATGTCGCACATCCTTCAGCGCCTCCCGAACACGCTCGTGCTGACGCTCACGAGCATCCTGCTCGGGGTTTTGATCTCGATTCCCCTCGGCGTGGCGGGGGCGCTCCGGCGGGGAAGCGCGCTCGACAACTTCCTGACGTTCCTCTCAGTCGCCGGCGTCTCGATTCCGCAGTTCTGGCTGGGCCTGCTCCTGATCCTGGTCTTCTCGGTCAGCTTCCACGCCTGGGGCTTGCCCTGGCTGCCCTCGAGCGGCGCCCAGTCGCCGTTCGGAGGCGGGGACCCGATCGACCGCCTCACGCATCTCGTGATGCCCGCGGTCGTTCTCGCCTTCTTCTACATCGCTGTCTGGTCTCGATTCACACGCTCGTCCATGCTCGAAGCGCTCGCTCAGGACTACGTGCGGACGGCGCGCGCCAAGGGTATGTCCGCGCGCCGTGCGACCTATGTCCATGCGCTGCGCAACGCGATCATCCCGCTGGTGACGCTGGTCGGCCTCGAACTGCCGGGCCTGGTCAGCGGCGGCTCCATCGTGGAGATCGTGTTCACCTGGCCCGGCCTCGGCCGGCTGCTACTCCAGAGCTCGCTGCAGTTCGACTACACGATGGTGCTTGGGGTCGTGACATTCGCGGCCCTGCTCGTGGTCGCCGGGAATTTGCTCGCCGACGTGCTCTACGCACTTCTCGACCCGAGGATTCACTACGCATGAGCGGCGGGCCGATAGTGCTCGCCGGGCGGCTGGATACTCCGCCGTGATCGACACCGCATTCGAGCAGCTCGAGCGAGGCTCGTCGGTTACCGAGGCGCTGCCCGGGCGGCCGGCGCAGAGCTACTGGAGTGAGTCGTGGGAACGGCTGCGCCGCAACCGCTTTGGCATGTTCTTCGGAGCACTCCTGGTCGTTATGGCGCTGATCGCCATCGCCGCTCCGCTCGTCTCCCACTACGTCACGCACGTCTCGCCGTCCGACGAGGACCTCAGCAACACCTTCTCGTCCTTCTCTCGCCAGCACCTGCTGGGAACGGACGAGCTCGGCCGCGACACCCTGACGCGGCTCGTCTACGGCGCCCGGGTCTCGCTTGGCGTCGGCTTTCTGACCGTGATCCTGTACATCGTCCTCGGCGGGTCGGTCGGGACCGTGGCCGGCTTCTACGGCGGGCTGGCCGACGACCTGCTGATGCGGTTCGTTGACATCTTGCTCTCGATCCCCACCCTCTACTTCCTGATCCTGATCGTCACGCTCCTGCCCCTGCCGATCGGGCCCGACCCGGCCCACCCCTGGTTCATCCTCAAGCACGACGCGGTCACGCTGTCGATCGTGATCGCCCTTACCAGTTGGGGTTCGGTGGCGCGTCTCGTGCGTGCCGAGGTGCTCTCGATCAAGGAGCGCGACTTCATGCTCGCCACCCTATCCCTGGGGGCAAGGGATATCCGCCTCATGTTTCGGCACCTCATGCCCAACGCGCTCCCCGTGATGATCGTCGCCGGCTCGCTCGGCGTTGGCCAGATCATCCTGGTCGAGGCCGCCCTCGACTTCATCGGCCTCGGTGTACAGCCGCCAACCCCAAGCTGGGGCAATATGCTGCTCAACGCGATCGTCTACTTCACGCACTCGGTGCTGCTCGTCTACCTGCCCGGCATCGCGATCGTGATCGCGGTGCTCTCGGCCAATATCTTCGGCAACGCCGTGCGCGACGCCTACGATCCCAGACTCAAATGACAGAGCCCCAGCATCTCCTCCAGGTCGAAGACCTCCAGACCGAGTTCCCGACTCGGGATGGCACCGTCAAGGCGGTTGACGGCGTGTCCTTCACGCTCCACCGTGGCGAGACCCTGGGTATCGTCGGCGAGTCGGGCTCCGGAAAGTCGGTCACCATGCTGAGCGTGATGCGGCTGCTCCAGCGGCCGGGCCGGATCGCCGGGGGCAAGGTGCTCTTCAAGGGGCAAGACCTGACGAAAGTCTCGGAAGCGCAGATGCAGGAGATCCGGGGCCAGGAGATCGCGATGATCTTTCAAGACCCGATGACCTCGCTCAACCCGGTCTACAAGACGGGCTGGCAGGTCGGCGAGCCGCTGCGGATCCATCAAGGCCTCGACAGGGCGAAGGCGCTGGTCGAGGCGATCAACGTCTTCAAGCACGTCGGGATACCCGAGCCCGAAAAGCGGGTCGAGCAGTATCCACACGAGTTCTCGGGCGGGATGCGGCAGCGCGCGATGATCGCCATGGGTTTGACGACACGGCCTTCGATCCTGATCGCCGACGAGCCGACCACCGCCCTCGACGTGACCATCCAGGCCCAGATCCTCGACCTGCTCAGGCATGTCGTCGCCGAATACGGCACGGCGACCATCCTGATCACCCACAACCTGGGCGTGGTGGCCGGGATGTGCGATCGCGTGGTCGTCATGTATGCCGGGCGCGTGGTCGAGCAGGGGCCGACCGAAGACGTCTTCGCGAGCCCAAAGCATCCCTACACCTGGTCTCTGCTGCAGTCCATACCGCGGCTCGACGCCGAGGAGCATGAGCCGCTGCGGGCCATCGAAGGACTCCCGCCCGACCTCATAAACCCGCCCTCCGGGTGCCGGTTCCACCCCCGCTGTCCGTTCCGGATCGACAAGTGCTCAAAAGTCGAGCCGCCGCTGGAAATGGTCGGTCCGACACAACTCGCTCGCTGCTGGGTCACCCAGGAGGGAGTCGATCTCAACGCCGCGGTTGCGAGGACCACGGCGTGAGCGCGGTCGACGCCAAGCCCAAGCTGACCAAAGCCTGGACCAACGAGGATCCGATCCTCGAGGTTCGCGGCCTGAAGACGTACTTCCCCGTCACCGCCGGCGTCCTCCAGCGAACAGTCGCGCACGTCCGCGCGGTGGATGGCGTCGATCTGACGATCAAGACCGGCGAGACCCTCGGTCTGGTCGGCGAGTCGGGCTGCGGTAAGTCGACGCTGGGGCGCACGATCCTGCGCCTGATCGAACCCACCGAGGGCCAGATCATCTTCAAGGGCCAGGACCTCTCCAAGCTCTCTGGGTCCGAGATGCGGAAGCAGCGCCGCGAGATGGCGATGATCTTCCAGGACCCCTTCGCCTCGCTCGACCCGCGGCAGACGCTGGGCGACATCATCGGCGAGCCGCTCGACATCCACAATCTCGCCGCCTCAAAGAAGCAGCGCCAGGAACGAATCTACGAGCTGCTGCGGGTGGTCGGACTCAACCCCAACTTCGCCAACCGCTATCCCCACGAGTTCTCTGGGGGCCAGCGGCAGCGGATCGGCATCGCTCGAGCGCTGGCGGTGGACCCGAGCTTCATCGTCTGCGACGAGCCGATCTCAGCTCTCGACGTCTCGATCCAGGCCCAGATCATCAACCTGCTCGAGCGGCTGCAGGAGCAGTTCCATCTGACCTACCTCTTCATCGCCCACGACCTCTCGGTGGTCAAGCACATCTCGGACCGGATCGCGGTCATGTACCTGGGCAAGGTGGTGGAGGTGGCCGGCGCCAAGGAGCTGTATAGGGAGCCCAAGCACCCTTACACGGGGTCTCTGCTCTCCGCCATCCCGATCCCGGATCCCAAGATCGAACGGGGCCGGCAGCGCATCATCCTCAAGGGCGACGTCCCCTCGCCGGTCAACCCGCCCACCGGCTGCCGCTTCCGCACGCGTTGCTTCAACGCTCGTCAGAAGTGCGCCGAGGAGGTGCCCGCACTGGACACCGTTGCTACTGCCAAGGGAGGGGGGAGTACCCCCCTTCGGGCAGCCGGGCAAAGCCCGTCAGCCCTACCCCTCCCGGGCGAGCATCAGGCGGCGTGCTTCTTTCCCCTGGGCAGCGAGGCCAGCCGCGAGGACTACCAGCCGCCTGCGTGACAACTGGACCCGGGGCGTGATTAGGCTTTCCGCGTGACCCTCGAAGCAGCCCTGGCCTTGGCGCGCGCGAGCCGCGAGCGCGATCAGGCGGCGTTCTTCGAGGAGCTGCGCATCCCCAGCGTCAGCACCCTCCCCGAACACGCCGCCGACGTCCGCCGGAACGCGGAATGGCTGCGCCGCCGCTTCGACGCTCTAGGCTTCCGGACCTGGCTTACCGACGTCGAAGGCGGCCTCCATCCCGTCCTCCAGGCCGACTGGACCGGCCGCGAGCGGGCGCCCATGCTCACGATCTATGGCCACTACGACGTCCAGCCGCCCGACCCGCTCGAGGAGTGGGAGTCGCCTCCCTTTGAGCCCACCGTCCGCGATGGCCTCGTCTGCGCTCGCGGCGCAGCTGACAACAAGGGCAACCACTTCGCGGCGATGTGCGCCGCCGAGCACTGGTTCGCGGCGGGCGGACCTCCAGTCAACCTCCGGTTCCTGCTCGAGGGGGAGGAGGAGATCAGCGGCGTCGCACTCCCGCGCTATATAAGGGCCAACGCAGACCGGCTGCGCACGGACTACGTACTCGTATGGGACGGCGGGTTCGCCAATGACGGGGTACCCGCGCTCGTCAGCGGCCTGCGCGGGATCCTGTACACCGAGGTCCAGGCTTTCGGCGCCGGCACCGACCTCCACTCCGGCGGCTTCGGCGGCGTGGCGCCCAACCCGCTCAACACGCTGGGACGGATCGTGGGCGAGCTCAAGGACCGCGATGGGGTGATAACGATTCCTGGTTTCTACGACGGCGTTGAGATGCCGTCGGAGCAGGAGATGGCCGAGTGGCCTTTGGGCCCGGAGTACGAGCAGGCGCTGAAGCAGATCATGCAGGCCGAGGTGCTCGAGGGCGAGACCGCCTTTGCGCCTGCGGTCCGCCAGATGGCCCGGCCGACCCTCGACGTCAACGGAATGATCGGCGGCTTCACCGGCGAGGGCTCGAAAACCGTGATCCCCGCGACGGCGATGGCGAAGGTGTCGATGCGGCTGGTCCCCGGACAGCGGCCGGAGCGCATCTTCGACAGCTTCACGGAATACGTGCGGGAGCTGGCGACACCCGGAGTCCGGATCGAGGTGAAGAAGCTGGGCGCCGCCCCGCCGGTGCTCTGCGGCATCGACCATCTCGCGGCGCGCTCGATGGCCGGCGCCTTTGAGCGGGCGTTTGGGAAGCGGGCACGGCCCGTGCGCATGGGCGGGTCGATCCCGGTCACGATCGACTTCCAGGAGGCGCTGGGCGCGCCGATCGTGGTCGGGGGACTCAGCCAGCCGGGCTCGGGCGCTCACTCGCCGCACGAGCGCTTCAGCCTCGACCACTTCCACCGGGGAATCGAGACGCTGATCCACTTCATGAACGGACTCAGCGCGGGCTGAGCACCGGAAACCGGCGGGCGCCGCAACAGCGCGCGCGTTTATGCACCGTCTAAGCTGAACTCGATGTCCGACGCCGCCATCGAGCGTGCCCGCGCGGAGCGCGATGCGTCCCTGGCGGCTCTTGCCGAGTTGCTGCGCATTCCTTCCGTTTCCGCGCTTCCCGAGCACGGGGAGGACTGCCGGCTGGCCGCCGAGTGGGTGGCGGCGCGCCTCGAGCGGGCGGGGATGGATGCGCGAGTGGTCGACGTCGAGGGTGGCAGCCACCCGCTCGTCGCCGCCGACTGGCTCAAGGCCGGCCCCGACCGGCCGACGCTCGCCATCTACGGTCACTACGACGTACAGCCCCCAGACCCGCTCGACGAGTGGAAGTCACCTCCCTTCGAGCCGGCAGTGCGCGACGGCTTCATCTACGCGCGGGGCGCCGACGACAACAAGGGCCAGCTGATGTGCGGGGTGCGCGCCGTCGAGCTGCTCTTCGCCACCGGCAAGCCGCCGGTGAACTTGCGCTTTCTCATCGAGGGGGAGGAGGAGGTCTCGGGTCCGTCGCTGCCCAAATACCTGCGCGACAATGCGGGAAGGCTGAAGACCGACTACGTCTTCATCGCCGACGGCCAGTTCACGGCGCCCGGCATGCCCAACCTTGTGACCGGCCTGCGCGGCCTTCTCTACACCGAGGTCGAGGCACAGGGCGCAGCCGCGGACCTCCATTCAGGCATCTACGGCGGAGTCGCGCCCAACCCTCTCAACACGCTCGCCCAGATCATCGCCGCGCTCAAAGACCGCGAGGGCAGGGTGCAGATTCCCGGCTTCTACGCCGACATCATCCCGCCGACTCAGGAGGAGCTGGAGGACTGGAGCCGGCTACCGATCAACGACGAAGAGGAGAAGCGCGCGATGGGGGTGAAGGCGCTCGAGGGTGAGCCCGAGTTCACCCCGCTCGAGCGCAAGTGGGCACGGCCGACCCTGGACGTGCACGGCATCGTCGGCGGATTCATGAACGAGGGGGCCAAGACGGTGATCCCGGCGCACGCCAGGGCCAAGATTTCGATGCGGCTGGTCCCCGACCAGGACCCGGATGGGATCTTCGAGGCCTTCACGAGGTTCTGCGTGCAGGAGACCACACCGGGCGTGACCGTCTCGACCCGCAGCCTCGCCATCGCCAAGCCAGTACGGACCGGGACCGACCATCGGGGTGTGGCGGCCGCTCGTGCCGCCTTCAAGGCCGCTTACGGAGCCGAGCCGGTGCTCGTCCGGGAGGGAGGCTCGATCCCGGTCACGGTGGACTTCCAGGAGGCGCTTCGTGCCCATCTGCTCGTCACCGGCTTCGGCCTCCCCGGCGATGGGCTGCATTCGCCGAACGAGAAGTACAGCATCGACCAGTACCAGCGGGGGATCGAGATGGTGATCCACCTGATCGACGAGCTGGCAGGCCGTGCGTCCTGAGCTGGAAGCGCTGGCCCGCGCGATCGTCGAGGCCGCCTACCTGAAGGGCGATTTCCTCCTCCGATCCGGACGCCGATCCGACGTCTACTTCGACAAGTACCTCTTCGAGACCCGGCCCACGATCCTGCGCGCCCTCGGCACCGAGCTGGCCAGGCTGGTGCCGGACGGCGTCGACCGGCTCGCCGCCCCGGAATTGGGCGCGGTGCTGCTCGGTGGCGCGGTGATGCTGGAGACCGAGCTGCCGCTCGTGCTCGTGCGCAAGGAGGCCAAGGAGTACGGCACCTCGAGAGGGATCGAAGGCCGGATCGAGGCGGGCGACCGCGTGTGCCTGATCGAGGACGTGCTGACCACGGGCGGGGAGGCGATCAAGGCCGCCGAGAAGCTCCGCGCCGCGGGCGCGCAGGTGGTCAAGCTGATCGCGGTGCTCGACCGCGAGGAGGGCGCCGCAGATGCGATCGCGGCCAGCGGGCTCGACTATGAGCCGCTCTTCCGAAAGTCCGATCTCCCCCTCGCTTAGGCTCACGGGGGGCCTGGTCTTCACGCCCTCGGGGCGTGAAGAGGTCGACGTGCTCGTGCGCGACGGGCGCATAGTCGATGTCGGGCGCAACCTGGATGCCGACCAGGAGGTCGACGCGCGTGGTCTGTGGGTCCTGCCCGGGGCGGTCGATGCGCACGTCCACTCACGCGATCCCGGGTTCCCTGAGAAGGAGGACTGGACGACCCTGACGGCCGCGGCTGCCGCCGGCGGGGTGACCACGGTGGTCGACATGCCGAACACGGTTCCGGCCGTCGACACGGGCGAGGCGTTCCGCGAGAAGGTGGCGATCGCCGAGTCGAGGGCGATCGTCGACTTCGCGCTCTGGGCGCTGCTCCGCGCGGGGACGACCGCTGAGATGCTGTGGGAGCTCAAGGATGCGGGCGCGGTCGGCTACAAGGCCTATCTGGGATACGCCTACCGGCGCTCGTCCCGCGCGGTCACCTACGTCGCCGAGCTCGACGACCCCGACCTCGAGCCCCCGCCCGACTACGGCACCATCGCGCGCCTGGCCCCGGAGATCGTCCGCCTCCGGCTTCCCCTCGCGGCGCATGGTGAGGACGCCTCGGTGCTGCGCTCGATGGCGCGGGACGTCGATTCCTATCGAGACCTGCTGGCTTCGCGGCCGGCCGCCGCCGAGGCGGTGGCGGTCGCCGCCCTGGGGGCGCTGGGCTTCGAGTTCGGGCTCAGGCTGCACATCGTGCACCTCTCGAGCCAGGCCGGGCTGGAGGCGGCGTCGGCCGCGCGGCTGCAGGGGACCGACCTCTCGATCGAGACCTGCCCGCAGTACCTCTGGCTGGCCGAGGCCGACTACGACCGCCTCGGCAATGCGCTCAGGATGAATCCCCCGGTGCGGACCGAGGCCGACCGGGCGGCCCTGCGGCGAGCACTGGTCGAGGGCGACATCGACACCATCGGAACCGATCACGCGCCGCACACCGACCACGAAAAGTTCGGGGAGCCACTCGGCGCCTGCCACCCGGGCAGTCCGGGCGTCCAGACGCTGCTGGTGAGCACGCTGCACCTGGGTCGCGAGCTCGGCGTGGAGCGGGCGATCGACCTGGTCTCCGCCAATCCGGCCTACAGGCTCGGCCTCTACCCGCGCAAGGGCGCCATCACGCCCGGGGCCGACGCCGATCTGGTCCTGGTCGATCCCGAGGGGCACACAGAGGTGAGGGCAGAGGCCATGCGCTCGAAACAGAAGCGCGGGGTGTTCGAGGGCAGGCACTTCGACTTCGCGGTTCGCGAGGTCTATTCGCGGGGCGAGCTGGTGGCCCGGGACGGAGCGGTGGTCGGCGAGCCCGGCCGTGGACGGTTTCTCCGGCCAGGGTAATCGGGTGACGCTCTGACCCCTCCGCCGCCGCTGCGCGGCGACACCTCCCCGTCGAGCGGGGAGGGTTTTATCCCTCAGTGGGCGGCGGGGCGGAAGATCGGGTTCTGGCGCAGCTCGGCCTCCAGGCTGGTGACCGGCCCGTGACCCGGGTAGACCGCGGTCGTCGGAGGGAGCGCGAGCAGGCGGGTCGCGATGCTCGTGATCTGCCGCCGCAGGTCAGTCTCAGGCCCCTGCTTGCCGATCCCGCCCGCGAGAAGCGTGTCGCCGGTGAAGAGGTGGTTGCCGAGCGCGAAGCTGAGCGAGCCGGGGGTGTGCCCGGGCGTGGCCAGCACGCGCAGTCGGAAGGACCCGAACTCGAGCTCCTCCTCATCGAGCAGGTAGCTGTCGGCCGAGCGCAGGTACTGCTTGGCGTCGACCATGCTCATTGCGGTCGTTCCGCCGAGCGCGTCCTTGAGCGCGTCCTTCCCCGCGAGGTGTCCAGGGTGCCCGTGGGTAGCGACAATCCAGCGCAGCGTCATGCCTTCGAGCTGGCCGGCGATCTTGGCGGCCGGCTCGCCGGGATCGATCACAACGGCCTCGCGCGAGTCGCTGTCGGCGAGCACGTAGGCGTTGACCTCACGTTCGCACCGGATCTTCACGATCGAAAGCTTCGCCATGCCGGCTCTATAGATTTAACCCGTGCGCGCAGCCGCGATCGTGTTCGGGATCCTGATCCTGCTCATCTGTCTGTGGTGGACGCTCGGGTACCTCGTACGCCGGGCCCGGGCGGGGCGTCGGCGACCCTAGCCGGCCGCGGTCCCCGGGTCGCCAGCCAGGAGCCGCCCAGCACCAGCGCGCCGCCGATCGCGGTGGTCACGGTGAAGCGCTCCCCGAGCACGAAGATCCCGAGCACGACCGCGACCAGTGGGTTGATGTAGGTGACGACGGTCGCGCGCCCTGGTCCGGCGTCCGTGAGCAGGTAGAAGAAAAGGACCATGGCCAGAGCCGTGCAGAGCACGCCAAGCGCGAGCAACGCGCTCAGGGTGCCCGCCGAAGGGAGCCGCGAAGGCAGCGTCAGGGCGGCCGGAACCGCCGCCACCACCGCGCCGGTAGCGAGGGATAGGGCGACGCTGCCGATCTGATCGATGCCGGCCAGCTTGCGGCCGATCACGATCGAGCTGATCGCGTAGCAGAGGGTGACCCCGATCAGGCAGGCGGCGCCGATCAGCTCGGAGGGCCGCCCGGCGACGTCGACGCCGACCATCAGGGCAACGCCCGCGAGGCCGCCCAGAAGCCCCGCCAGGCGGAGGGGGTGGGGTCGCTCCTGACGCAGCGAGATGATCGTGACCGTCAGTGGGACGGCGGCCACGATGATGGCCGCCAGCGAGGAGCTGATGCGGGTCTCGCCGAGTGGGATCAGGAACCAGGGCACCGCCATGTAGATCACGCCGACCAACGCGACCCAACGCCGCCGGTTCCAGGCCGGCCGCAGGGCGCCGCGCTGCCAGGCGATGGGTAGGAGGATCGCCGCGCCCAGGGCCAGACGGCACCAGGCGATCACGGGTGGCGACACCTCGCCGACCGCGATCTTGATCAGGAAGTAGGGGATGCCCCAGACGACCGCCACGACGGCGAACGCCAGCCAGGCCTTAGTGGTCACCCTGCTGCTAGAACAACCCGGCTAGTCGCGCGGTTGCAGCTTGTCTCGCAGCGCGTCCAGGCGGTCGTGCTTCTCGAGGGGCGGCTTCGGCCGCGGGCGGTCGGGGTACTTGGCGATCTGGATCGCTTCGAGCAGGAGCTCGACTTCCTGGGGGGTCAGGTGGAGCGTCCGGACGTGCTTATCCGTCCGCTTGGCCTCCACGACCTCGGTGATCGTGTCCACCGTCTCGACTACGGCCGGACGGGTCGGGCGGAAAAGCTCTTCCGACCCCACCAGTGAGATTCGCTTGAAGCCCTTGCTCACAGATGAACCCTCAGGAATGGTTGGTGCCGTCGAGGACGGCCTCGGCCAGCTTGCGGTAGGAGTTCGCGCCCTCGGAGGCCGTCGAGTACTGAAGGATCGACTGGCCGGCGAGCGGTGACTCCGCGAACCGGATCGAGTCTTTGACCGCGAAGTCGTAGACCTTGTCGCCGAAGTGCTGCTTGACCAGCTGCAGCACCTCCTGCGAGTGGAGCGTGCGCGCCTTGTAGATCGTGGGCAGGATGCCCGCCACGTGCAGCCGGGGGTTGAGCTTGGCTCGAATTCGCTCGATGGTGCGCAGCAGCTGCTGCATGCCTTTCATGCCGAAGTACTCGCACTGGAGCGGGATGATGACCTCGTCAGAGGCGACGAAGGCGTTGATCGTGAGCACGTTGAGGGCCGGCGGGCAGTCGATGATCACGAAGTCGTAGCGGCGCTCAACAGGGGCCAGCTTCTCCTTCAGGATCGACTCCCGGCCCAGCTCGTTGAAGAGCTGAGATTCGGCCCCGGCGAGCTCGATGTTGGCCGGGATGAAGTGAACCGCCATCGAGTCCGACGAGAGGATCACGTCGTTGGCGCTGACGTCGGGGTCGACCAGCAGCTCGTAGATCGTGCTGTCGAGCTCGTCGGGCAGCTTGACGCCCATGTTGATCGTCAGGTGCGCCTGCGCGTCAAGGTCGATGAGCAGCACGCGTTTGTCACGCTCGGCAAGAGCGGCGCCGAGGTTGACCGCGGTCGTCGTCTTGCCGACCCCGCCCTTCTGGTTAGCGACCGAGATCACGCGCGCCATTTAGTGCGGTCCGAGTCTACCCGAACCCTCCTCGCTCGACGACCATGGCGAAAGAGGAACGACGGACGCTGCCATAAGGGCCGGCTGCGCCGGCCCGTGTGAGTCGAACCCTCCTCGCTCGACGACCACCGGACAACCCGGCGATTTAAGCGCAAACGTACAATTCGCGCGATGTTCGTCATCCCGCT
>CAZXGB010000046.1:0-16970 GCA_964640005.1 uncultured Actinomycetes bacterium | reverse complement strand
CGGGAGCGTGACGAATGCCTGACGTAAACATGCCCAAGCTCTCCGACACCATGGAGGAGGGCACGGTGTTGGAGTGGAAGGTCCAGGATGGCCAGGAGGTCAAGAAGGGCGAGGCCATCGCGGAGATCGAGTCCGACAAGGCCAGCTTCGAGATCGAGGCGGAGGCCGACGGGTCGCTCCACATCGTCGTCGGCCAGGGCGAGAGCGCACCCGTCGGGCAGCTGATCGCAACCATCGGCGCCGCCGCCCCGGCCACACCGGCGGCGCCGAAGGAAGAGAAGCAGGACGCGCCCAAGCCGGAGCCGGCAAAGCAAGAGGCGCCGGCAGCGGAGCCGTCGGAGGCGGCGGGCAAAGAGGCGCCGGAACGAACGGCCGCCGAAGAACCCGAGGCGGCGCCGACCCAGGAGCCGGCTGAAGAGCCGGCGGTCGCGTCCGGCCCGGCCGGCGTCGCTGACGGCGTCAAGGCCTCCCCCATCGCCCGCCGCCTGGCGCAAGAGCACGGCGTCGACCTGGCTTCGATCAAGGGATCGGGGCCGGATGGACGCATCGTCAAGGAAGACGTCCTGGCGGCGACCGCCTCAGGCGGGGGCGGACGACCGCAGGCCGCTCCCCAGCGCCCGGCGCCGCGGCCGCGCACCGGCCCCGACGTGGAGGTCGAGGAGCCGACCCGCATGCAGGCGACGATCGCGCGCCGGATGGTCGAGTCGAAGACGACGGTCCCCCACTTCTACGTCACGGTCGAGGCCAACGTGGAAGAGGCGGTCAAGATGCGCCAGCAGCTCAAAGAGACAGTTCCCGGGGCCGACCGGGTGACGATGACCGACATGCTGGTGCGCGCGTGCACGCTCGCCCTGCAGCGCTTTCCCGAGGTCAACGCGTCCTGGGTCGACGGCCGTTTCGAGCGCAAGCGTGCTATCAACATCGGACTCGCCGTTCCGCCCGCGCAGGGCCTGGGCCTGCTCGTCCCCGTCATCCACGACTGCGACCGCAAAGACCTGGTCCAGATCTCGATCGAGGCACGGCAGGTCATCGAACGGGCGCGCTCCGGCCGGCCGGGTCCGGGCGACCTCGATGGCGGCACCTTCAGCATCTCCAACCTCGGGATGTACGGCGTGGACGAGTTCCAGGCCATCATCAACCCGCCCGAGGCGGGCATCCTGGCCGTTGGCGCCATCAAGGACGCTCCCGTTGTGATCGACGGGCAGCTGCGAGTCGGGAAGGTGATGCGGATGACGCTTTCGGTCGACCACCGGGTCTTCTACGGCGTCACCGGTGCTCAGTTCCTGAGCGAGGTCAAACGCCTCATCGAAAGCCCGGTGTCTCTCGTCCTCCCACCGGCCGAGTAACCGCCGTCCGATGCCGTCGGTCGCCGCCAACGGGATCACGTTCGAGTACGACAGCTTCGGCGATCGGACCGGCCCGCCGGTCCTTCTCGTCATGGGCCTGGGTGCCCAGATGACGAGCTGGGACGACGAATTCTGCGCCGGGCTGGCAGTGCGCGGCCTTTACGTCGTTCGCTACGACAACCGTGACGTCGGACTCTCGACGCGCTTCGACCACCTCGGCGTGCCCGACGTGCTCCGAGTCGCGGCTGGCGAGACTCGGCCCGCTTACACGATCGAGGACATGGCGGATGACGCGGCGGCCTTCCTGACGGCGATCGGCCTTCCGAGGGCCCATGTGGTTGGGGCCTCCATGGGTGGCTTCATAGTCCAGGAACTCGCCATCCGGCACCCCGACCGGGTCCTCAGCCTGACCTCGATCATGTCCGGCCTCGGCGGCTCCGACCTCATAGCACCGACGCCAGAGGCCACTGCCGCCCTCTTCGCACCGGTTCCGGCCGAGCGCGAAGCATTGATCGAATACGGCGTCCTCTCCGCGCGCGTGATATGGGGCAAGAGGTACTTCACCGAGGCGCGCGCCCGCGCAAAGCGAACCGCCGCGATCGACCGAGCCATCTCGACCGAGGGAACTGCCCGGCAGCTGGGCGCCGTCCTCGCCCAGCGCTCACGGCGGGAGGATCTGGCCAAGCTGCGCGTTCCCGCCCTGGTCATCCATGGAGACGTAGATCCGTTGGTGCCGTATGAGAACGGCAAGCGGACGGCGGCAGCCATCGCCGGCGCGCGGCTGCTGACCCTCCCCGAGGTCGGCCACGACCTCCCGCCCGAGTTCTTCGGGACGGTCGCGGACGCTATCGCCGATCTGGTCCGGAAGGCAGCCGCCGCGAGCTGAACGCGGTTTCGGCGGCGATTGCACGATGCAGTCTCGCGGTCGACGGCACCGCGGAGTCGAGCGCGCCCCCAGGTTCCGCTACAGAGAGTTGCAGGCGGAGCCTCAACCAGCCCTCGCGGTTGAAGTCGGCCCACAACCGCCCTCCCATCCGGCCCGCCAGCTCCTGGCTGATCGCCAGCCCCAGGCCGACGCCGCCGGCGGCGCTCGAACGCGCGGGGTCCGCTCTGTAGAAGCGCTCGAAAATGCGCTGGGGGTCGATCTGCTGGCTGCCCACCGGGTTGGTCACCTGCACCTCGAGTCGCTGGCCGTCGAGCGGGACGAGACCGACCACGACCTGCGTTCCCGCCGGTGAGTACTTGAGGGCGTTGTCGAGCAGGTTATCGAGGATCTGGTGCAGGCGTTCTGGATCGGCGAGCGCCGGCGGCGCGGCCGGCCCAACCTCGAGCGAAAGCCTCAGGCGCCGCTCCTCGGCCCGCTTGCGCATCAGGTCCAGCTCCTGGTGCAGCATGGCCACGAGGTCTACCGGCTGCACCGTGATGGGCATCTGGCCCGCCTCGACGCGGGCGAGGTCGAGCAGCTCCTGGGCCATCCGCAGCATCCGCTCCGACTCCTCGTGGACGATGGTCGCCGCGCGACGGTGCTCCTCGGGAGTCGCCAGACTGCCGTCGACCAGCGCCTGACTGAAGCCGATGAGGCTCGTCAGCGGCGTCTTCAGCTCGTGCGAAACGTTGGCCAGGAATTCACGCTGCGCCTGACGGGCGCGCTCCACGGCGTCCGCCATGCGGTTGAAGGCCTCGCCGACCGTCCCGATCTCGTCGTGGCCGGTGAACTTCACCCTCCGGCCGTAGTTGCCGAGCGCGATGTCCTCCGATGCCGCGGCCAGCTCGGTCAGGGGCCGCGTCATCGCGCGCGAGACCAGCAGCGCAAGCAGGAGCGCGATGACGAGTGCGATCCCTCCTGCCTTGAGCAGGTTGGGCAGCAGCTCGCCACTGGCGTGGGCCGCGACCACCTGCTGGGGTCGCAGCAACAGCACCGCGTTGGGCCCGGTCCGCGCATAGCCGTAGACGTAGTTGTTCGACCCGATGACGGTGTCGCCCGAGGCGAGCTGCGCGTTCGGGATGGCGACCGGCATCAGGTAGCCGTAGGGCAGCTGGCCGCTGGCGTCGCCGCTGTCGAAGAGCACACGCGTGCTCTGGCGCTGGAGCACGATCAGCCGGTCGCCGGCCAGGGCCGATGGGCTGATGTTGGAGGCCAGCAGGTCCGCGAGCTCGACCTGCGTGTGGGCCGCACGGTTCCACTGCGCGACGTTCACCGCCGAGTAAAGCGCCGTCCGCTCCAGATTGTCCTTTGCGGTCTGCTCCTCCAGGTTCCGCACCAGGACCCAGGTCAGGACGCCGCTGAGCAAGAGCGACACGGCGACGATGCCGGCGGCCACCGCCAGGATGCGTAAGCGAAGGCTCAGAACTCGGCCAGCTCCAGCTTGTACCCCACACCCCACACGGTTGCGATCGTGGGGTCGTCGACTCCAGCGGCCGCCAGCTTCTCGCGCAGCTGCTGTACGTGCACGTCCACCGTCCGGGTGTAGCCCGGGAAGTCGTAGCCCCAGACCAGGTCGAGCAGCTCGCTGCGCTGGAAAACGCGGCCCGGATGGCGCGTCAGGAGGGCAAGCAGGTCGAACTCCTTCGGGCGCAGCGCAACCTTCGCCACCCCGTCGTCCCAGCGGACTTCGTGGCGCTCGAGATCGACCTCCAGCTTGCCTGCCCGGATCAGCTTCGGCTGGTCGGGCTCGAGCCGCGCTCGGCGGACCAGCGCCTTTGCGCGAGCCACCAGCTCCTGGGGATGGAACGGCTTGGTCAGGTAGTCGTCGGCACCCATCTCGAGGCCGACCACCTTGTCGGTTATCTCATCCCGGGCCGTCAGCATGATGATCGGGACCTGGCTCTGCTTGCGGATCTCCCGGCAGATCGCGAGCCCGTCAACGCCGGGGAGCATGAGGTCGAGCACCACCAGATCGGGCTTGACCTGGCCGAAGCGCGCAATCGCCTGCGCCCCGTCGTTCACGCCCTCCACTTGATAGCCCTCGCGGCTCAGGTAGAGCCGGGCCAACTCCAGGATGTGCTCCTCGTCGTCGACGACGAGCACCTTCTGTCCGCTCATGAAAAGTGCCACCCGCTCAAGTGATCACCATTGTGTGAGGCCGTTGTCGAAGAGTCGCCAGCGAAATGTAAACGTCAAAGCACGGAGGGAACCAAGGTTCCCCCCGTGGACCCGCCCTCCTTTTGTCGGCGTTGCAGCGTCTCCAACGCCTGGAAGACCGACTCAAACGGGCTGGCGAAGCCAGCCCTTACAGCCGCGCTAGGCGTTTTTATCCGGGTCTCCGGCGCGAAGCACGATACGGATGGGGTTGCCGGCGAAGCCGAAGTGCTCTCGGATTCTGTTCTCGAGGTATCGCCGGTAGGAGAAGTGCAGTAGCCCGACGTCGTTGACGAAGAGCACGAAGGTCGGCGTATCGCTCGCAGCCTGGGTTGCGAACTTGAGGCTGAGCCGCTTGCCCTTGTAGGAGGGCGGAGGGCGCTCGAGGAAGGCTTCCCGGAGCACGCGGTTGAGCTCGCTGGTCGGCACCCGGATCCGCCGCTGGCCGACCACCTCGAGCGCTACCGGCAGCACGCGATGCACGCCCTGACGGGTTTTGGCGCTGACCACGACGACGGGCGCGTGGGGCACGAACCGGAACTCGGACCGGAGCGCCTGCTCCCAGTCCTTGGCGCGCCGCTTCGACGCGTCGACCAGGTCGATCTTGTTGACCACCAGCACCAACCCCTTCCCCGCCTCCAGCGCGTACCCGGCCACGTGCTGGTCCTGGCTGAGCACTCCAGTCGAGGCGTCCAGGACCAGGAGCACGGCGTCGGCCCGCTCCATGGCCTTGATGCCTCGGATCAGCGAGTAGTGCTCGAGACGGTCGCGCGAACTCGACTTGCGCCTGATGCCGGCGGTGTCGACGAGGACAACCGGCACGCCGTCGAATAGGAGCTCTGTGTCGACCGGATCGCGGGTCGTCCCCGGCAGCTCACTGACCAGAGACCGTTCGTCGCCTAAGAGCGCGTTGAGCAGCGACGACTTGCCCACGTTGGGCCGGCCCATGATCGCGAGGCGGGCAACCGCCTCCTCCGCGGGGGGCTGCTCCGTCTCGGGCGGCAGCTGCTCGAGCACGCGGTCGAGGAGGTCGTCGACGCCGATCCCGTGCTGCGCGGAGAGGAGGACGGGGTCCTCGAAGCCGAGCGACTGGATCTCGTGCCGGAAGTGCTCCTGGCCCGGATTGTCCGCCTTATTGGCGGCCACGATCACCTTCCGCCCCGACCGCCGGAGCATCTCAGCGATGTCGAGGTCGACCGCCGTCAGCCCCTGGCGAACATCGAGAAGGAAGACGATCACGTTCGCCTCGTCGATCGCGATCTGCGTCTGCGTCCGGATTTCGCGAGCGGTCGGCCCAGCGGACTTCCCGGACGCGTCCTTGCGGTCACTGTCGAGGTCGAGGCCGGCCGTGTCGACGACTGTGAACTCGCGGCCTCGCCACTCGCACACGCCGTAGAGCCGGTCTCGCGTCAGGCCCGCGGTCGGATCGACGATCGCCTTGCGCCAGCCGACCAGGCGGTTGAAAAGCGTCGATTTGCCCACGTTGGGGCGGCCGACGATGGCGACGATGGGACGAGGCACGGCAACTCCATTGTCGTTGCCTACACTGGTGCGAGTGCTCGAAGACCGAGTAATCCTCAAGGAAGATCAGGTCTTCGCGGTCACTGATCTGAATGGCGACGCCCCGGCCGGCAACGACCTGGGCCTCGGTCTGTACCGAGAGGACACTCGCTACCTGTCAACCTCGGAGCTCAGGATCAATGGCCGCGTGCCGATCCTCCTCAACCATTCGGTTGACCGCGCCTACGTGGCGACGTTCCAGCTCGTCAACCCTGCACTCAGCAACCCCGACGGATCGTTGATACCGCGTCAGAGCCTGTCGATCCGGAGGACGCGCTTCGTGCACGACGGCGCCCTCCACGAACGCTTGGGGATCCAGAACTGCCACACGCAGGTGGCCGAGTTCGAGGTGCAGATCCGCCTCGACGCCGACTACCTCGACATTTTTGCGATTCGCGGATACCACCCACGCGCGGCGGGCCGGCTGCGGCCGCCCGAGGTCACGGAGACCGGCTTGAAGTTCGCGTATGAGGGGGCCGACGGCCTGCGCCGGCAGACCGAGGTCGTGTTTCACCCGGTTCCACCCATCCTGAGCGCCGGCATCGCGTCGCTGCGCCTGCGGCTGCAACCACATCAGACCTTCGTGCTCCTGATCGACACCCTGCCCCTGGCCGGCGACGAAGGACCCCGGCCGGGCTTCGACTTCGACGCCTCGCTGGCCGACCTCGAGCGCACCTACGAGCGCTGGAACAGCGGCTGCACGAGCTACAGCACCGACAACGAGGTCCTCGACAACGGACTGATCTGGCGCTCCCTGGAAGACCTGCGCATCCTTTCCGACCGCATGCCCACGGGTCTTTACCCGACCGCCGGCACCCCCTGGTACGCGGTTCCGTTCGGGCGAGACGCGCTTATCACGTCGTTCCAGACGCTGGCGCTCAATCCCGAGCTCGCACGGGGCACCCTCGCCTACCTGGCCAAGCACCAGGGCCAGAAGATCGACCCCTACAGAGAGGAGGAGCCGGGCAAGATCCTCCACGAGATCCGTTTCGGCGAGCTCGCCCAGCTCGGCGAGATTCCGCACACGCCCTACTACGGCACCGTGGACGCGACTCCGCTCTTCCTGGTCCTGCTCGTCGAGCTCCTGAACTGGTCGGGTGAACTCGACCTCCTGTCCGAGCTGATGCCCAACGTGCTGGCGGCGCTGGAATGGATCGACCGCTATGGGGACATCGACGAGGACGGTCTGGTCGAGTACACGCAGCGCTCGACGCTCGGCGTCCGGAACCAGGGCTGGAAGGACTCCTGGGACTCCCTCACCGCCGACAACGGCAAGCCGGCGCCGCTGCCGGCCGCCCTGGTCGAGGTCCAGGGCTACGTCTACCACGCCAAGTCGGGCCTCGCCCGCATCCTGCGCCGGCTGGGCCATAGCGAGATCGCCGACAAGCTGCTGCGGGAGGCGGAGGTCCTCCGCAAATGCTTCGACGAACTCTTCTGGATGCCCGACCGCCAGTTCTACGCGCAGGGCCTGGACCGCGATAAGCGTCAGGTGCGCTCGATCTCGAGCAACCCTGGCCACGCGCTCTGGTCCGGCATCGTGGACAGGGGCCGTGCCGACAGCGTTGTCGCCCGGCTGGTCGCACCGGACATGTTCTGCGGATGGGGTATCCGGACGCTCTCCGCCGAGGAGCCGAAGTTCAACCCGATGAGCTATCACAACGGCTCGGTCTGGCCCCACGACAATTCGGTGATCGCGGCCGGCATGCGCCGCTACGGCTTCCGCCGGCAGCCAGAGCTGGTCGCACGGTCCGTTCTCGAGGCCGGCATGCACTTCACCGACGACCGGCTCCCCGAGCTCTTCTGCGGGTTTACCCGCGACCGCCGCTTCAACTCTGGACCCGGCGAATATCTGGTCTCCTGCTCACCGCAGGCGTGGGCGGCGGGCGCGCTCTTCCACTTCTTGCAGGTGCTCTGCGGGGTGGAAGCGGACACCTTCGACCGCCGGCTGCGGATCGACCCCCTCCCCACCCCCCTGTTCGAGCGCCTTCGCGTCGAAGGGATGCGCGTGGGCGACGGATTGCTCGACTTCACCGTGGACATGGACGGGGGGCAGCCGCGCGTGACGGTCGATCGCCGCCCGAAAGGCCTCGAGTTGGAGCTGCCGTCGTGAAACGGCCGGACGGCCAGAGGGGCTTTCGGAAGGCCCTTTGACCAGACGGCTGAGAGTCGCCCTGCTCCACTACACCACGCCTCCGATCCCCGGAGGCGTGGAGGCGATACTGGGCGAGCACGCCCGGCTGCTCCGGGAAGCCGGGCACGACGTGCGGGTCGTCAGCGGTCGCGGCGACGGCGACCTGGTGCCTGAGGTGGACTCTCGCCACCCGGCCGTTCAGGCTCTCTATGAGGCGCTCGGCCGTGGCCAGGTGGACGCCGGGGCCTACGACGAGCTCACCGGCACGCTGATGAACAAGCTCGGGGCCCTGCTCGGAGACCGGGACGTGATCGTCGCCCACAACGTCTTGACCATGCCCTTCAACCTGCCCCTGGCATCCGCGCTGGTCAACCTCCGCAAGCCGCTCGTCGCCTGGACCCACGACATAGCCTGGCTCAACCCTCGATATCGTGACTACCAGCGCGAGGGCTGGCCCTACGACTTGATGCGGCGCCCCCAGCCCAGCACCCACTACGTCGCCATCTCGGACGTCCGGCGCCAAGAATTGGCCCCGCTTCTCGGGATTCCCGAGGAAGAGGTCCGGCTCGTTCCCAACGGGCTCGACGTCGACACCTTCCTCGGCGTCTCGGCCGAGACGCGTAAGCTCCTCGACCGCGCCGGGCTGAGAGCGGCCGATCCGTTCCTGCTCGTGCCCTTGCGGGTCACCCCCCGCAAGCGGCTGGAGCTTGCGGTGGAGGCGGCCGCGCTCACCCATCTCCGGTACCCGAACGTCCGTCTTTGCGTCAGCGGCCCGCTCGGTCCCCACTCGGCCGCCAACCGCGATTACTGGGCCGCGCTCGCGGCACAACGGGCCGGTCTCGGTTTAGATGAAGTCGCGGTGTTCCTGCACGAATTTGCGGGCGAGGACGGCGAGCACCCGGTCACCTCTTCGACGATCTCCGAGCTCTACCGGCTCGCGGACGTCGTTGTCATGCCGAGCGAGTCGGAGGGGTTCGGCCTGCCGGTCATCGAAGCCGCCTTGACACGGACCCCGGTCGTCTGCGCCGACATACCGGTCCTCCGTGAGGCCGGTGGGGCCTCGCTTCACCTATTTCCGCCAGGCGGGGGGGCGGCCGAGTTAGCCGCCGCCATCGAGGCGGCGCTGGCCGAGCCGCACGTGAGCGACCGGCGGCGAGTGCTGGCCATGAACTCTTGGTCCGCCCTCTTGCGCACAATCGAGGCCACTTTGGTGCCGACCCATGGCTGACCGACGTCCCCACATCCTGGTTCCGATCCTCCGCGCGCAGGCGGCTCCGGCTCTCCTCGAGGTCGCGGAGGCCGCGCGCACGCGCGAAGGCGCCCTCGGCCACCTCCTCGGTGTCGTCGAGATCCCGGCCGGCCGGGACGTCGCCAAGAGCGTCACCGTGGCGCGGCGGTTCCGAGCCCTCCTCCAGCGCATCAGCACGATGGCGGGGCAGGAGTCTGGATTTGGGGTCCAGGTCCGGGTCGGCCACAACATCGCGCAGGCGATTCGCGAGGCCGCCTACGAGAACGGGAGCACGCTTATCGTGCTCGAGTGGCCGGGGCTCGGCCGGCGGCCGGCGGACCGGACCCTCGAGAACCTCATCGCCGACCCGCCCACCGACCTCCTGCTCGTGCGCCCGGGCCCGCCCGTCGAGAACGACGCCTGCGATCCCATCCTGGTGCCGGTCCGTGGCGGTCCCTCAGCGTCGCTGGCCTTGAAGACCGCCGCCGCTCTCGCGCGCAGCCGTGGCGCGCCGCTGACCGTCATGCACGTCTACGAACCGCGCCTGTCGAGCGAGCAGCGGCTCGAGGACCGCCAGCGCTTCGAGGAGGCGCTGGAGGTGCTCGGCCGCCAGCGCCGGCAGGTGATCGAAGTCGAATCGGGGACTCCGGGCGCCGAGATCCGCGAGCAGGCCGAGAAGCACGGCCTCACGATCCTCGGCGCCTACGCCGACACTGCCCGCTCGTCGGTCGTCGTCAGCCTGCGGCTGGCGGACACCGTGCGCCGGCTGCCGGGCACGGTGGTGGTGGCCAAGAGCGCGGCCAGCCTGCCCACCGCCTGGGACTACGAGTCGCCGCCATCGATTCTCCGCCAGGCCGACCTCCAGGCTGTGGTCGACAGGTGGTTCGCGGAAAACACCTTCCACTCGCGGGAGTTTCGCGACGTCGACCGACTCGTCCGGTTGAAGCGGGAGCAGGGCGTCACGGTCAGCCTCGGCCTCCCCACCCTCAACGAGGAGGGCACGATCGGCAGCATCATCGAGGTGATGCGCGACGCCCTCGTCGAGCGCTCGCCGCTCCTCGACGAGATCGTCGTCATCGACAGCGGCTCATCCGACGAGACCGTCAACATCGCCCGCTCGCTCGGCGTTCGCGTCCACCAGCACACCGACATCCTGCCCGAGTACGGCACCTACGCCGGCAAAGGCGAGGCGCTCTGGAAGTCGCTGCACCTGCTCACGGGCGACATCGTGGTGTGGTGCGACACCGACATCTCCAACATCCATCCCCAGTTCGTCTACGGGACGCTCGGCCCGATCCTCACCGACCCCCGGATCGGCTATGTGAAGGGGTTCTACCGGCGGCCGCTGAACTTTGGTGGCGAGCTCCAGACGGCCGGCGGCGGGCGCGTCACCGAGCTGACGGCGCGGCCGATCATCAACCTCTTCTATCCGGAGCTGTCGGGGCTGCTGCAGCCGCTCTCGGGCGAGTACGCAGCCCGCCGCGAGCTGCTCGAGAGATTGCCATTCTTCACCGGCTACGGCGTCGAGATGGGGCACCTGATCGATGTCCTCGAGAGCTTCGGGCTGAACCGGATCGCTCAGACCGATCTCGGCATGCGCATCCACCGCAACCAGGAGCTCTTCGACCTCTCGAAGATGGCGTTCGCGATCATGCAGGTCGCGCTCAAGCGGCTCGGCGACCGGCACCGCCTCCACCTGCTCGAGGAGGTAAACCGCACGATGAAGCTGATCCACTATCAGGGCGACCGGTTCTTCCTCGAGCTGAAAGACATCGGCGACCGGGAGCGGCCGCCGATGCACACGATTCCGGAATACCTGGCTCGCCGGGTGGAGCGGCGGGCGGCCAAGGAGGTAGAGCAGCTGAACGGCTCGGGGGCCGCCAAGCGGCTGGCCGAAGACGAGGCCCGACAGCGTTCAGACTGAGCTCCGGCGGATGCCGTGCACACGCCCGCCGATCCACGATTGACGCCGCCCTTCATGGGCGCATACTCCCGCGGATGCACGTTTTGAGCGAGCTCGCTAGAGGCCTCTAGACGACCTCCAAAGGCTCTTCGCGCATCGGCCCACCGTCCTGGACCGCCACGAACGCGTTCGCGTCCACCGCCTTCCCCTGGTGGGAGGCGACGATCACGTAGACCGGGCCTGCCCAAGCCCGCTCGGCATCCGTGATCGAGGCACGCGCCGGGTGGTCAGGGTGACTGTGGTAGTAGCCGACGATGTCGTAGCCCCGGTCGTCGGCCTCCCGCTGCACGCGCAGCTGATCGCGGGGATCCATGTCATAACGGCTGGCCGGCATCGCCTCGTTGAGGTTGCGCGCCCGCCGCACCTCGGTGACCAAGCCGGAGTCGCGAGGACCGATCATGATCCCGCAGATCTCATACGGGTAGCCCTCCTCCGCGTGCCGGTTGATCTCCTCGAGGGCGGCTTGCGCGATCCTCACTTCTGGGGCGCCCGCCGGCCGAAGCGGTAGAGACCCGTCGACAGGTAGCGGTCGCCGGAGTCCGGGAAGACGGTCACGACCACGCCCTTGGTGACCCCCGACTCGGCGAGCCGCTGCACTCCCCAGAGGGCCGCCCCCGAAGAGTGTCCGACCAGCAGGCCCTGCGTGCGCGCGGTGCTGCGGGCGAGCTCGTAGGCGGGCTCGGTGGGCGCACCCCAAACCTTGTCGGGCAGCTCTGGATCCCAGATCCGGGGCACGATCGACGTGGGCAGGTGCTTGAGGCCCTCGAGGCCGTGAAACGCGTCGTCGGGCTCGATCGCGATGCAGCGGATAGTGGCGTCGTGCTCTTTAAGGCGTCGAGAGGTGCCGACGAAGGTCCCGGTCGTTCCCAGCCCCGCCACGAAGTGGGTGACCCGGCCGTCCGTCTGCTGCAGTATCTCGACTCCCGTTCCCTCGTAGTGGGCGCGCCAGTTGGCGGGATTGGAGTACTGGTCCGGGTAGAAGTAGCGGTCCGGCTCCGCGGCGATGATCTCGTGGCAGAGCCGGATGGCTCCGTCCGAGCCCTCCATGCCGTCCGAGTAGACGATCTCGGCGCCATACGCGAGGACCAGCGCTTTCCGCTCCTCGCTCACGTTCTCCGGCATGACCAGCTTGACCCGGTAGCCCTTCGCGGCCCCGACCATCGCATACGCGATGCCGGTGTTGCCCGAGGTCGAGTCGATGATGATCTTGTCCGGGGTCAGGAGCCCGCTGCGCTCACCTTCCTCGATCATCGAAAGCGCCGCCCGGTCTTTGACCGAGCCGCCGGGATTGAACCACTCGAGCTTGGCGTAGACCTCGAGCTCGGGAAAGCGTTCGGCGAACGTGCGCAGGCGCAGCAACGGCGTGTTACCCACGAGCTGCGTGATCGATTCGAGTTCCGTTCGCGACCTCATCCGCACTGCAAGTCTAGGAACCTCCGCAGAACGACCCCGGATTCCTCACGACTTCACGTACTGGATGGCGGCGACCGCGAAGGCTACGAAAACGGCTCCCACGCCGTAACCCACGAGAGAGCGCCGGAGCACGCTCCCTCCCTCGGGCGTCAGGATGTTCATCACCGCCTTGCCGATCAGCAGGCCGGTTCCCAGGGCCACCAATGACGGGTGGTGACCGAACACTCCATAGCTGACGACACCGGTGAACACGGCCACCTCGAAGAGCTGGACGGCCGTGTAGACCCTCAATGCTCAATGGCCCGCCGGAAGTCACCCGCGATATCGGCGGGATCCTCGATGCCGACCGAAACCCGCACCGTCCCCTCCGTGATTCCAAGGTCCGCCCTCTCCTCGGGCGTGAGCGAGCGATGAGAGGTGATGACGGGATAGGAAATGGTGCTCTCTACGCCGCCCAGGGAGGCGGCGAACTTGACCATCTCGAGGCGTTCCAGCATTCGCTGCACGGAGGGACCGCCGCCCGCCAGGTCAAAGGCCATCATGCCGCCGCTGCCTCGCGGCAGCAGCCGGCTGGCCACGCGGTGGTACGGAGAGCCCTCGAGCAGCGGATGATGGACCTGCTCCACCTCGTCGAGCCCGGCCAGGGCTTCGGCCAGGCGAAGCGAGTTCGAGCTGTGGCGGTCCATCCGTAGGGCGAGCGTCCGGAGCCCGCGGAGCGCGAGCCAGGCCTCGAAGGGTCCAAGGCTGGTGCCGAAGCGAACCGCCCGGGCGCGCGCCGCGCCGACAACCTCGACCGGCCCGGCGAACGCGCCTGCGATCAGATCGGAGTGGCCGCCGATGAACTTGGTGACGCTGTGGACGGCCGCGGTTGCGCCGTGCTCCAGGGGGTGGAAGAGCACCGGTGTCGCGAACGTGTTGTCGACCAGGACGGGGACGCTCGCGTCGCGCGCGAGCCGGCAGACTTCGTCCAGATCGGCCACGCGGCAGAGCGGGTTGGTGATCGTCTCGCACACCAGCAGCCCGGCCCCGCTCAGGGCGGCGGCGACGGCGTCGCGGTCCCAGAGGTCGACTCCCCGCAGCTCGTAACCGAGAGGCCTCAGGTCCTGCTGGAGGAGAGCGAGCGTGACGCCATACAGCTCACGCTGGTAGACGATCGGTACCGGCTTCGGCGCCAGCGCCAGGATGCCGACGTAGATCGCGGCCATCCCCGACGAGGTGGCGAGCCCGGCGGGAGCGCCCTCCAGCTCGGCCACCGCCTGCTCGAGCCAGGCGACGTTCTCGTTCGAGTTGCGTCCGTACTGATGCCCGGGCCGATCGCCACGCGCGACGGCGTCGTAGTCGTCCAGCTCGTCGAAGACGTGCACCGCCGTCTGGACGATGGGTGGCGCCAGCGGTTCCCGGGCGTGCGGCTCGCGCCCGGCGTGGACTGCCTGGGAGTCGGGCTTCACCGCCTCCGCGCCAGCCGCGAAGCGCCCGCGTAGCGCGCCGAGAGGCCGAGCTCGCGTTCGATGGCCAGGAGCCGGTTGTACTTCGCCACCCGGTCCGAACGCGCGGGCGCCCCGGTCTTGATCATCCCGACGCCCGTTGCCACCGCCAGGTCGGCGATGGTCGTGTCCTCGGTCTCACCGCTGCGGTGCGACATGACGGCGCTGTAGCCGGCGCTTCGGGCGAGGTCGATTGCTTCGAGCGTCTCGGTGAGCGTGCCGATCTGGTTCACCTTGATGAGGATCGAGTTGGCCACTCCCCGCTGGATGCCCTCGGCGAGGCGCTGGATGCTGGTGACGAACAGGTCGTCGCCGACCAGCTGGACGCGGCCGCCGAGCTTCTCCGTCAGCGCCCGCCAGCCGTCCCAGTCGTCCTCCGCCATACCGTCCTCGATGGACACGATCTGGTAACGATCCGCCCATCGGGCGTAGAGGTCGACCATCTCCTGCGAGGAGAGCACGCGGCCTTCGCCCTCGAGGTGGTATTTGCCGTCCCGGTACAGCTCCGTCGACGCGGGGTCGAGGGCCAGCGCGACATCCCGTCCCGCCTGGTAGCCGGCCTTCTCGATAGCCCGCAGGATGACCTGAAGGGCCTCTTCGTTCGACTTCAGCTCGGGAGCAAAGCCGCCCTCGTCTCCGACCGCTGTCGTCATGCCCTCCGCCTTCAGCACCGCCTTCAACGTGTGGTAGACCTCGGCGACCGAACGGATCGCGTCGGCGAAGCTGCCAGCGCCAACCGGGCAGACCATGAACTCCTGGAAGTCGAGCTTGTTGTCGGCGTGGACGCCGCCGTTGAGGATGTTGGCCAGCGGCAACGGGAGCAGGTTGGCCTGGGCACCGCCCAGGTAGCGGTAGAGCGGCATGCCGAGCGCGTTGGCGGCGGCATGGGCGGTGGCGAGTGACACGCCCAGGATCGCATTGGCGCCCAAGCGGCCCTTGTTCGGCGTGCCGTCCAGCTCGATGAGCGTGCGGTCGACCCCGACCTGGTCGAAGACGTCGCGGCCTTCGATGGCCGCCGCGATCTCGCTCTCGACGTGTGCAATAGCGTTGAGCACGCCCTTGCCCAGATATCGGTCCGGGTCGCCGTCGCGCAGTTCGACGGCCTCGTGGGCGCCGGTCGAGGCCCCCGAGGGGACGGCTGCGCTGCCGGTGGAGTGTGGGGTTTCGACGATCACCGAGACCGTCGGATTGCCACGGGAGTCAAGAACTTCAAGCGCGGTAATGCTTTCGATCGGATCCACGAGGCCCAATTCTCCACCACTCGCGGGGCGAGGCTAAGCGCCGGTCGAGAAGCCGTAGTCGAGCAGCCTGCCGGCGTCGGTGAAGAAGACGTCGCTGCCGAGCACGATGGCGACCAGGTGACGGCCGTTGCGCGTTGCCGTGCCGGCGACGCAACCGCCCGCCTCATCCGTGAACCCGGTCTTGAGCCCGGTCGCTCCCGGGTACTGCCAGAGCAGCTTGTTGAGGCTGTAGGGGTCGAAGGCCTTGTGCTGGCTGGTGCCCGCGATCGGGTGCTCCTTGGTGGCCGCGATCTCCATCAGCTCCGGATGTTCGAGCTGGAGGTGAGCCGCGATCACGGCCAGGTCGTATGCGGTCGAGTGCAGGCCCTCCGCGTCGAGACCGCTGGGGTTGGTGAAGTGCGTGTCTTTGAGCCCCCACGCCGCGACCTTGGCGTTCATAGCGGCCAGGAAGCGGTCGCGCGGCAGGATCGTCTGGGCAAGGGTCTCGGCGGCGTCGTTGCCGGAATCGAGGAAGAGGCCGTACATCAGATCGCGAACGCTCACCACTTCGCCGGCCGAAAGCCCCATCACGTCCGGCTCCATGCCGGCCGCGGTGTCCGGAACCCTGACCGTGTGGTCGAGCGACGTGTGGTCGAGGGCGACCATAGCCGTGACCATCTTGGTCAAGCTCGCGGGCGCCCGCTGAGAGTGCTCGCCACGCGCCCAGAGGACTCTTCGCTGGTCGAGGTCGACCAGGATCGCGGCCTTGGCCGTCACGCCGAGGTCGGGCGCCGGATGAGTCGCCAGCCAGGCGGTCGAGAAATAGCTCGTGGCGGCGGGTGCGGGAGCCGCCGCCCGGCTGGCCATCTGCGTGATAGCCGCCACGCCGGGTTGTGGTTTCAAGACCACGGCGAGAGTGGCGCCGCTGCCGAGCAGAGCGGCGCCCAGCAGCATGAAAACGGCGAAGTCGCGGCGCCGCCGGCGGCGGCCGCGATCTCGCCTTCTCCCAGGCTGTGCGACGTTGGCTGAGACGTCCAGGAGAGCGATCGCGGGTAAGTTTATTTGCTCCCGGCAACGAAAGCAGAGGGATCAAAGCCCTTCTCCCCGCCTCGGCGGGGACGTGTCACCGTCCGCGACGTGGCGCATGGGGGACCTACGGGGAAGGTTTCCTAACCGACCCCTCCAACCAGGCCCCGCCCGCGGGGCGGGATCGCGCGTATCCAGGGACCGTCGCGGACCAGCGTCCAACCACCGTCGTGACAGAGGGTGTGGTGTCGCTTGCAGAGGAGCCAGCCGTTATCGAGATCGGTCCCGCCGCCCTCGGCGACGGCCCGCCGGTGGTGGCCGTCGCACCAGCCGGGCGGCCGGTCACAGCCCGGGAAGATGCAGTGGCCGTCGCGCGCCGCCATCGCCTTCCGCTGCTTGGGCGAGAAGAGCCGGCGCCGGCGCCCGAAGTCGACCACCTCGCCCTCTGAGTCGACGACCAGACGGCGGACGTCGGCGTCGCAGAGCAGGCGGCGAACCACCTCCGAGGAGACGATGCCGC
>CAZXGB010000045.1:0-17007 GCA_964640005.1 uncultured Actinomycetes bacterium | reverse complement strand
CAACGTAGGAGCGGATCGGCATCTCCTTCAGCATCCGCACTTCGCGCATCCGCTTAACGGCCTGGTAGAGCGCACAGAAGGAACCCGTGACGGCCGCCGTGCGCGTGCCACCGTCGGCCTGGAGCACGTCGCAGTCGAGTGTGATCGTCCGCTCGCCGAGCATGCCCATATCGACGGCGGCCCGGAGCGAACGGCCGATCAGGCGCTGAATCTCATGGGTACGCCCCCCGATCCGCCCGCTCACAGACTCACGCATTCCCCGGTCATGGGTCGATCGGGGCAGCATCGAGTACTCGGCGGTCACCCAGCCATGACCGGTTCCCCGCCGGTGTGGAGGCACCCGGTCGTCAACGGTTGCGGTGATCCACACCCGCGTCCGGCCCATCGAGATCAGGCACGACCCCTCGGCGTGCACGTTCACGCCGAGCTCGATCGTCACCGGGCGCAGCTGGTCGGCCTCGCGGCCGTCGTGCCTCATCACCGGCCGGTGAGCCGGAGCAGGAGCGTCGAGCCCTCGTAGAAGAGGTAGAGCGGCACGAACATGATCAGCGGCGTGAACGGGTCGCCGCCGGGGGTGAGGAAGTTGGCCAGCAGGCCGAGGCCGAGAAACCAGTACGGGCGGTTGGCCCACAACCAGCGCGAGCTGATGAGCCCGATGCGGCCGAGGACGAAGATCACCACCGGCAGCTCGAAGACGAGACCGTAACCGATGATCAACCCGAGTACGAAGCTCAGGAACTCGTTGGCGTCGAAGAGCGGCTGCATGACGCTCGTGTCCGCGAAGCCGTTGAGCACCCGCATGATGAGCGGCACCGAGAAGAAGGCGAACGCCATGCCGAGGGCGAAGAAGAAGACCGACGCGAAGATGAGCGGACCGAACAGGCGCCTCTCGGTCAGGTAGAGCCCCGGTGACACGAACGACCAGATTTGCTGGAGCAGCACCGGCGAGGCGATGGCAAGGCCGGTATAGAGCGCGATCTTGAGCCGTATGAAGAAGGCGCCGGTTGGGTTGAGGTAGATCGTGTGGCCGCCCTGGAGGTTGGCCCGGTGCACCAGGAATGCGTAGATCGTGTCCGCGAAGAACCAGGCCACGATCGTGGTCACGGCCCAAGCGGCGATCGAGATGATCAGGACCCGCCGAAGCGCCTCCAGGTGCTCGATGATCGACATCTGGAAGTCGTCGGGCTGGAGCGCCCGGCGAGGACGTCGCTGAAAGACCTTCACGCGAAGGCCTCGTCGATCCGGGTCAGGCTAGCTCTTAGAGGGGGTTTCGGCCTTGGGAGGCTCGGGCTGCGGCGCGGCGGCCTTGGGCTCCTCCGGAGCGCTGGCCCTGGTGACCTCACTGGTGAGTTCGCTGGTCGCCTTCCGAAACTCCCGGAGACCCTTGCCGATGGCTCCGCCCAGTTCGGGCAGCTTCCCCGGGCCGAACACGATCAGCACGATGACGAGTAGCGCGACGATCCAGAGTGGGTGAATTGGCATGGCTTCCTTGGGGCGATTATACGTCCGGCCTGGCGGGCCGCCGTCTCAAGGTTTTGTCGGTATTACGGTTCCACCGTTCCTGAAGCGCCTTCTGCCTCGCGGAAACTGAAAGCCTTTTAGCGAAGCCGTAGGGCCGGCTAGCTCCACCCCACGAAATCTGGCGATTTCGCGGGGACCCCGGTGCTGGACCGTGTGAGTCCCGTCTTCCAGACGCGCACTCGCGTTGCAGCGCCGACAAAAGGAGGGCGGGCCCGCGGGGGGAACCTTGGTTCCCTCCGCGCTTGTTTTTATGTCCGGGTGATGTCGATCTTCAGGATGCGGTCCGAGGTCGTCAGCTGGCTGAGGATGTCGTTGCCGAGGGTGACGGTGGCGAAGTGGTTGAAGGCGGCCGGAGGGCCGCTGCCGGGCCAGCTGTCGGTGGTCACGAAGAACTGGCCGCCGCTCAGGCCGTCGGGCATGCGCGCCATGCCCAGTGAGCCGGGCACGAACGGCTGTGAGCTGGTGTCTTCGTCGGGCAGCAGGTAGCCGGGGCCCCCACTCCCATCCTCGTTGGGGTCACCGCTCTGCCAGTAGAACGCGCCGTGCCGGTAGAAGCGCATCCCGTTGTAGTAGCCGTTGACGGCGAGCACGATGAAGTTGTTCACGGTCTTCGGCGCGACGCTGGTCAGGAACGTGACCGTGACCGAGCCCTTCGTCGTTTGAATGGTCGCCGAGTAGGTCCGCTTGGGGTCGATGCACATGGCGGGCGGAGCCGCGTACGCATGCGGTGCGACTTCGCGAGCGGTGCGACAGCCGGCGAATGCACCGGCCGGCTGCGCGCGGAGCGCAAAGGTCAGCGCCTGGCCGGCCAGGATCGCGACGACGGCGACGACTGCGATTGCCGCCATCGCGCCGAGGGGAGGGCGCGGGATGCCGGCCGGGTTGGGTTCTGTCAGTCGAGAGCCTCCGCGATGGCGAGCGCGAGCCCGCGCGTGGTGTATTCGCGGGCGATTATATCGACCCTCAATCCGAGCTTTCGGGCGGTCTCCGCGGTAACCGGCCCCATGCACGCGACGGCCGTGTCGGTGACCGCCTCGGGCAGCTTCCCATCGAAGGCGGAAACGAAGTTGGTAACCGTCGACGAGCTCGTGAACGTGACAGCGTCCACCCCGGGGCCGGCGAAGAGCCGCTTGAGCTCTTCGGCGGAGCTTTGGGGGCAGACCGTCTCGTAGACCGGCAGGATCGTCACCTCGGCCCCCTGCTGGACGAGCGTTGCCGGCAGCGCGTCGCGGCCCATGCGGGCGCGGGGGACCAGGACACGGACGCCCTGAAGGTTCCAGCCGGTGAGCGCCTGGAGCAGGCCCTCGGCCGTGTACTCGCCGGCAACCAGGTCGGCCTTCAGGCCGTGGTTCTCGAGAGCTCGGGCCGTCTCCGGACCAATCGCGCAGATCTTCGAGCCGGCCATCGTCCGGGCGTCGTGGCCGCGGTCGAGCAGGATCGGGAAGAAGATGTCGACCGCGTTGGCGGACGTGAAGATGACAAGCCCGGTGTCCTCCAGCCGGTCGATGGCGGCCGCCATCTCCTTGCTCTGTGGGATCGGGCGGATCTCGATGGTCGGGACCTCAACCACGATCGCCCCCAGGTCGGAAAGCTGGCGGCGAAAGGGCTCGACCTGGTGGCGGGCTCGTGTGACGAGCACCCGCTTGCCGTGAAGAGGCCGCCGCGACAGCGTATCCAGGAGCTTCGACATCTCGACGCCAGGGCCGCTCACGATCAGCGCGTCGCCCTCCAGGCCTCGCTCGTGGGCCACTGCCAGCAGCTCACCGAGCGGCGCGACCAGCCGGCGCTGCTCGGGAGAGCCGGGATTGACGATGAAAGCCGCCGCCCGGCCGGTCGGGTGGCCGGCGTCGATGAGCATCTTCACCCCGTTCTCCCAGAGACCGGGGGCCAGCCGCAGCACCACGGTGTCGGCGTGGTCGGGCCGGCCGAGCGCCACTGAAGTGGCCCGCCCGGGCACCGTCAGCGGGATCCCGCTGAGCGCGGGCGCGGCGGTGTCGACGACCAATCCGGGCATCACCTCGAAGTCGATGCCGGCCTTCTCGAGAGCTTCTGCCAGCTTGGTGCCGTCCGCAAAGAAGTAGGGATCGCCCGGATACAGAACCGCCACGGCATAGCCCCCATGCGCCGCCTTGACTACGTCTTCCGCGCCCCGAAAAGGCGCCACGTCGGTGCCAGCCTGGGCGAGCGCGAATAGAGCGCCGTGGCAGCCGTCCATCCAGCGGATGACGTTTGCCTCCGCGATCGCGTCCCGAGCCTGGACCGTCACCAGAGACGGATGACCAGGACCGGTGCCGACCAAGCGGACCGGCGGCGGTTGATGGGCGGGACTCGGCACTGACGACCTTCTTTATAGCCTGCGGGTCACTACGTACGTTGCCAGGCCGGCCAGGGACTCGGCGGCCGGCCCCGTGAAGCCCTCCAGCTCCGCGCGCGCCTGGTTTGCGTATTCGGCCGCCCGATCCAGCGCCAGCCGGGGGCCGGCGCCCTCACGCACCTGGGCGACGACCCTGCCGGCCAGGTGGGGGTCCGGGCAGCGTCCGTCCTCCAACAGATTGGCGGCGTCGGGGGTCAGCATCAGGGGCAGCGTCGTCATCCCCTCCTCCAGGTCGTGACCGACGGGCTTGCCCAGCTCTTCCTCGCTGCCGGTGTAGTCGAGCACGTCGTCGGCGATCTGGAAGGCGAGGCCGAGGGCGGTGCCGAAGCGAGACAGCGCCTCCTGCCCAGCATCATCGAGGCCGCCCAGCCGGGCACCGATCCGGCACGCCGCCGCCAGCAGTACGGCAGTCTTGCGCTCGATGCGCCGCAGGTAGGTGTCGATGTCAGGACGCCAGTGGTAGCGGCCTGCGTGCTGCTCGAGCTCGCCCGCGCAAATCAGCATGACCGCCTCGGCCAAGATCGCGACAACCTCGGGATCGCCGGTGCGGCTGGCCTCTCGATAAGCCTTGGCGAAGTAGTGATCGCCGATCACGATCGCCGCTTCCGGACCGGCGCTGGCGACGACAGTCGGCCGGCCGCGGCGGGTGGCCGAGCGGTCGATGACGTCGTCATGGACGAGCGTCGCCGCGTGCACCAGCTCGACCGCGATGGCGGCCGGAAGGAGTTTCTCCCCGCTGTAGTGCCCGAGACTGCCGGAGAGAAGCACCAGGCCCGGGCGAAGGCGCTTGCCCCCGGCGGCGAAGAGCTCCGTCATGGGCCTGGCGGCGGCCGGGTCGTCGCCGGCGAAGGACTCTCGGAACCGGCGTTCGAGGTCTTCGACATCGGCCGCCACGGGTCCGAAGAGAGAGCTCAACTAGTCCCAGAGATTGATGTCGCGGACCTCGGGGACACGTTCACCGAAGAGGACCTCGGCGACCTCGTTGAACCGCTCCGGGACCGAGGTCACCAAAATCTCGTGGCGAGGGTTGCCGCCCTGGGCCCGCATCCGCGCGTGGTCGAGCCGGCGCTGCACGCTCGCCGCCGTGGTCGCCGCCGAATCGACGATCGTGAAGGTGTCGGGATAGACCTTCTCGATAGTCGGCCGCAGGAGTGGATAGTGCGTGCAGCCGAGCACGAGGGCGTCGGCGCCCAAATTGACGATTTCCGCGAGGTCGCCACGCAGCGCCGCCTCCGCCCGCGGGCTCTGCGCGTCCCCCGCCTCGACGATGTCCACCAGTTCCGGACACGCCTTCTGGAACACGCCGACCATCGGGTCGATCTCCTTGATCGCGTGCAGGTACTCCTGGCTGAGACGCGTCCCTTCGGTCGATATCACTCCCACCAGGCCCTTGCGGGTGGCCTCCACGGCGGCCTGGGCACCCGGCCCGATGACCCCCACGATGGGAACGTCGAAGACCTCGCGAGCGGCGTTGAGGGCGGCGGCGGTGGCGGTGTTGCAGGCGATCACGACCAGCTTGACGTCGCGCGTCTGGAGGTAGCGGATGATGTCGAAGGCGAACTGGCGGACCTCCTGCTGGTAGCGAGGCCCGTACGGGAAGTGCAGCAGGTCGGCGACGTAGATCGTCGGCTCGTCCGGGAGCAGCTCGCGGATCGCCCGGAGCACCGTGAGCCCGCCCACACCCGAGTCGAAGACGCCGATCGGGCGGTCGTCACCGGCCATCGTCTGATCCTAGTCTGGTCAGGAAATCCACCTCAGGGAAACGGGCGCGCGCGGTCGAAGGTCACGATCTCCGATGGCCCCACCCTGCCTTGGTTGCCCCGAGCACCCCTCCGTCGCCGCTCCGCGGCGACACCTCCCCATCAAGTGGGGAGGGGGCCATTGTCCCGAATTAGATCCTGGGGGAGAGACGGTAGCCGAGGCCGGGGACCGCCTCCAGCGACACCCCCGAATCACCCTCTTTGGCGCCGTCGAGCTTCTTGCGGAGCCGCTGGATGTGCGGGTCCACGGAGTGGTAGTCGACGTCCGCCAAATATCCCCACACCTTCTCCAGCAGCTGCGCCCGGGTGAGCACGCGACCCGGGTTGGCGGCGAGCAGGGCCAGGAGATTGAACTCCGTCATCGTCAACTTGACCTCGCGGTCGTTGACGCGCACGCGCCGGCCTTCGGTGTCGATCTCGATGCCGCCCACGGTCAGGACGCCGTTGCGCTGAGTGCCCGCAGGCGCCATCGCCGTTCGCCGCAGGTGCGCGCCCAGACGCGCCGACAGCTCCCTGGCGTCGAAGGGCTTGGTGATGTAATCGTCCGCCCCGACCTCGAGCCCAACCACGACGTCCACCTTCGAGGTACGCCCGGTGAGCATGATGATCGGAGAGCTGACGCCCTGCCGCCGGAGCTCGCGACAGACTTCGATACCGCTGATGTCTGGCAGGACCCAGTCGAGCACGATGATGTCCGGCTCACCAGCCACGGCCGTCTGAACGCCCGGGCGGCCGCCGCTCGCCTCGATCACGTCGTAGCCGTCCCGGCGGCACACCTCGGCCACCACCGTCCGGATCGAAGCGTCGTCTTCGATCAACAGGACCTTCCTTCGCTTCCTTGCGGAGGGTGAACTCACAAAACCAATCTAACGCCGTCGATTCGACGGCCGGTTTTTTTACGTTGTGGGCGGGAAGAAGCCCAGTGGCTTCCGATCGCGCTTGTTCTCCTTGCGCTTACGGAGGAGGATCGCCTTTTGGTCGCCGCAGTCGATGACCTCGACCAGGTACCACTCCTCGTGCGACGCCTCCTCCAGGCGCGAGGGCAGCGTCTTTCCGTCGAGGATCTCGGCCACGGTCAGCGTCTCGACCCGGTATTCGTACTCGCGGTCGGCGGCAGGTGCCACCGCCGGTACGACCGAAGCCGGCGCGTTAGCCACCCGCTCGGGCTCCTCTTCGGGGACGTCGGGTTCGTCGGGTTCGGGGACTTCTTCGGAGCGGGAGCGCATCAAGGCGATTCTAGAGAGGTCCTCTGCGGGGAAACCTGCCGGCCGTGCGCAGCTGGCCTGAGCGAGCCGAACCACGCGTTGAGCTGGTAGGAGAGCTCTTCGCGCGCACGTTCGAAGTCTTCCTCGCGATGCCCATTCGTGCCCGACGGGTGCGGCAGCCCGAATAGGCAGCGCTCGATCGGCAGCGATCCGGCCTCAACCAGCGCCGCGACCGCCTCGCCGGCGATGCGGCCCAGCGGCACCACGACAGCCTCCGGGAGCATCCGGAGCTCCGGCTCCAGGACCTCGTAGACGAAGGCACGAAGAAGGGGCGAGCGGAGCAGGACCGGGCGGCGGCCCCCGTAGTCACGACCGTCGACGGCAACCGGGTAGCGGACGCAGTACGTGGCGTGGAGCTCTGTCCGCTCACGAGCGAAGAGCGCTCTCGAGCTGCTGACGCTGCAGATCCCGGCCTCCGCCAGCCGCTCCGGCAGCTCGATGGAGTCCAGCATCCGGACGAGGTTGGTGAGCAGCGGTCCCGTGAAGGCAACCGCCTTTTTGGCAACCCGCTGCGCCTCCGCCCAGGTCGCTCCCGCCAACAGGGCGTCGCGGGCGGAAGCGAAGGCCGAGGCGGCCTGGGCCATGCCCGGGTTTATGGCCACGACAGCGACCGCCGCCGACGTCTCGACGTGGTCGAAAGGCGCGTAGTGGCAGGCGATGTCCCAATCCGAGAAGATCTCGAACTCGGGCACCCGGTAGTCGGCCGGACTCAGGGGTCCGGCAGGCAGGCGGCGAACTGCGTCCTCGAGGACCTCCGGCGCCGCGGGCGCCAGCGAACGTGGGAGCCCTCCCCCTTCCCGCATTTTTCGTGCGGGAGCATTCCAGGTGAGGGCCCCGCTGTCAACAATGATGCTGCGGCCACGCTCTGGTAATGGCAGCGCAGGAAACGGCGCGGATAATTTGGGCGCTAGCAGGGTGATGAAGAAGGGTCGTCGAGTGATTCGGGGATCCAGGTGGTCCAGATTCGGGCGCATTTCCGAGCACCGGAACGAGCGCACCCGCCGGTGCGTGAGTGAGGAGCGCAGGAAATAAGCCCGAAGATGGGCCGCATGGGCCCCGAAGCGCTGACGAGGCCGAAGGCCCGAAGCCCTTTTTCATCGGCCTGCACGCCCCCGTAGCCCAACTCGGCAGAGGCAGCCGGCTTAAAACCGGCCCAGGTGGGAGTTCGAATCTCCCCGGGGGCACTCTGGTTGAAGTCCTAGCCTCAACCACCCCAAATTCTGGTCCGCTGTATACACGCAGCCAATAAACGGGCGCCGATTCCGGCCCGCTGTAGGCACCCGGTCGCAACCCAGCCCCTACTGAGGCCGCTGCGACCGACGTTGACCGGGTGCATTCTCATGCGGGTGCCGGGTATTCGTAGAATCCCTTGCCGGTCTTCCGGCCCAGCTCCTTCCGCTCGATCTTCTCCCTGAGCACGCCGGGCGCGCCCGGGCCGCCCTCGAGCCGGGCTCGATCCTCGAGCGCGCCGTAGAACACGTCCAAGCCTGAGAAGTCGAGCACCTCGAACGGCCCCATCGGCCAGTTGAGCCCCTTCTTCACGGCGGTGTCGATGTCCTCGACGCTCGCGTAACCGCCCTCGTAGAGCCGCATCGCCTCCTCGGCGGCGGCGAACAGGATCCGGTTGACGATGAAGCCGTGGATCTCCTTGTTGATGCGAACCGGCACCCGATCGATCGAGCGGACGAACTCCATCGCCGCGTCCACAGTCGCCTCCGAGGTCTGCGGACCCTTCACGACCTCGCACAGCTGCATGACGGTGACCGGGTGGAAGAAGTGCATGTTGCAGCACCTGTCCGGCCGCGACGTCATCTCGGCCAGGCGGGAGATCGCGATCGTGCTCGAGTTGCTGGCCAGGATGGCGTCGCGCTTCACCGACCGCTCGAGCTCCTCCCAGACCTGCCGCTTGACGTCCAGGTTCTCGAAAACGGCCTCGATGACGAGATCCGCTTCCTTGACGCCAGAGGCGACGCCGGTGCTCGTAGCCATACGCCCGAGAGCGAGGTCCATCTGCTCCTGGGTGAGCCGGCCCTTCTCTACGGCGCGCTCCGCGAGCTTCTGGTTCTGCGCACTGGCGCGCTCGAGCTGGTTGGGGTCGGCGTCGACGAGTGAGACGTCGTACTTACCGCTGTAGGCGATCTGGAGGGCGATCTGCGAGCCCATGGTGCCAGCGCCGACGACCGCGACTTGCTTGATTCCAGACATGCAGAATGCCCCCGATGAAGGTCAGCATGGAGCGCTTCGAGGCAGCCGTCGAGACGGCTATCGAGGCGATCCCGGCCGAGTTCCAGCCGTACCTGGAGAATATCGAGTTCCTGGTGGCGCCATCCTCGCCCGAGGGTCTGTTCGGCCTTTACGAGGGGTCAGGAGCGCTCGACGGCGAATGGCCGCAGCGGATAACGATCTTCAAGCGGGCGCACGAGGAAGCGGCGGACGATTGGGACGGGCTCGTCGAGGAGATCCGGCGGACCATCCTCCACGAGGTCGGCCACCACTTCGGCATGGACGAGGACGACCTGCCGTACTGAGGAATGCTCTTAACTCAGACTCCAGTACTCGCGGTCCCACAGCACCAGCGGATCCCCGGGCCCCGTCCCGGCCGCCTCGACCTCGCCGACGACGATGTCGTGATCGCCCGCTTCGTGGAACTGCGTCATGCCACACTCCATCCACGCCAGGGCGCCGTCGATCACAGGCAAGCCGCCAGGAGCCAGGAAGTGAGGTATCTCCCGCCAGCTCCGCTCCACCACGGGCGCTCGCCCCGAAAAGCGCTCGGCTAAGAAGCCATGACCCCGAGCCAGTACGCTGACCGTGAATCGGCGTGAGTCAAGAACCAGGTCGCGGGTCTGGCTCAAGCGGTCCAGACAGACGAGGATCAGCGGTGGCTCCAGCGAGACTCCGGTGAGAGTCGTGACGGTCAGACCGCGGAACCCGTCGCCGTCCGCCGTCGCCAGGACAGCCACCGCCGCCGCCACGCGCGCCATCGCCTCGCGAAGGTCGGCGGCCATCATCCCTGACCCGGTAAGCCGGGCACGAAGGTCATTGGAGGCGTGGGGCGGAATCGAACCGCCGGTGAGGGTTTTGCAGACCCGTGCCTTGCCACTTGGCTACCACGCCCCAAGCCGGCAACTAGTCTAGTGACCCGCAGCGGGAGTTCGTGGCCCGCCCCTGGCACGATGACGGCCACGAAGCCACGCCGCGGGCCACTGGCCAACCGCAAGCGGGACCTTTCCAATGCGGAGGTAGCATTGCGGAAGTGTCAAGCGTCGCGAAGGGAGGTCGTTAACGGATGGGCGTCGCCCCGATCAAGATGCCGCAGCTCGGTGAATCGGTCACCGAAGGGACCGTGGATCGCTGGCTGAAGAAGGAGGGCGACTTCGTCAAGCGTGACGAGCCGCTGGTGGAGGTCGTCACCGACAAGGTCAACGCGGAGATCCCGTCGCCTTTCGAAGGCCGGCTGACGCGCATCTCGGTCCAGGAGGGAGCGACTGTCACGGTCGGCACCGAGATCGCCCAGATCGAGGTCGAGGGGGCCGACGGCGCCGCCCCCGCAGAGGCGGCGGCGGTGGAGGATGCGGCAGTTCCGGCAGCCGCGGCACCGACTGCCGCGGGAGCCAACGCCGCCGGGGCGACGACAGCCGCCGCCGGTATCCGCCTCAGCCCGGCCGTGCGCCGCCTGGCGGAAGAGCACGGAATCGATCCGACCACGATTCCCGGCACCGGCGAAGGCGGCCGCGTGACGCGCGACGACGTGCTTGCTTACGTGCAGAAGGGCGGTCCCGCCGCCGCCAGCGCAGCGTCCGCGCCCCCCGCTCCCGCGGCCGCACCAGCCGCTCCAGCCCCCGCGCCGGCGCCTCCCGGCGAGCCGGTGCGGCCGGCGGCTCCGGGCGAGCGTGAGGAGCTTGTCCGCATCACGGCCGTCAGGCGCTCGATCGCCGAGCACATGTCGCGCAGCCTGGCGACCTCTCCGCACGCCTGGACGCTTCAGGAGGTGGACCTGACCGAGCTGGTTCGCTACCGCGAGGCCGAAAAGGAAGGCTTCTTGCGCCGCCACGGCTTCCACCTCACCTACCTGCCGTTCATCGCCCAGGTCGTCTGTGAAGCCCTCCGCGAATTCCCCTACCTCAACTCGACCTGGACCGAGGAGGGAATCCTGCTCAAGAGGTACGTGAACCTGGGGATCGCCGTCTCCTACAGCGAGGGGCTGATCGTGCCCGTCGTGCGGGATGCCGACCGGCTCGGCTTCACGGATCTCGCCCGGGCCATGCAGGACGTCGTGACGCGCGCGCGCGAAAGGCAGCTTCGGACGGAAGACGTCCAGGCCGGCACCTTCACGCTCAACAACACAGGCGCCACCGGCTCCATTGCGTCGCAGCCCATCATCAACCAGCCTCAGGCGGCCATCCTGACCACGGAGGCGATCGTCAAGCGTCCGGTCGTGATCGGCGAAGGGATCGCCGTCCGGAACATGATGAACATGTGCATGTCGTTCGACCACCGGATCGTGGACGGGATGATGGCAGGCCAGTTCGTAGGTTGGATCAAGCAGCGGCTGGAGACGTGGACGCCCGCCAGCATCAAGATCTGAGCACACATCCAAGGAACCAGAGATGACAGACGTAGTTCAGCCTCAGCGCCGAATCCCGGAGTGGATCAAGGTCCGTGCCCACGAGGGCGATGAGTATCGCGAGCTCAAGCAGCTCGTGAAGGAGCGCCGGCTGCACACTGTCTGCGAAGAGGCCCACTGCCCGAACATCTACGACTGCTGGAACCGGCGAACGGCGACCTTCATGATCCTTGGTGACACCTGCACCCGGGCCTGCCGATTCTGTGCTGTCACCTCAGGGCGGCCGACCGAGTTCGACGTCGGCGAACCGCTGCGAGTTGCGGATTCCGTCGCCCAGCTCGGGCTCCGGCACGCGGTCATCACCAGCGTCGACCGTGACGACCTGCGCGACGGGGGCGCCGAGATCTTCGCGCGCACCATCAGGGCGATCCGGCGGCGCAGCCCAAGGACCACGATCGAGGTGCTGACGCCCGACTTTGCGGGCGACCGGGATGCGATCCGGGTGGTCGCCGAGGCTGGCCCCGACATCTTCAACCACAACACGGAGACGGTTCCGCGCCTCTACGCGCGCATCCGGCCCAAGGCCGACTACCTCGGCAGCCTGCGCCTGCTGCAGTACGTGAAGGAGCTGAAGCCGGAAATGGTCACCAAGTCGGGGGTCATGGTCGGCCTCGGCGAGTCGACCGAAGAGCTGCTCCGGGTCTTCCGCGACATGCGCGCACACGACATCGACGTGCTGACCGTGGGCCAGTACCTCCGGCCGTCCAAGAAGCACGCGGAGGTCGTCCGCTACTACGAGCCGCGCGAGTTCGTCGAGCTCAAGGAGGGCGCTCTCGCCATGGGCTTCGAGCACGTCGAGTCGGGCGCGCTCGTACGCTCCTCATATCACGCAGATGAACAGGTCCCGGAACGCCGTAAGAGCCTACTGGCTGGGTAGGATCGGCTACCGCCCCGCCTGGGACCTGCAGCGGGCGCTGGTCGAGCAGGTCCGCCGCGGTGAGGCACCGAGCACGGTTCTCCTGCTCGAGCACGAGCACGTCTTCTCGATGGGTCGCCGGGCGACCCTCGACCACGTCCTGTGGGACGAGGCGGAGCGGGAGCGGCGAGGGGTCGAGGTGGTCTGGACGGACCGCGGCGGCGACGTCACCTACCACGGTCCAGGTCAGCTGGTCGGCTACCCGATCCTCGACCTGGATGCCCTCAAGAGCGACATCCTCTCCCTAATCCGGGGGCTGGAGCGCTCCCTGATCTCGTACCTCAGCGACCTCGAAATTGAGACGCTCGCCGGCGACAAGGGCTACACAGGCGTCTGGACGCCGCGAGAGGGCGGCGCCACGGACAAGAAGATCGCGGCCATCGGCGTAAAGCTGAATCATCACGTCAGCAATCACGGTTTCGCTCTCAATATCGGCACCGACCTCGACTACTTCAGCGGGATCGTGCCCTGCGGGATCGAGGACAAGGCGGTCACCTCGGTGGCCGCGGAGCGAGGCGGACACCTCGAAGTGGAGCAAGCTGGGCGCGATTACCTCCCCCACCTCGCGCGGGAGATCGGATGCGAGATCACGCTCCGTGATGCCGTTGAACTGGAAGGCCTGGCCGAACATGCTCCCCCGGAGCCTCCCCGTCTGCGCGTTCTCGAGGTCCTCTAACCGCATAATCCGCCCTGGCGGAAAGTTGTCGGGTTGATGCTGCTCGTTTGGTCCCACATGCACCTGGCCTGGCAGCTTCCAGCCTGGCTTCAGACACCCGATTGGTACCGCCCCCTGTCGAGGTTCATCCTCCACTTCATCCGCCTCAATCAGGCGGTAGGACTGTTCGGGGTGATCTTCATCGAGGAGCTGGGTATCCCGCTGCCGGTCCCGGGTGACGTCGCCATTGCCTGGGCGGGATATCTGACAAGCCGCGGTGAGATGGCGGAGTGGCAGGCCGTGCTGGCCGTGGTGGCCGGCGCCACCCTTGGAAGCACCTGCCTCTACACGCTGAGCCGCCGCTTTGGGCACCCCTTCCTCATGCGCGTGGGCCGCTACGTCGGCCTCAACCAGGAAACGTTCCTGAAGGCGGAGGCCGCCTTCAAGCGGTGGGGTCCGTGGGCGATCATCTTCGGCCGCCACATCCCCGGCATGCGCATCTATTTGTCGGCTCTCGCCGGGGTGTTCGAGGTGCGCGCGCTCGTCTTCATACCCTGCGTCCTGGTCTCCAGCACGGCCTGGGCGCTCATCTTCGTGACCGTCGGCCGTCTGCTCGGACGTCAGAGCGCGCGCCTCGCGCGCCTGGTTCCGGCCCATCTTCTGCCCTACGCCATAGGGGTCATCGTCATCGTCGGCTTCGTGCTCGTTGCCCGGGCCCATGGGTGGCATCCATTCCGCCAGCGCCCGTCCGAGAAGATGGAGAACCCGGCCGATACATCGACCAGCAAAACCCCAGCCGAATTACACAAAACTTGATCGCTCCGGTCGGGCTTAGTGATAGCATTGCTGTCATGTCAGCGCACACTCAGCCCCCGGCCGTTCCTCTCAGCGAGGTGGCCACCGAGCAGGAGGTTCTGGTCCTCCCCGACTTCCCCGCTCTCTACGAGGATCGCCAGGTCTGGGTCACGGCTGTGCTCGAGAGGACGGCCGTGATCGAGCCCGCTCCTGGTGAGCCGAAGATGCTCGTCAACCGGCGCCGCCTGCTGGTCGATCCCAGAGTTCTCCGCTTCACTGAACTGGCGGCGCGCGACGCCGCTCGCCGCGGTCGAGAAGCCGCCCGCCGCAACCGAGCCACCCGGCAGCGCACCGCAGCCTGACCAAACTGGCAGAAGCCGCCTCCGGCTTCTCGCTAGGCTGAAGTCAGGAACGGTCTTGACGTCCGGCTCTTTCATGTCAGGAGGAACCTTCCAATGAAGATCGCCTGCGTGCTCGACAGCCTGTTCGAAGACTCGGAGTTCAAAGAGCCCTATGACGCCTTGCGTCAAGATGGCCACCAAGTGGACGTAATCGGCTTGGAGACCGGCAAGGAGCTCAAGGGCAAGCGCGGCAACGTCACCACACGCGCCGAAAAGGCGTTCAAGGATGTGCCGCCGGAGGACTACGACGCGCTGCTGATCCCCGGCGGATCCTCACCCGACCAGCTGCGCGCGCACCCGGAGCCGGTGGCTTTCGTCAAGCACTTCTTCGGCGCCGGCAAGCCGGTGTTCGCAATCTGCCACGGACCGCAGCTGATGCTCACGGCTGACGTCTACAAGCCCTACCGGCTGACCGCGTGGAAGACCATTCAAGGCGACCTCCAGAAGGCGGGCGGCAACGTCGTCGACGAAGAGGTCGTGGTCGACCGGAACCTGGTCACGTCGCGCCAGCCTTCGGATATTCCGGCGTTCATCCGCGAGGCCCGGAACCTCCTCAAGGCGGGCGTTCGCTAGAGACTGACAAGCAACGTGGGGCGGCGGCTTGCCGCCCCACCCAGCCCGCTCCTCCGCGCTGTCTCGCGCATAACTTTCTGTGTGTGCCGGTATCGGAGAACTAGGTCGCAAATTTCAGTGCAATGTCGTCGCTCTGTCGTCAACTCCGCGTTGACTGATTGACGTGGAAATCCTCGAGCTGCCTCAAGAGCGACCCAAAGCCAACCGCCGCTTCGACTTCCAGGGCCTGAGCGACGTGCTCTTCGAAAGCGCTGAACTGCTCGAGGAGGCTCAGGCGTCGACCGACGCGGAGTTCCGGACCGCTGCGATCGATCTCGCCGTCCGCTCGCTCTACACCGCCAGCGCCGCGATCGACCGCTACATCAAGGCCGACCCGGCCAGCAGCCCCAAGCCGGCGCCGGCTCAGGTCGCCGAGGTCTCGATCCTGCCCGGTCCCTGGGCGGCGGCAACACCCTGACCTCGTAAAGGCTCCAGCGCTGCCTGAGGAGCGGCTCTCGCGCCCCTACCTCAGGTGCTCGTAAGCGGGGACCGTCAGAAATTCGATGAACTGATCGGATAGTGCGACATGGTCGAAGATGTCGCGGGCTTCCTCGAAGCGCCCTTGGGCCCAGAGCTCCTCGCCGTACTGATGCCGCAGGTTCGCGAGCTCCTCGTTCTCGATCTCGCGAACCAGGCCCTCGGAGACGGGCGCGCCGTTGTCCATCTTCGATTGATGATGAACCCACTGCCAGATCTGCGAGCGTGAGATCTCGGCCGTCGCGGCATCCTCCATCAGATTGTTGATCGCCGCGGCGCCGTTACCGCGAAGCCAGGACTCGATGTACTGGATTCCAACCGAGACGTTGGTCCGCACTCCGGCCTCCGTGATCTGGCCCCCCGGGATGTTGGTGTCGATCAGCTCCGGGCCCTCGACGCGGACATCCGGCCGCTGCTTTTCGATCTGGTTGGGCCGGTCGCCGAGCACCGCGTCGAAGCACTCGGTGGCGACGGCGACCAGGTCGGGGTGCGCCACCCAAGTTCCGTCGAAGCCGTCGCCCGCCTCGCGCACCTTGTCCTCGCGCACCTTCTCCAGGGCGACCCGGTTGACCTCGGGGTCCTTCCGGCTGGGGATGAAGGCTGCCATTCCACCCATCGCGAAGGTGCCGCGCTTGTGGCATGTCTGGACGAGCAGTTCCGTGTAGGCGCGCATGAAGGGAACCGTCATCGTCACCTGGACACGGTCGGGAAGGACCCGCGTCGGGTCGTTCCGGAACTTCTTGATGATGCTGAAGATGTAGTCCCAGCGGCCCGCGTTGAGCCCGATCGAGTGGTCCCGTAGCTCGTAGAGGATCTCGTCCATCTCGTAGGCGGCGAGGATGGTCTCGATGAGGACGGTAGCCCGGATGGTGCCCGTGGGCGCACCCAGCTCTCGTTCAGCGAAGTTGAAGACGTCGTTCCAGAGCCGAGCCTCGAGATGACTCTCCAGCTTGGGCAGATAGAAGGCAGTGCTCAGGCCCTTGGCGCGCCGGCGTTGAAGGTTGTGGAAGACATAGAGGCCGAAGTCGAAGAGGCTTCCTGACATCGGACGCCCGTCCACCTGCAGGTGCTTCTCGATGAGATGCCAGCCGCGCGGACGCACCAAGAGATAGGCCGGCTTCTCGTTCAGCCGGTACTCCTTTCCCTCCGGCGTCTTCAGCTCGATCGTGCCCTCGATGGCGTCGATGAGGTTGGCGTGACCTTCGAGGTTGTTCTGCCAGGTAGGCGAATTGGCGTCCTCGAAGTCGGCCATGAAGACGCGAGCGCCCGAATTGAGGGCGTTGATCATCATCTTCCGCTCCACCGGCCCGGTGATCTCGACCCGGCGGTCGAGAAGGTCGGGCGGCGGCGGCGCCGTCTGCCAGTCGCCCTCTCGTATGTGCCGCGTCTCGTCGAGAAAGTGCGGCAGTTCACCGGCCTCGATCCGGCGCTGGCGCTCTTCACGCTGCTCCAGGAGTTCCAGGCGGCGCGGGTTGAACTCGCGCTGCAGCCTGCTTATGAAATCGATCGCCTCCGGCGTGAGGATCTCGCGACCCCTTCCCCGGACCTCACCCAGTACCTCGACCCCGCTACCGATGGCCATTTGCTGACCCCCAAATTTTTTT
>CAZXGB010000044.1:0-17670 GCA_964640005.1 uncultured Actinomycetes bacterium | reverse complement strand
GCATGGGCAAGAACAAGAAGGCGCCACAGAAGTCGCTGAAGGAGAAGCGCGCGGAAAAAGCGGCTAAGTCCGCGGAGCGCGCCCCCAAGCAGGCGCTTTCGAAGACCGCCCGCAACAGCGGCGCTGGTCGCTAACTACTAGACAACGCGGAGGTGTAAGGGCCGGCTTAGCCCGACCCCACGAAATCTGGCGATTTCGCGGGGACCCCGGTGCCGGCCCGTGTGAGTCCGTCTTCCAGGCGAGGTAAGGCGTTCCACCCCACCAAATCTTCGATTTGGCGGGGACCCCGGTTTGCGACGCCGACAGGAGGAGGGCGGGCACGTGGGGGGAACCTAGGTTCCCCCCGCGCTTAAGAAGGCGCCACAGAAGTCGCTGAAGGAGAAGCGCGCGGAAAAAGCGGCTAAGTCCGCGGAGCGCGCCCCCAAGCAGGCGCTTTCGAAGACCGCCCGCAACAGCGGCGCCGGTCGCTGACGTTCTAGGCCGCGCGGGAGCCTTCTCGAGCGGCCTCTGCTAGGTAGCCCGGCCGCCTCTCCCCTCGCCCTCGGCGAACCTTCGCGCGCCCTCGACCGACTCGCCTGACGCGAGCGTCTCCTGGCCGCGCCGGTGCTCGTTGGCCAGCGCCGCCGGCTCCGGCATGCCCCACTGCTCGAGCAGCGACAGCCGGTCGTTGCGCAGCGCCGTCTGGGGAGAAGCGGCGATGTGCTCCGCCAGTGCGACCGCCTCGACGAGGGCGGCGCCGGGGCGCACCAGCCGGTTGACCAGTCCGAACCGTTCCGCCTCGTCGGCATGAACCGCCCGCCCGGTGAGGATCATGTCCATCGCCAGACCCTGGCCGGCGATCCGGGCCAAACGGACGGTCCCGCCGTCGACGAGGGGCACGCCGAACCGGCGGTTGAAGACCCCGAAGATGGCGTCGCGCGCGGCGACGCGAAGATCGGACCAGAGCGCCAGCTCCAGGCCCCCGGCGACGCAATAGCCCTCGACGGCCGCGATCACGGGCTTGCTCAGCCGCATGCGCGTCGGCCCCATGGGACCGCGCGTCTCATCGCTGACCCGTAGACCGGTCCCGGCCGCGACCGCCTTCAGGTCGGCGCCGGCGCAGAAGTTTCCACCGGCACCGGTGAGCACCGCGACCCGCTGCGCGTCAGCAACGTCGAAGGCAGCGAATGCCGCCTCCAGCGCCTCCGCCGTCTCCGCGTCAACCGCGTTCCGCCGCTCGGGACGGTCGATCGTGACGACGAGAACGCTTCCGGAGACGCCTGTACGTACCATCCTCCGCGAAGGTTAGACCCCGCAGGGCGGTCACGACCTCCGAGGAGCCGATCCGCAGCAGGCCGGGATCGGGCGTGTTGGCGAAGGGATCGCCGGTCGTCCCGGCCCAGAGCACCCGGTGCCGCGCCCCGGCCGGCGGCCCCCAGAACTGCGGCGCCGTCGGTCCGAAGAGCGTGACCGAGGGCCGGTTCAGGGCTGTTGCCAGGTGCGCGATTCCGGTGTCGCCAGAAGCCACCCGGGAGGCGGCGGCCACGGTTGCGGCGACCCCCAGCAGGTCCTGGCCGACCAGCACGCGGCGCCGGTCGAGGCCGGCCCGATCGGCCACCTCGAAGGCCAAGGCCTCCTCTCCGGGCCCGCCGGTGACGACGACCTGATGCCCGGCGGCCAGCTCGGAACTAACGACCTCGGCCCAGCGCGCAGCCGGCCAGCGACGCGAACCGTAGGCGGCTCCCGGGTGAACCAGGGTGGCACCGACGGCGACCTTGGGCGGCCGCCGGGAGGGTGGCGGGATCTCGAGCCGCGCCGGATCCGCCGGGATGCCGCTCTCACAGAGCAGCCGGCACCAGCGCTCCACCTCGTGCTCGCGGGGCCGCCAGCGCGGCGAGCCCATCGACTCCGGGACCTCCGGATGCTCGAACCAGATCGCCTCACCGGGCCTCGTCTCCAGCAACCGGCGGTGCGACTCCGGGCCCTGGCCATGGAGGTTCACGCCGACCTCGGCACCGCGGACGCGTATCGGCCCTCCCGGGCTCGTATCGACGACCTCGTCCACGATCCCGCTCTCAGTCGCCAGGGGTGTCAGCCAGGCGGGTCCGGCCAGCACCAGCCAGTGGCCCGGGAACTCCTCGCGGAGCGCTCGGAGGGCGGGGACGGTGGTCAGAAAGTCGCCTAGTCCGAGAGCGCGTAGTACGAGGACCATCCGATCAGGGCCACGAGGGTTCGGTGGCCGGCGTGACGATCAGTTCGCGAACCTCACAGCCCGGCGGCTGGCGGAGCGCGAAGAGGACGGCGGCGGCGACGTCCGCGGGGTCGTTGAGCTGCGCGTCCGGCGCTGGCCGGTACCGCTCCTCCCGCCCGTCGAAGAAAGCGGTTCGCATCCCACCTGGGACCAGCATGGTGATCCCTACCCGACCCGCCATCTCGACCTGGAGGGCACGCGTAAAGCCCACCACCCCGAACTTGCTGGCGCAATAGGCGGTTGCGTCCGGGAGGGCGCGGAGTCCGAGGGTGGAGGCGACCGTGACCACGCGGCCGGCATTGCGTTCGAGGTGCGGCAGCGCCGCCCGCGCGACCGCCGCGGTTCCCAGCAGGTTGACCGCGATGACCCTTTCCCACGCCTCCGCCGCGACCTCCGTGAGCTTGCCGGTGGCGTCGACGCCGGCGGCGGTGACCAGACCGCGAAGGTCCGGATGACGCTGCGCGACGCGCTCCACCGCCGCCTGAGCCGCCCGCCCGTCGGCGAGGTCGACCGCCTCGTGCTCGAACGCCTGCTCCGGCCTGCGGATGTCGAACACGACCGGCCGGCCGCCCGCCTCCGCCACCGCCATGGTCACCGCGGCACCCAGGCCTGACGAGCCCCCAGTCACGATCACCGTGCCCAGCCCGTCAGCCTCCACGCCGGCTGACCTCCTCCAGGATTTGAGTTGTCGATCGGCCCTCGAGGTAGGGCAGCAGCACCACCTCGCCGCCCCAAGAGCGCAGCAGCTTCGCCTCCGGCAGGTCGGCCACGACGTAGTCGCCGCCCTTCGCGAAGATGTCGGGACGGAGCCTGGAGAGCACCGCCTCCGGCGTCGCCTCGTCGAAGACGACAACCGCGTCGACACAGCCCAGCGCGGCCAGCACGGCTGCTCGATCACGCTCTCCGAGCACGGGCCGGCCCGGTCCTTTGAGCCGGCGGACCGATGAATCCGAGTTGAGGCACACGAGCAGGCAGTCGCCGAGACGGCGTGCCGCCTGCAGGCTGGCCACATGGCCGGCGTGCAGCAGGTCGAAGCAGCCGCCGGTCGCCACCACTCTGCCGCCCCTTGCCCGAACCGCCGCGACCAGCTGCAGGGCGCGCTCCATTTCCGTGGGTGCGCTCTCGGTCAGGCCCGGAGGCGGTGCGCCAAGGTGTGCGGCGGCGGCCCCGCCGGCGGCAACGAACTCGGAGGCGTCGGCAACCGCGCCGGTGACCGCTTCCGCCGGCGTGGCGCCTGCCCCCAGCAGCGCCGCTGCGGTCGCCGCGAACCGGTCGCCGGCTCCACAGGGGTCGAGGACGGTCAGGCGCGGTGCGGGCGCCGCCAGCGGCGGCCCGTCGCCCGTGATCAGGATCGCCCCCTCCGCGCCCATGGTGATCGCCACCGAGTCGGCGCGCCACTTCCGCAGCAGCCGGCGGCCGCGCTCGGCGACCTCCCCGAGGGGCAGCCCCGCCGCCCCCGCCTCGACGCGATTGGGCGTCACCAGGCGCGCCGCCGGCACCGGCGGCGCGCCGTTGGGGTGCGGGTCCCAGACGATCGGCACCTGGTGCGTGAGCTCGGAGAGACCCGCGCGCAGCACCGGCTCGGCGGGGACGCCCCAACCGTAGTCGGAGACGAGCAGAGAGGCACCGGTGGCGAGCGCTCGCCTCGCCTCCTCGGTCGCGGGACCGATACGAGCCGGGCCCGGGCCGCCGCGGTCGATCCGCAGGAGCGTCCGGCCGTCGCCGCGGATCCGGACCTTCTCGGGAGTCTGACCCTCGAGGCGAAGGTCCAGCACCTCGACCCCGGCCTGGTCGAGCAGGCTCCGGAGCTCGTGCCCGGCCGGGTCGTCGCCGATCGCCGTGACCAACGTCACCGGCCGCCCGTCGGCCGCCGCCAGCGCCGCTGCGAGCGCTGCTCCGCCGGGCCGGGGACGCGGCTCGGCGCCATCGACGACCGGCACCGGCGCATCCGGTGAGAGCCGGTTGACGCGTCCGTTCAGGTCGCGATCGAGCAGAGAGTCCCCGACCACGACCAGGCGATTTCTGCTCATCCCACGCTCCCGATCACCTTTGGCTGCGGCGGCTGCTCCGCGCCCTCCTCGCGGACGGCGGCATCGAAGGCCTCGCAGATCAGGTGGATCGCGACCAGGTGGACCTCCTGGACGATCGCCGAATTCTCATGGTCGACGTAGACCGCCTCGTCGGCGGCGCGGCCGAGGGGGTTGGGCCCGGCGCCGGTCAGGGCCAAGGTCCGCAGGCCGAGGCGGCGCGCCGTGCGCGCCGCGGTCAGCAGGTTGGCGCTCTTCCCCGAAGTGCTCAGCAGGATCAGCACGTCGCCCGGGCGTCCGTGCGCCTCGACCTGGCGCGCGAACACGTCCTCATAGCCGTAGTCGTTGGCGATCGCGGTCGTCGCCGAGGTGTCCGAGTGAAGCGCGATCGCCGAGAAGGCCGGACGGTCGCTCTGGAAACGGCCGACCAGCTCAGCGGTGAGGTGCTGCGCCTGGGCGGCGCTCCCACCATTGCCCGCCGCCAGCAGGCGCCCACCGCTCGTCAGGCGCCGCGCCAGGCTCACGCCCCAGCTGTCGATCCGGCCCTGATACCGCTCGAGCGCCAGGAGCGCGCGCAGGTGCCCGACGAGGTGCGCCGACGCCATGTAGTTGGCGCTCATCTCCTTGCCCCCAGCGCCACCGAGCGCGCGCCCGCGAGGTCGGTGTAGACCTCGTGGGTTGCGGCGGCCACCGCGTCCCAGCCGTAGCGCTGGGCCGCTCGTTCCGCCCCCGCCTGCCCCATCCGCTTCCGGAGCGCCGGCCTGCGGAGCACATACTGGAGGCGTTCGGCCAGCTTCCGCGGGGATCTCGCCGGCACGTGGAGTCCGGTGACGCCGTCGACCACGGTGTCGACCTGCCCGCCGACCGCAGAGGCGACCACCGGTACTCCGCAGGCCATCGCTTCCACCGCGACCATCCCAAACGGCTCGTACCAGGGCACCGAGACGACGACGTCCGCCGATCGCATGAGCTCCGGCACCTGGCTCCGCTCGAGGCCGCCGAGAAGGTGGACGCGTTCGGCCACCCCCTCCTTCTGTGCCAGGCGCAGCAGGCGCACCGCCTCCGGATCCTGCTCCAGCATGTCCGGCGCCGGACCACCGGCTATCAGCAGCTCGGCGTTGGCGACGTGCGCAAGCGCGCTGATCACGTTGCCGATCCCTTTGCGCTCGACCAGCCGGCTCACGACCACCAGGCGCCGGATGCCGGACCGACGCGGCATCCGCTCGCCGGCGGGCTTGAAGAGCGAGAGGTCGACGCCGCAGGGGATGATGTCGACCGACCGCGGGTCGGCGCCCAGGCGGACCAGCTCGAACAGCTCGTCGCTGCAGGTGGCGAGCACCCGCCGCACCCGCTGAGCGATGCGCCGCTCGAGGTCGATGCGCTCGGGCGGGCTGGTGTCCTTGGGACCCTGGTGGCGGCGCTTCACGACGCCCAGCATGTGAAACGTCTGCGTGACCGGAATGCCCAGCGGCTCGGCAGCAGACAGGGCGGCCAGGCCAGACATCCAGTGGTGCGCGTGCACGACGTCGGGCGGTTCGAGCTCCCAGGCGCGCCGAAGGCGGCGGCCAAAGCTCCGCATGTGCGGCAGCAGCTCGTCGCGGAAGATGTGCACGGGCGGCCCGGCGTCGACATGCTCGACAACCACACCGGGCGCCAGCTGGACGCGCCGCGGCAGGTCGCGATCGTCGCGCCTCGTGTAGACGGTGACCGCGATCCTTCGCTTGGCGAGCGCCCGAGAGAGGTCGGCGACGAACACGTTCTGGCCGCCGGCGTCCCGGCTCGATCCCGGCAGCGCCGCCAGCGGGCTCGCGTGCTCCGACACCATCGCTACTCTCAAGCCGCCACCTCCTCGAATACGGAGTTCCAGTCGTCCAAAAATCGCGCCAACCCATAGCGCTCAAGCGCCCATGCCCGCGCCGACCGGCCCATCCGGCGTGCCGACTCGGGATCCTTCCGCAGCCAGGCGAGCGCCTCCCGGAGATCGGCGATCCGGTTCGAGACCACCCCGGCCGAGGCCGGCACCGCCAGCGGCGTCTCGGTGGTGGCCAGCGCCACCACGGGCATGCCGAGGTGCATCGCCTCCAGCAGAGCCAGGCCCAGCGAAGTCCAGCGGTAAGGGTGCAGGTAGACGCGGCGCATGGCGATCTCGTCGTGGAGCTCCGCCTGGGGCAGGTCGTTCTCCGTCTGCATCCCGTAGAGGTCGATCGGGAGCGCGTCTTGCAGCTCGTCGAGCAGGTCGGCGCCGACGACGCGCGCCCGGCGTCGTGGCTCGTTGATGACCGCCGCCGCCCTGTCCAGCTCGCCGCTGTAGCGGTGGCCGGGGTCGACGACGCCGTGCTCGACGACGCGCACGCGCGTGCCTCCCGCATCCCAGAAGAGGGCGTTGAAGTGGGTGCAGTGGACGAGCGCGAGGTCGTCACGGTCCGCCGCCACGTGGCGCATCTCGTTGATGCTGCCTTGGGGAACGTTGTGCTCCAGGTAGATGGCCGGCACATCACGGCCGGGCCGCCTGCCCAGCCATTCCTCGGCCAGGCCCTCCAGCTCCTTCGGCCGCTGCAGAAGGACCACGTCCACCTCGGCGCGGCGGGCTTCCTCGGGCGTGACCTCGACCACGGTGTCCGGCCAGGCGTAGGTGGTCGCGCGACCCAGGCCGTCGGGTCCACGCTCGGGCAGCACCGGCACCAGGTAGCGGTGTGGGCCGCGTACCAGCGCGGTCGTATAGGCGCCGTGGACGTGCCAGAGGAAGACGTTCATGCGACCTCGGCTCCGGGAACGCGGGTCGGGACGAGGGCGTCCACAGCCGCCACGACATCCTCGGGCGTGACCGAATTGAGGCAGGGGTGTCCGGCGACGGGACACTCGCGAGCCCGCGAGCCCGCGCAGGGGGCGTGCTGGTCACCGAGCAGGACCTGCGGCACCCGCCAGGGGCGCCAGCGGCTGGCGGGCACAACGGGCGAGAACAGCGAGACGACGGGTGTGCCCGTGGCGGCCGCGAGGTGGGCGGCGCCGGTGTTGCCGGCAACGACGGCGCTGGCACCGGCGAGCACCGCGGCCAGCTCTTCAAAGGTGAGACGGCCGCCGAGATCACAGCCGCCCGCTGAGGCCACGGCTGCAGTCAATCGCGCCTCGCCCTCGTTCCCAGTGACCACGACGCTCCGACCGGCGGTGGACAGGAGCCTGACCAGCTCGCGGTGGCGTTCGCCGGGCCAGGCGCGAGCCGGCACCGACGCTCCCGGATGCACGACCACGTAGTCATTCAGCGCCACCACCTCGGCCGGCGGCCTCGCGCGGAGCTGGACTAAAAGGCGCCCGTCGTCGCCTTCCGCCAGCCGGTAGCCGGCTGCCTCGGCAAGCGAGAGAGCGCGCTCCACCTCGTGCATCTCTTCATCCGGCAGCCGGTGGCGCAGATCGAGCAGGGAGCCCGGATAGTCGTCGCTGAAGGCCGCGATCCGGCGCATGCCGGCGAGCCGGAGGAGCAGGGCCAGCGGGAGCGGGCTCTGGTGGAAGGACGTGAAGATCACAGCTTCGTCAGCGCCGATGGCCGCCAGCCGCCCGGTCAGCGCCAGCATCGCCGCCGGTTCTACCGGGGCGGGTTCGGGATCTATCCAGGGCAACTCGGCGACCACGACGCGGGCGACGCCAGGCAGCAGCCTTGCCGCCGCCTCACCTCTCGGCCCGCAGAGCAAGGTCACGCGTGCGCGCACGGCGAGCGCGCGAATCGCGGGTCCCATGAGGAGCACGTCGCCCAGGCTGTCGGAGCGCACCGCGAGGACGTGCGTCACGCCACCTGCCCCCTCTCCTCGGGCGCCGGTGCAGCCGGTCCGAGCAGCCGGTCGACCGCCGCCGGCAGGTCGAGGGCCACCTCGGGCGCCGCCCTCACCTCCTCCAAGCGGGTAGCCGCGGTCGGGACCAGGATGGCGCGTGCCCCCGCCGCGCGGGCGGCCTCGACGTCGCTGCCGATATCGCCGATCACGGAACACCGGGCCGGGTCGACTCCGAGCCGCATCGCAGCCTGCCTGATCAGGCCCGGCCGCGGCTTCCGGCAGTCGCAGCCCTCTGCCGGTCCATGTGGGCAGACGAGCCACGCGTCCAGCGGTCCGAGGAGTTCCTCGATCCGGCGGTTGACCGCCTCCACCTGCTCGGCTGTGACGTGGCCGCGAGCGATTCCGCTCTGGTTCGACACCACGCCTATCCGGATGCCGGCGCGGCGCAGCCGCTCGACTGTCTCCCGGGCGCCTGGACGCAGGCGGACCAGCGCCGGATCGCCGTTGTAGGGAACGTCGTCTTCGACCAGTGTGCCGTCGCGGTCGAAGAGAACCGCCTGCGGCACTTCCGCCAGTCGCGGCACCGCCAGCCATCCCCGGATCCAGTGGTAAGTGGCGGCGGGGGGGATGGCCGCGCTGGTCACGGCCATCCGGAGCACCTCGCCCGGAACCCGCGGGCCCGGCTGGATACGCTCCCAGGCGAAGGCCGCAGTCGCGCCTGCGCAAAGGGTGCCCAGCACCGCCGCCGTGCGGCGGCGGCCACTCAGGGCCGCAAGGAGCGCTCCCGCGCCAACGGCCACAGTCGCCAGGTGGCGGTCGCGAGCGCCGGTGGGGGCGCCTGCCCGGTCTCGCCAGCCGGGGCCGTGAAGGTGGTCCATGAGCGGGTCGTCAGCGTTCCCGGCCTGGCGCCAGAGGCTCTCCCAGAACCCGGCGGCCGGCACCGGATGGAACGCGGTTCGTGTGCCTCTGACCAGGCGCTCGCCGGCCCCCATGATCCGCAGTGCCAGGTCGGCGTCTTCGCGGTAGGCCCGCGGGAAGCGCTCGTCGAAGCCGCCCACCATCTCGAGCGCATCGCGCCGGTAGACCATGTCGGCGGTAACCCATTGGGCCGTCTCCAGGGCCGCGACGCAGCGCTCCCAGTCGGTCGGCCGGCGATCGCGCGGGAGCGGGACGCGAATCCGGCCCTGGCTCCCGGCCGCGCCGGCGGCGGCCGCCAGATCGCGCTCCAGGTCCCCCGCCCAGGTGCTCGGGACAACAACGTCGTCGTCGAGGAAGGCAACCCAAGCCGCGGTTGCGGTCCGCCAGCCGGCGTTCCGAGCTACGGCGGGGCCGCGGCCGAAGGAGCGTACGACCCTGACGCGTCCTTCGAGCGGCGCCGGGATGGCTCCGACGAGCGGCCCGCGTGCGCCCGGCGGCCGGTCGTCGACCAGGACGACACACTTGGGCAGCCGTCCTCCGCAGGCGGCGAGCGACTCGAGCAGCGGAGTCAGCGAGGACCGGCCGGTCGTCGGGATGACGACGTCGTACGTCACGCCGCCCTCCGCACGAGCAATGGCGCCCTCCGCAGGAGAAATGGACCGATCGCGAGTGCGTCGACCGGGGCCGAACCGAAGCACTCGAGGGCGTCGCGGACGTTGTCGACCATCGGGCGACCGGCGGTGTTCAAGCTCGTGTTGATGGCGACGGGCGTCCCTGTGCGCTCGGCCAGCGCGTCGAGCAAGCGGGCCACGAGGGGTTCCTGCTCGCGGTTCACCGTCTGCACCCGGGCGCTGCCGTCGACGTGCACGGAGGCCGCTATCCGCGGGCGCCACTCTTCCCGAACGCGATGCGTGAAGAGCATGAAGGGGCTGGGGAACTGCCCTTCGAAGATGTTCTCGGCCTGCTCCTCGAGGACCATGGGAGCGACCGGGCGGAACTGCTCGCGTCCCTTGATGTCGTTGAGACGGCTGAGGTTCTCCGCGCGGCCGGGATTGGCGAGGAGGCTGCGATGGCCCAGGGCACGGGGGCCGAACTCCGAACGGCCCTGGAACCAGGCGACGATGGCATCGTCGGCCACCAGTTCACCCACCGCCTCGGCGATATCGTCGGGCCGCTCGTAGGCGACTCGCGCGGTCTTCAGCGCGCGCTCGATCTCATCGTCGGCAAAGCCACGTCCAAGCGCCGCGCTGCGCATCGGCTCGACGCGGTCGCCCAGCGCGTTCGCGACCTGCAGCGCCGCGCCCAGCGCGGTTCCCGCGTCGCCGGCCGCCGGCTGCACCCAGACCTCGTCGAAGGGGCCCTCGCGCGCGATCCGCGCGTTGGCCACGCAGTTGAGGGCGACACCGCCGGCCAGCGTGAGAACTGCCTCGCCGGTGCGGGCGTGCAGCCAGCAGGCGAGCTCGAGCAGGACCTCTTCGAGGCGTGCCTGGAGGCTGGCCGCGAGATCCGCGTGGGCCCCCGACCGTTCTCCGCCCCGCTGCACACGGGGCGCCAGCTCGACCCAGTCGACCGGTCGCACCCGAAACCCGCCGTCCGGAGCGGTGGTGACGACCTCCCGCATCAGGTCGAGCCAGGCCGGCTTGCCGTAGGCGGCGAGCGCCATCACCTTGTATTCGTCAGAGGAGCGGCGGAAACCGAGGTGCTCGGTCGCCTCCTCGTAGAGGAGGCCCAGCGAATGCGGCAGCTCCTGGATGGCGAGGGTCTCCAGCTGGCCGTCCTTGCAGTGCCCGGCCAGGTAGGAGGCGCGCTCGCCGCGGCCGTCGAGCACCATCACCGCTGAGGACCGCGCGGGGGCGGCGAGGCAGGCGGAAGCCGCGTGGGCGATGTGGTGGGGGACGAAGACGACCTTGCTCGGGTCGAGGCCGGGCAGCGCCGCTTTCAGGAAGAGCGGCGCCCGGCTGGCGTAGAGCGTGCGCAGCCCCTCCCACGCGTCCGCCGTGATGTCGCCATTGGGCCGGGGCGCCAACGTCGGGTCGTACGAGTACGCGACCGCGTCCAGGTCGACGGCCCCCATCCCGGCCTCCTCGAGGCACCAGGCGGCAGCCATCTCGGGCAGTTCCCAGGTCGCGAACGGTATTGGGCGCTTGCCATGCTTGCGCCGGCTGAACCGCTCCTCCTCGGCCGCGGCGACGATCCGGCCGTCGATGACCAGCGCGGCTGCGGAGTCGTGGAAGACGCCGTTGATCCCCAGTACTTTCATGTAGCTTCCAGATACGAAAAGCCGACAACGTTAATGGGTGAAAAGAGCTTGGGTCGACGCTACAGAGGGCTCGGCAATAGCGTCAGCAAAAGCAGGCCGGCCGTGAATTCGGCGAGGCCCCGAGTGAGTCGAAGTGACTAAGAAGCGATGCTCGCGCCGGCCTCCGCCGACACGTCCTCGTCGAAAAGCAGGACGTAACCCCGAGGCCGGTCGGCCACGAGCCGGCACGGCGTGCCGGCCTCCGCCATCTTCCGCCGGAGCCGCGCCACGTACGTCCGCAGCTGCTCTTCACAGAGGTCGGAGTCGGGCCAGGCCCTGCCCACGAGCAGGCTGGCCGGCACGTGCCGCCCGGGGTGGTCGGCCAGGTAGCTCAACAGTTCGTACTCGCGACGGGTCAGGCTGACGCGCCCCTCGCGGCCGGTCATGGTGCGTGTCTGGGGATCGAGTAGGATCCCGGCCAGCTGCGCGTGGCGGTTTCGCCAGAAGGCGATGCGCTGGTTGGTCGAGTCGAGGTGGTCCTGGATGCGCGCGTGCGCCGTCGAGTCCTTGGCGCGGCCCAGACGCCGCTGCCAGATCTCGCGCCGCTCCTCGTAGAGCGAGATCCAATGCTGAAGCTCGACGGGGTCGGTGACGGTCGGATCCTCACCCGGGAGCAGCTCGCCGGTCATCCCCTCTTCACCCGTGGGAGCCATCCCCTCTCCAACCTACCGCATGTTTGCGAATCGGCAAAGCACCATGCAAAGCCCTCCCCAAGCCCTAATCGAAGACGAGCCGGTAGCCGCGCCGAGGACGGGTCTCCAGGCGGCACGGGATGCCCGCCTCGCCAAGCTTGCGGCGCAGCCGCGTCACGTACGAGCGGACCTGCTCGGGCGCCAGGTTGGTGTCGTGCCATGCGCGGTCGAGGATCTCGACCGAGGAGATGTAGCGATTCGGGTTGCGGAGCAGGATCTCGAGCAGCTGCATCTCGCGCGGCGTGAGGTCGACAGCGGTGCCCTGGAAGACGATCGTGCGCGCGTCCGCATCGAGGTCGATGCCCGCCAGCTCCCAGTGCCGCTGCCGCCAGAACTGGAGGCGCTCTTCGACCTTTGCGCACTCCTGCTCGAGCATGATCAGGTCCTCGGCGCGGACCTTCTGCCGGGCGGGCCGTGGAAGGTCCTCGGAGTCGTCACGGGCCCGCTCTAGGAGCCGCTCCTTGAACTCGAGCATCTGGGTGTAGATGGCGACCCAGTGGCGCGCGTCCTCGACATGAGCCGTGTCGGGGTCTTCGCCCTCCATCAACGGTGTCCGTTCTATGGTTACTGACACCCTCGGACTCACCTTTTCAGACTGCAATCCCTGGTGTCAATCGGCGGTCGGCGAGCCGGCTTGGACTTACGTGCGCCGCCTCTTGACGAGGACGTAACCGCCGGCGGCCAGAACCAATAGGGCCGCCAGCAGGATCACGATCACCGGAACGATCGCCATGACTTCAACCGTACGCCGCCGTTCCTCTTCCCCTTGGAAGGGGTTGGCAGCGCGGGAATGCGGCGCGCTGGACTAGGGTTTAGGTGACAGGCATGGGTACAAGCGGCACCCCATCCGGCGTCACCGGCGTCACGCCACGCGAGCGCGCTCGCCGGCCGGTCGCGGCCGGCACCGACATCGGGCATGTCCACCTGCGGGCCGGCGACCTGGCCAAGATCCGCGCCTTTTACGTCGACGTCCTCGGATTCGACGTCGTCTTCGAGATGCCTGACGCACTCTTTCTGTCCGCGGGCGGCTACCACCACCACCTCGGGTTCAACACGTGGGAGTCCAAGGGCGGCTCTCCGCCTCCGCCGGGCTCCACGGGCCTCTACCACATAGCGATCCGCTACCCCACGCGTGCCGACCTCGGCGACGCCCTCCGCCGCCTGTCCGAGGCCCAGTGGCCGATCGACGGCTTCAACGACCACGGGACGCACGAGGCGATCTACCTGCGCGACCCCGAACAGAACGGGCTCGAGCTGGCGTGGGACCGCCCGGAGTCAGAGTGGCCGGTGGACGCGGAAGGGCACCTGACGTTCTCGGGCCGGCGGCTGGACCTGGAGGGACTTCTCCGGGAGGGCCTCGACCAGCAGGGCTAAGGTCGGCTTCCTCGCTGGAGGTGCCTTAGCGACTAGCTGCCCCCGACGACCTCCCACAGGTTGAACGCCGCCTCACCGCCTGTGGTGTTGCGGACGTCGACGACGAAGGCGCCGAGCACACCGTTGGTCGGGAAGCCGACTGCGAGCACGCCGTCCTGCACCGTGCCAGTGGCGACGACCTTTCCGGTCGGGTCTTTGATCGTGAGCGTTGTTCCCGGGACGGCTTCGAGGACGAAGTTCAAGTCGTACGTATTGGCCGTCGAGGCAACCGTGAATTCGGCGCCGAGGAGGGCGCCGAGAACCCCATTGACCAGCGTCGACACGTCGCGTGTCGAGGTCGGGGCCCCTACCCCGTCGCCGCCGTAGACGGTGAAGCCGTCGACGTAAACCATGTTGCGCGACTTGTCCGTGCTCCCGTTGACAACTCGAACGTGAACGGTGTGGTAGCCGTAGCCCGGTGCGTCCAGGTGCACCTTGACGTTCGTGGTCAGGTCATGGCGACCGCTCATGTCTGGATGCGCCGGATCCGTGGGCGGCCGGTACTCATCGACGAACACGGGAGGACCGCTGTCGATGCTCGCGTTAAAGCTGCCGCCTCGCGGGCCCTTGGCGACGACGAGGTCCACGCCGGTCCCGTAGAAGCCCATCTGCATGTCGTCGCCGCTGCCGCTGGCGCCGGCGTGGCCGCCGACCTGCCGACAGTGCGTACCGCCGCTGCCGCCTGGATCGTCGGACTCGTCCTGCCAGCCGCCCCGCTCGGTAACGGCGCCGTCGTCGCAGCTGACGCCGGTCGGCGGCGACTGGACGGTCTGGAGCTTGGCGTCGAACGGTGGCGAGGCGTCAACCGTGCGCGATGAGTTGGCAACCAGGGTTGCCGTGGCGTCGCCCTCGTCCGGGCCCGCCATTGCAAATCCGGTCACGCTGAACACCGGCGACCCGGTGTCGAGACCGAACTGTGTCTTGGGCGCCATCAGGGTGAGGACGCCGTTACGGATGCTGCCCGTGACCGTATAGCCGGCATCGGCGACGTACCGGCTCCCGACGATCGTGCCCGTGCCGTTCTGAACGCCGTCATTGGCATCGAGACGGCCGCCGAAGAAGCGCACCTGAGGTGTGCGCCCGGGCTCGAAATCCATGTCGAGGTGGAAGACGTCGTCCGCGGTGGCGAATCGAGCCGTGTACTGCAGTCGCGCCGCCGTTTGCGTCGTCGAAGCGTTGTACGCCGCCAAATCCCGCGTCATGCCGGCGAGCGTCGCGTCGCTGAGAGCGAGCTTGGCGACCAGCTGGCTGCCATCGGCGCTGAGGCCGATGGACGCTCCCGTGAGGTCGAGTGACGGCAGATTTGTTCCCGCCGCGGTGTTGGGCCAGGTTGCGTCGCCGGCGGCCGCCGCTCGGCCATTCTGCGGGATGCTCACGTTCACCGCCGGCTGATTGGCGAGCAGCGCCGGACCCGCGGTCGCCTTGGCGAACTGCGTGAATGGGCCGTTCTTAGACGTATCGGTCAGCGTCGGTGCCGCCAGGCGGTTGTTGTTGTCTGTGAAGACCACACCGACGCGACCACTCGCGTCGTAGCCCAGGTCGATCATGTCGAGCAGCGAGCGGTCGCCGGTGCACGTGGTGCCCGATGTGCAGATCGACCCGCGGTGCATGACGCGGTGGTTGACGACCCCTGAAACCACGCTGAGGGACGTGCCTCGGACCAGCGCCAGGGCATCCGAGATGACCTCGGCATACGTGTTCCAGTGGGCTGTCGGAGCGCAGTTGTCAGACTGGCCGCTGCAGTCGGTGCTGCCTACGAACGTGATGCCGATGCGCCCGGTATCACCCGCCGTGACCTCGGGGAAGACGGTGCTCGTGACGCCTGGGGGATTGATCTCGGCCTGTCGCGTCCAGTAGGTGCCGGGCCTTCCACCCTTGGCGGGGTTGTTGCGCGCGTCGTCGATGGGCGAAACGCTCAGGAAGAGGTTGCCGGCCGAAACCCACACCAGGTACGCGTTGCCATGGCTGTCGATCTGCAGCCACGGGAAGATGGTCGCGCTGTCGTCGCTGACCTTCGTCGTTTGCCAGTTCTGGGGCACCTGGTATCCGGTCGCGTTGGCGGTGGCAACCATCACACCGGTCCCGCGGTACGGCTGGTAGATCCAACCGTGGCCGGGCCCGGTCGAGTTGTCGACACGCAGCGTCCCGCTCTGGCTGACGCCGGTGATCTGCGCGACAGGCTGCGGGACCGGTACGCCGTTCTGGTCAATGGCCTGGATGTACTGCCCCGCGGCGGGGAGGTGATAGGCGAGGAAGGCGTCGGCGTGTCCGGTGGGCAGGCTGACGACGGAAGGATCGATGTAGGCCAGCCATTGGCGGTCGACAGCGCTCGCGGTGTTCGAGATCGCGAACTGCCGGGTGTTGGGCCAGGTGTCCCCGTGGTCGGTCGAGCTGGCGACCGCCTCGTTGGCAAGGACCTCCTGATCGGCGAAGAACAAGTTGCCGTCATAGAGGTTGACGTCGGTCTTGGAGTCGCCGCCACCGCCGGTGAGACAGTTGGGGCGGTTGCGCTGAGGACAGGTGTTGAGATCGAGCAGCATGCGGAAGTGGTCGCCGCCGTCGTTGGAGCGGCTGACCTGGCTGGTCTGGGTGCGGCTCGAGAGGGGCCAGTCGACGAAGACACGATTGGGGTCGATCCGTCCGGCCTGGCTGCCCGGAATCGGATGCTCCATGGTCGTCTCCGGCTCACCGCCAAGGAAGCTCGGCGAGACCACCGTCGAGGGAGCGAAGGTGAGCTGCTGCGTGGTGTCGAAGGTGACCGGCGGGGCGGTCGGCGTGGGCACGAAGCTGAATCCGGAAGGCGTCGAGGTCGCGTCGTAGGAGACGACCGGCGCGTTGCCTGTATCGATGTAGTGAGGGACCGCCTCGATCAGCAGATTGCGCTGGACCGTGCCCGCGACCGCGACCAAGTTCACGTTCTCTTTCGGCGTCGCGCCCACCTGGAGAGTTACGAACTGGCGACCGACGACCGTGCCTGAGCCGGTGCTCGGATCGGCGTCGGCGAAGACTGTCACGTCCATCCCGAGACCGAGCAGGATCGCGGTCGCGTTGGCGCTCGACCACCACCAGTCGAGCTGCATCGAGCCACTCAGGGTCCCGCTGTAGCTGCCCTGCCACCAGGCGGCGAGTGGGTCGCCGGCGTAGTCACGGTTGGCGAGAGGGCTCGCTGTCTGGGTCTGCGAGCTGGCGCCCGAAGGCGCATTGGTGTCGAAGGAGGCGCTGCCCGCCGCGCCGTGAAAGAAGTAGGTGTTGCTCGAGGCGTGAGCCGGCGTCGCTGGCACGAGTAGGAGGGGCGTGAGCAGGACGAAGGCGGCGATAAGGCGGAGAAGCCCGCGCAGAGGCGAGCCGAGCCCACGATAGGCACAGGCCATTTGGAGAAACCCCCTCGAACCGCGCTGACGCCGGTCCGGCTTCGCGTTCCGGACCAGGTGGATGCGACAGCAACATATAGCGCAACCGGGCTCAAACCTGATAATTCCGTGACAGGAGAGGGCGCGGGGAGGCACTCATCTTTTCTTTCGCGTTGTTGAGCGCGGTCTTCCGGTCAGGGTGTGGTCGGGCAGGTCCTGTACTCCGCCGCATAGACTGCCTGGATGCCAGAGGAGAAGCGACTCCGCGGCCTGGGAATCGCTACCGGCATCCTCGGCCCCATCCTGCTGACCGTGTACTTCACCGCGCCGGCTCTAGCCGGCTGGCCTTATGCCGGCGCTCCGCCTGATGAGCTGATCCGCTACGCGCGGTCGCACGAGCTTCTCTTCTATGCCGGCGGATGGCTGCAAGCCAGCGGCGCCTTGCTGAGCGTCCTGTTCTTTCTCGTCCTGCTCCAGTTGAGCGGCGACCGGGGCCATTTCGAGGGGCGTGTGACCATTGTGGGTGCCGCCCTTCTGCTGTCGGTAGTTGTCATCGAGGCCGCTCTGCTGGAAGCAGTGCCAATGGCGGCACAGGCAGGAGACCGAGCCACTACGGCCACCAGCTTCGCGTTGAGCAACGGCGTGTTCGCACGCATCTTCCCACTCGCGCCGGCTCCCCTCTTGTTTGCAGGCATCGGGTTCACACTTCTCCGATCGACCGTGCTCCACCGGGGCTTTGCGCTGTCAGCGCTGGCAGTGGCACTGCTGTTCGAAGCCTCAGGGATTGCCGCCGTGTTTGGAACGGCGGGCCTCATCTTCGCCATCGCGATGTCCGTCGTGGAAGCGATCTGGATCCTCGCCGCGGCGGTGGGACTTGCTGTCAGGTCGGGTCAGAAGCAGTCGCTATTGCAGCGTCCGACCAGTTGAGCCAGTAGCCAGGAGTGCACGGTGAGGTATCAACGATCACCCCGACCCCG
>CAZXGB010000043.1:0-17993 GCA_964640005.1 uncultured Actinomycetes bacterium | reverse complement strand
CGCTCGGCACGCCGACCACGACACGCGGATGGGAGACGTGCCACTCGCGGTTGTGCGCCTTGGCGATGAAGTGCTTGATCATCTGCTCGGTGTGTTCGAAGTCGGCGATCACGCCGTCCTTGAGAGGCCGCATCGCGATGATGTCGGCCGGCGTCCGCCCGAGCATCCGCCGCGCGTCGGCGCCGACGCTGAGGACCTGGCCGGTGCGGCGGCTGACGGCGACAACCGAGGGCTCATCGAGGACGATGCCGCGACCGGCTACGTGGACCAGCGTGTTCGCCGTTCCGAGGTCGATGCCCATGTCGCTCGACCAGATGCCGAGCACCGTGTTGAGTACGTTCAAAGAAGTGGAGCGTGTGGTGGGACGTTTTGCTGGTGCAGGGGCGACCGGAGTGGCCGTCATCATACATGCGGCGGACCTCCACCGCACCCCCCTTTCGGTCAGCCGGCGACGTTGGTCAGAAGCGCGACCGCGACCGTGAACGCCGCGAAGGGCAGCGCGAGGCGCCGGTAGAGCGTCTGGGTCACGCCGGGGGACCGGCGGCCGAGGTTGGCGGCGATGGCGATGGCCAGGCCCGCACTACCGGCCACGAGCAGCGCGAAGCGGAGCACGCCGGATGGGTCGTCCCCGGACGCCGGGAAGAAGATCGATGCGAAGAGTCCGCAGTAGGGCATCCAGAGGAGGCCTCGCACGAGGATGAAGCCCGCCTCATCCGGGCCGGCCCTTCCGCGCCGCGCGTCTCCTGGAATCCCCTGCGGCGCCGTCTCCGGGATGATCTGGAGCAGCGCCGGCAGACAGGCCAGGTAGAGCGCTCCGCAGGCGATCTTGAGAGGCAGCAGCGCGGGTACGGTGATGCCGCCCAGCACCTGAGGGCGCAGGTTCTCGGGCGCGATCGAGGGCAGCAGCACGGCCAGCAGCCAGCAGACCTGGACGGCGAGCCCGAGGCGCGCGTCGGCGCGCCGCCTTCCCCAGCCCCACGCCCAGGCGAGCCAGGAAGCGCCAATCAGCGCGGCGGCTGCGACCAGGGTGTTGCGCTCCTGCGCCGGCAGTGGGTTCAGCGGTGCCGCCACCTGGGTCGCGGAGAGCAGTGCAAGTAGGGCAGCCGCGCTTGGAAGGGCGGGGAGTACGGGAAAGACCCCGCGAATGGCAGCGAGCGTGGAGCGGGCGGCGACCGCCGCTCCCCGATTCGGGACCAGCGCCCACGCCGCCACCGCCTCGGCGGCGAGGCCGGTGACCGCCACGGCGAGCGCTCCCGGGTAGAGCAGCAGCGCCACCGCACCGGACAGCACCTCAAGGAGCATGGCGCCGCCTAAAAGCCGCCGGCCGCCAGCGCGAGTCCCGGGAAGACGCCGAGGACGACGCTGATCGCGAGCGCAAGCACCACACCGATCGCCGCTCGTCCCTCCGGCCGGCCGATGCTCTGGGCCAGCCGCACCGAGTGCGCAAGCCAGACCAGCATGGCAACGGCCAGGACGAGGGCGAGCGGCCAGTAGACCTCGGTGGCGCCGCGCAGCAGCAGCAGCCGGGCACTGAAGCCGGCAAAGGGCGCCACACCCGCCAGCGCCGCCGAGAGCAGCACGTTAGAGGGGCCGAGATGCTTTGGGGTTCGCCCGAGCAGGACGGGTCGCGCCCACAAGTAGAGGGGTAGCCGGACCAGCACCACGCCCATCAGGAGCAGGTAAGCCGCGCGCTGGCCGTCACCGACCACGATGCCGAGCCCGATCAGCGCCAGGCCCCAATCGGCCAGGAAGGAGTACCTCCAGGCTGCCACCTCTCCCTCGACCAGCCAGGCGCCGACCAAGCCCCACAGGAGGTTGAGCAAGCCGATCCCGACCAGGAGCGCGGCGTGAACGGGCGCCGCCTCCGGCGCCAGCATCGGCTGCACCCGCGCCAGCAGGTCAAACGCGACCGCCGGCCCGAAAAAGCCGGTCCAGGCGATGGCTGACGCCGGGGCGGCCTCGGACGGTTCCAGCTCCGGTAGGAAGGGGACCAGGCCGGCGATCGCGATCAGGCCAAGCACGAATGCGAGCGCCGCCAGCCGCGCGTGGATTGGCGGGCCGCCGTCATGAGCGAGCAGGGTTCCGGCAGCGAGCAGGACGAGGCCGAAGGCGGGGGCGCGCATGCGGGCCGCGAACGGCCGGAGACCGGGCAGCGCCGCGTGTCCGGCGGCCAGCAGCGCCACCACGACCGCGATCGTGGCCGGATCGGGCGCAACGGCGATCGCCGTCAGCCCGGCCAGGCCCGCCAGGCCGGCGGCGAGCAGCGAGACCCGATCCACCGTTCTCGGCGCGAGAGTCACTGCCATCGCCAGCGTCAGCGCCGCCGCCACCACGAAAGCCCGGCCGGGCGCGGGCAGGCTGAGGCCCAGGGCTGACCGCCCAAGAGCCGGTACGAGTGGGAGCAGGACGAGGACGCTGGCCGCGCCCAGGAGGCCGCCGCAGAGCAGCGCGAGCGGCCGGTTTCGGCGGAGGGCGGTTACCAGGAGCGCACCCGCCGCCGGCAGCCCGAACGCGAGCTCAGTTCCCATCGGCCACCGCATCACGCTGCAACAGGAGCGCAAGGAGACCGCCGGCGACCGCCGCCGCGTAGGCGGCGCCGGGCACCGCCGGGTAGACGAGCGCCTCCAGGGCGGCGATACCGAAGCAGATCACCGAAGCGGAGGCAAGCGCCGGTGAACGGCGCTGCGTGCTGAGCACTCGCGCCGCCGCCAATGTGCCGGCCACGACGATGGCGGCTCGCGCCTGGGCGGGTTCAGGCGCCGGGAGCAGGGACGCGGCGGCGAATACGCCGACCACGCCGGCAACGATCACCAGGATGATGCGCGGCGTCGACCCGGGCGGGAGCAGCGCCCAGCCCGGGGTGCCCTGGCGGAGATGGAGCCCGGCCGCGATCAAAGACATGATCGCCAGCACCGCGGCGTCCATGGGCGCGGCCGCGATGCTGAGCGCCAGCCCTACACCGGCGACTGCAAGACCTCCGGCCAGCCCACGCCTGCCCTCGGAGAGGACGATGAGAGCGCCGCCCAGCCAGGCGAGCACGGCGCCGGCGCTGCTTACAGCCTCCATCAGCGGTTTACCGCGATCGCGAGAACGAGCAGTAGAACCGCCCAGAGGACGGGCTGGCCCTGCGCCATGGCGGCTTCCAGGGCCCTCGGGTTGAAGAGACTCTCGTACTCCTTCGGCACGCGAAGCGGGCCCAACCGCCGGTACCAGCGGCGCGGCGCCTCCGACCAGGGGATCGAGAAGAACGGTTCCACCGCTTCCCGCGCGGCCGGCAGCACCTCGGCCCTCATCACCGGCAGGAGCATCAGTGCCAGAGCCAAGACCGGCACGCCGAGGGCCGCGGCCGCCCATCCCCCGGAAGCACTGAGCACGGCCAGAGGCAGCCCGCCCAGGGCGTTCACAGGCAGCTGAACCAGCTCCGCCGCGACTGGAAGGCAGATCGCCGAAACCACCAGGCCGAACCCGGCGCCGCCCGCCAGTACGAGGACGAGGCCCACCAGGGATCCGGGGAAGGAGCCGGCGCGAACCGCAGTCGCCGAAGCCGGCGGCAGGCGGGCGCCCCGTGCTGTCGCGGCTACCTCGATCAGCCAGGCGAGGGCGACTCCAACGACGAGTAAGCCTTGAACCGTCCCGGCCTCGATGCCGGCTTGTACGGTCACGAGGCGCGCGGCGAAGGCGAAGCCGGGCGGCACCCCGGTCGCCACCAGGGCCCCGGTCAGCGAGGTCGCCGAGCGGTCCTCCGGCAGTAGTGGCAGCAGGGCCGAGGCGACTCCGGCCGCCAGCACACAGGCTACGGCCGCGACCAGGCCGAGCGGGGTCGCCAGCGAAAGCCCAACCAGCGCGACGCCGTAGAGGCCGGGCACGGCCTCCCCGGCCACCGATCGCCGGACCGGCGCGGCCTGCGCTCGGAAGGCCGCGCCGGCAACCGCTGCCGCCCCGGTGATGGCGACCGCCACGTTGAGTAGCGGGCTCGGCCAGCGCCCGCCGCCCATCTCGTACGTCCTGAACAGGACCAGAAATGAAACCGGCAGCATGCTGGCGATCGCGAGCGACCCGCTGCCCAACCGGGGGCGGTCCCAGAACTCGGAAGCCCACCCCCGCCAGGGCAGCGACGGCGAGCACGCGACTGCGCCGGCCGCCACCAGCACGAAGAGCGGCGCCCGGAAGGCACCGACGGGGACCGCCGCATAGGCCGACGTCCCCGCCAGCGCCTCCAGCGTGGCAGCCGCCCAGAGCAGGATCAACCAGCCGGCGACCTGAAGTGGCCAGAAGGAGCGTATTCCGAGCTCACTGTCGCTCCTGACCTGGACGAGCAAAACGCTCAACGCCGCCCCCATGCCGAGCGCGGTGATGACCAGGCTGTTGGCGAGCACGGCCGTGAGGCTGAAGGCCGCGCTCAGGGCGGCGGCGCCGGCCGCCGCCCAACCTCGGTGCTGGAAGGTGAGCAGCATGCACACCGGTATGAGCAGAGCCAGCGCCAGGGCGAATCCGACGGCGTCCAGTGTCTGCCCGAACTGCAGCCCGGGGCCGAGCGCGATTCCCTGGTATTCGATCGGAGCTCGGCTCGGCGCCCAGAGCGCAACCATGGCGATCAGCGCCGCCCAGCTGGACGCGGCCGCGATCATGCGCCCGACGCGGATTCCGAAGGCGCCGGCGAACCAGGTGACCAGCGCGCCGGCCGCCAGAAGGCCGGCAGGAAGGAGAAGCTGAAGGCCGGGCGGCACGCAGCTAGGTTATGTGGTTCAGCTCACGCGCTCGTCAGGCGCTCGAGGTCCGCTCTTAGTTCGGCAGCGCGCGCACGGTTCTTCTCGACAACCGCCGGTGGCGCTTTGGACGTGAAGTTGGGATCGGCCAGGCGGGCTTCGACGCGGGCCAGCTCCTCCGCCAGCTCTCGGCGGCGCCGCTCATGGGCCGCCTCGTCGTGGGCCGCCGCGCCGGGAAAGCTGACCCGGCCGAAAGTCAGGGCGATGCCACCCTCTGGCAGCTCGTCAACGAGCTCGACGTCGGCCAGGATCGCGAGCAGCTGCCGCTCCTCCTCCTCGCGCTCCCAGGTGCCCTCGAGCTTCAGAAGGCCGCCCCGCCGGGGGGCGCCAGGCGCGCTCTTGCGGGCTGTGCGCAGCTCGCTGACCGCGTCCAGCACCGGCGTCATCCGGCTCTCGGCGGCCTGGTCCAGGAAGATGGAATCGGCCTCTGGCCAGGGTGTCCGGACCAGGTAGTCGCGTTCCCTCGGAAGCCGGGAATGCAGCTCCTCGGTGACAAAGGGCATGAACGGGTGGAGCAGGCGCGTCACGACGTCCAGGACCCAGACGGCAACGGCCTGCGCCGCTTGGTCGTCGTCGCGCAGGCGCGCCTTGATCGCCTCCAGATACCAGTCGCAGAACTCGTGCCAGGCGAAGTCGTAGACCGCCATCACGGACTGCTGGAACGCGTATCCCTCGATGCCCTCTGTGACTTCGGTGATGGTGCGCTGCAGGCGGGACAGGATCCAGCGGTCCTCGAGAGCGACCGCGGCGCCAGGCGCCGGCGCCGCCGGCGGCTCCGCGCCCAGGGAGCCGAGCACCAACCGCTCCGCGTTCCACAGCTTGTTAGCGAACCGTTTGAAGCCCTCGATCCGCGTCTCGTCAAAGCGGACGTCCTGGCTCGACATGCCCACCTGTGCGGCCCAGGCGTGCAGCGCGTCCGCGCCATAGCGGCTGATGATGGCGCGCGGGTCGACTCCGGTCCCCAGCGACTTGCTCATCCGGCGGCCGTCGGCGGCCTGGATGGTGGCGTGGACGATCACGTCCGGGAAGGGAACCTGGCCCATGAAGTAGAGGCCGCTGAAGATCATCCGGGTGACCCAGAGGTTGATGATGTCGCGCGCCGTCACATTGAGGTCGTTCGGATAGAAGGCCTTGAGATCCTCGGTCTCCTCGGGCCAGCCGAGGGTCGCGAAAGGCCAGAGGGCAGAGGAGAACCAGGTGTCGAGGACGTCCGGGTCCTCTTGCAGCCCGGTCGCACCGCACTCCTGGCAGGTCTCGGGGTAACCGGCGTCGGCGAATTGGTGGCCGTTTGGGCAGTACCAGACCGGGATCCGGTGTCCCAGCCACAGCTGCCGGGAGACATTCCAGTCGCGGATGTTGCGCAGCCAGTCAAGGTAGGTGCGCTCGTAGCGCTCGGGATGCCAGCGCGCCTCGCCCCGCTCGCTGGCCTCGATGCTCATCCGCGCCAGCTCCTTCATGCTCAAGAACCACTGCTCGCTGATGAGCGGCTCGATGACCGAGCCGCAGCGGTCGCAGTGACCGACCTCGTGGGTGTAGGGCTCGGTTCCGACCAGGTACCCCTGCTCCTTGAGATCCTCGACGACCCTCTCGCGGGCGACCTCCGCAGGCAAACCGTCGTAGGTGGGCGCAAACGGGGTGTTCATGCGCCCGTCGAGGTGCATCGCGCTGATTACCTCGAGGCCGTGGCGTTCGCCGATCTCGTAGTCGAGAGGATCGTGGCCGGGCGTCACCTTGAGGGCCCCTGAGCCGAACTCCCGTTCCACGGCGGCGTCGGCGATGATCGGCAGCCGCCGCCCGACCAGGGGCAGGATCGCGACCTTGCCGATGAGGTGTTTGTAGCGCGGATCGTCGGGATGCACCGCGACGGCCGTGTCGGCGAGCATCGTCTCCGGCCTGACGGTGGTGATGACGACGCGCTCCTGACTGGCTTCAATCGGGTATGCGATCGAGTAGAGCGCGTCGTGGTGAGTTTGCCAGTCGACCTCGAGGTCCGAGATGGCGCTCTGGCAGCGCGGGCACCAGTTGACGATGCGCGGGCCCCGGTACATCCAGCCCTGCTCGTAATAGCGGACGAAAGCGGTCCGGACCGCGTGGACGTAGGCCGGATCCATCGTGAAGCGCGACCTCGAGAAGTCGAGTGAGGAGCCGAGCAGGCGCGACTGCTCGAGGATCGTGGCGCCGACCGATCGGTACCACTCGTCCACCAGCTCCTCGAAGGCGGTCCGCCCGATCTCCTCCTTGGTGGTGCCCTCGGCCGCCAGCTGCCTCTCGATCACGTTCTGGGTGGCGATGGCGGCGTGGTCGGTGCCCGGCAGCCAGAGGACCTCGTAGCCCGTCATCCGGCGGTAGCGCGCCCAAGCGTCCTGGATGCTCTGGTTGGTGGCGTGGCCCATGTGGAGCTCGCCGGTCACGTTCGGCGGCGGTAGAGCCATCGAGTACTTGGGCTTCGGGCTCCGGGCGTCGGCGCGGAACAGGCCGGCCTGTTCCCAGCGGGCGTACCAGCCGCGTTCGATGGCCGCCGGGTCGTAGGCGGTGGCCATCGGTTCGGTTTGGGTCTCGGGTTCGGTGCTCATGTCAGGGCGTGCCTCTACTAAGGATGGGGGTTGAGGAGGCCGGCGCCGCTGAACGCGTCAGCGCAGCTGCGCCGGCGGAAGTACGTCTACGGGTACCTCTACTCGGCGCATGGTGTTCGTGATGTTACCGCGATCCGGCTTGCCCGCCGTTTACCTCTTTTCCGCTTGGGCGTCGATCGCGCTCTCTGGGATCGAGCCGGCGTCGACCGCGCGGAGGAGGCCAGGGGCGGCGCTGATTACGCTGCCGAAAAAGCGCTGCTCGATTGGCGCCACCACGATCTCAGCCTTGTTCTTGTGGATCGCTGTGACTACCGCGTCGGCGACATCCTCGGGCGTGACCAACCGGACGCGGACCCGGGCGCCGCTCTCCGCGAACATGCCCGCCTCGCTGACGAAGGTGGGGCTGATCACCGACGCCCCGACGCCGGTGCCCCGGAGCTCCGCGGCCAGGGCGTGGCCGAAGCCGCGGATCCCGAACTTGGTGGCGTTGTAGAGGGAGTTGCGGGGCGCCGGCACCATGCCGGCCAGTGAGGCCATCAGCACGACATGGCCAGACCGCCGTTCGAGCATTGGAGGAAGCGCAAGGCGGGTCATGACGATCAGCGAGCGCAGGTTGACGTCGAGGGCGCGGTCGATCTGCTCCACAGTGAACGAGGTCAGGCCACCGCTGGCAGGTACGCCGGCGTTGGCCACCAAGATGTCGACGCCGCCTGCCTCCTGGACCACCCGCTCGGCTTCGCCGCGGTGGCTGAGGTCGGCCGGAATTACGCGGGCGTCCCCGAGCTCCGCGGCGAGCTGATTGAGCTCGGCCTCCCGGCGCGCGCTGAGCACCAACCGGCAGCCTTCTCGGCGCAGCCGGCGGGCGATGTAGGGGCCAAGACCGGAGGAGGCGCCGGTCAGGAGGACGGTCTTGCCGGCTAGGTCTTTCACGGGCTAATTGAACGCGTAGAGCCCTCCTCCCCGCCAAGCGGGCGTGCCTTGCGCGCGGTCGGGGCCTGCTGCCACCCCTCCCCTGTTCCCCTCCCCTCCTAAAGGCGGGGAGGGGCCTTCAGTCGGCTACGCCGACTCCCCTACTACTTGCGGAGGCGAATCGTTCTCGTCGGCGTACTCGAATTCGGGCTCCTTGAGCTCGCGGATCGCGTCCGGCGTGATCGTGCACCGCTTGATGTCAGGCCGCGACGGGATCTCGAACATCGAGTTGAGGAGGACCTCCTCGATGATCGACTTGAGGGCTCGCGCGCCGGTGCCCCGGCCCAGGGCCTTTTCGGCGATCGCGGCCAGCGAGTCGTCCTCGAAAACGAGATCCACGCTGTCCAGCGAGAAGAACTTCTGGTACTGCTTGACGAGCGCGTTCTTGGGCTCGGTCAGGATGCGCACGATGTCCGACTCGTCCAGCGGGTGCAGCGTGACCGTGATCGGCAGGCGCCCGATGAACTCGGGGATGAACCCGTACTTGAGCAGGTCCTGCGGCTGCAGTTCGGCCAGGATGTCCTCGCTGTCGGTCTTCGTCTTCTTGTCCTGCGGAGCACCGAAGCCGATCGACTTGCGCCCGATGCGCTGCTCGATGATCCGCTCGAGGCCGTCGAAGGCGCCGCCGCAGACGAACAGGATGTTGGTCGTGTTGATCTGGATGAAGTCCTGGTGGGGGTGCTTGCGGCCGCCCTGCGGGGGCACGTTGGCGACGGTCCCCTCGAGGATCTTGAGGAGGGCCTGCTGGACGCCCTCACCCGAGACGTCGCGCGTGATCGACGGGTTGTCGGACTTGCGCGCGATCTTGTCGATCTCGTCGATGTAGATGATCCCGCGCTCGGCGCGGCTGATGTCGAAGTCGGCGGCCTGGATCAGGCGGAGCAGGATGTTCTCCACGTCCTCGCCGACGTAGCCCGCCTCGGTCAGCGAGGTGGCGTCGGCAATAGCGAAGGGGACGTCGAGGATCTTGGCCAGCGTCTGCGCCAGGTACGTCTTGCCGCACCCGGTCGGCCCGACGAGGAGGACGTTGGCCTTCGTCAGCTCGACGTCGCCGACCGACTTCGACGCCGAGATGCGCTTGTAGTGGTTGTAGACCTGGACCGAGAGCACCTTCTTGGCGTGCTCCTGACCGATCACGTACTGGTCAAGCGCGGCGCAGATGGTCTTCGGGTTGGGGATGAACCCGGTCTTGGCCTTCTTTGAGCCGGCCGACCGGCTGTCCTCCTCCAGCACCTCCTGGCAGAGGTCGATGCACTGGTCGCAGATGTACACGCCCGGCCCGGCCACCAGCTTGCGAACCTGATCCTGGCCCTTCCCGCAGAAGGAGCAGCGTGTATATCGGCGTCGATCTTCTCTGTCGTTCATGAGTTCCCTGGTGTTTCCATTCGCCTAAGCCGGAGCCGGAGGATTATGACCCCGGAGAATGTCGTTCGCAACGCTGATGCACTCGCTGCAGATATATACGCCGGGGCCTGCGATCAACTGGACGCCGCGCTCTCCTCGCTCCTTCCCACAGAAGCTGCATTTCGGGCGGTGACGCACCACCTTGGGCGTCTTGCTGCGCCGGCGCCTGAAGATCATGTGCCTACCTCTTGGCCTCTACCTTCTCCTTACCGTCCACGCTGGGGACACCTTCGTGCGGGGACTGGATGATGTCATCGATCAATCCGTAGGCCTTCCCCTGCTCGGGTGTCAAGAAATAGTCACGCTCGGTGTCCTGCTGGACCCTCTCGATCGGCTGCTTCGAGTGCTTGGCGATGATGCCGTTGAGCACCTCGCGAGTCCTGAGGATCTCCTTGGCGTGGATCTGAATGTCGGTCGCCTGGCCCTGCATACCACCCCACGGCTGGTGGATCAGGATGTTGGCGTGCGGTAGGGCGTAGCGCATGCCGTCGCTGCCGCCGCAGAGGAGCACGGCGCCCATCGAGTAGGCCATGCCGATGCAGATGGTGGCCACCTTCGGCCGGATGTACTGCATGGTGTCGTAGATCGCGAGGCCGGCCGTGACCTGGCCGCCCGGGCTGTTGATGTAGATGGAGACGTCTTTCTCCGGGTCCTCGCTCTGGAGGAAGAGGAGCTGCGCGATCACGAGATTGGCCACCTGGTCGTCGATCGGGGTCCCGATGAAGATGATGCGGTCCTTGAGCAGCCGCGAGTAGATGTCGAACGCGCGCTCACCGCGGTTCGTGCTCTCCACGACCATCGGGACCAAGTAGTCCATGGTCTCGCCATTGTAGTTACGGCTCTCAGCCATCCTGCTGTTCCCCACTTCCATTAATTACCGGCTGCTCCGCCTTCGCTGCACCCTCCTCTTGATTGAATACGGGCGCCGGCGTCCCACCCGCCTTCTCAACCAGGCGCTGGAGCACCTGCAGGCGGGTCAGACGGTGGCGGTAGATGTCGCGGACGGCCCGGTTGGCGACCAGCTCCAGGTAGCGCTCCTGGAGCTCGGGGTCGCGCCCGATCTGCGCCCGCATGTACTCCATCACCTCGTCGTCCGAGGGCTCCACCTGCAGCTTCTTGCCGACCTCTTCGAGCACGAGGTCGACCGTGATCCGTGACTCGGCCTCGGGCCGCGCCTCCGCGATCCACTGCTCAGGCGTCTTCTGCAGGTAGGCCAGGTAGCGGTCGAGCCGCAGTCCTTGCTCCTGCAGACGCTGCTCGAGGTCCTCCAGCTGGTGGGCGACCTCGTGGTCGACCATCGACTGCGGGATCTCGACCTCGCTGTTCTTGACGACCTCGTTCACGACCGCCTGTTCGAAGCCCAGCTGCGACATGCGTTCGGCGGTGGCGACCAGGTCGTGGCGGACGGCCTCGCGGAGCCCGTCCAGGGTCTCCTGCTTGCCCTCCGTCAGCTGCTTGGCCAGCTCATCGTCCAGCGCCGGCAGCTTCTTCTCCTTGACGCCCTGAACGGTCAGGCGGATGTGCGCCGCCTTGCTTCGGAGCTCCTCGTCGACATGGTCTTCGGGGAGCGTGATGCCGGCCTCGGCGACCTCGCCCGGGGCCTTGCCCGGCACCTGCGCGAGGAGCTCCGGGATGAGCACACCCTCCTTCACCTCGACCTCGATCGCGCGCCGCTGCTCGGAGGGGACCTCCTTGCCGTCAACCACGACGTCGATGTCGGCGACCACGATGTCCCCGACCTGGGCCGGGCGCTCGACGGGAGTCACCTCGGCGAGCTGTTCGCGCAGCTCCTCGATCCGCCGCTCGACCAGCTCTTCGGTCACCTCGGTCTTGGGCGCCTCGACCTGGAGTGCATCGAGGTCGGCAAGCTTGACCTCCGGATAGAGCGACACCTTGGCGGAAAACCTGGCGGGCCGCCCGCGCTCGAACTCCTGGATGTCCACCTTCGGCCGGTCGATGGCCTCGATCGACTTCTCCTCCAGCACCTGGGCGACCACCTCGGGCACCAGCAGCTCGATCGCCTCCTCGCGGAGCGCCTGCCCGCCGACGCGTGCCTCGACGAGCTCGCGCGGCGCCTTGCCGGGCCGGAAGCCCTCGATCTTGACCCGCTGCTGGAGGCGCTGGAGGACGCGGTCGAACGCCCGGTCGACCTCGGCCTGTGGGACCTCTACGTTGATCCCGACCTGGCTTCCGGGCAGCTCCTCCGTGGAGATCTGAAGATCGGCAATCGCCATGTGTTCAGCGATTGTACGGAGGCCGGTCGCGGGCCCGGCTGGGCTGAACGACCTAGTGTCCTGTTCTGGAACAGGACACTAGTTGTTGTTAGACCCTGGGCCGGGTGAGTGGCCGGGGCTCGGCTTCGGCATGATGGCCTGCGGCCCGCCGGGGTCGCCAGGTATGCCGTAGTCGACCGGCGTCGGCTTCGGGGTCGGGTTGTCGTTGGGCAGGCGGTCGACCCGTGTCGAGTCGGCGAGGAACCAGTCGGCCCCGACCTGGACCACGTTCGAGGGCGGGTCAAGCCAGTGGTCAGGATAGGACGCGAGGATCCTGGTCATGTAGTCGTGCCAGGCGGGCGCGACTACCGTGATCGCGTCCTGGTTCATGTGGTGCAGCTCCGGGTGGTCGAGGATGTCCCCCATCCACATCACCGTCGCGATGTCGGGGGTGAAGCCGACCGTCAGCGCGTCGTGCCAGTCCTCGGTGGTACCGGTCTTGGCGGCTACGCGGTGGCCGGCTACCGTCAGCGGCCCGTTGCGGCCGAAGATCATGGCCCGATTGTTGTCGTCGCTCATGATCGCGCCCATGATGTAGGCCACCCCGGGGTCGATCGCCTGCCTCTTGCTGGCGTCCGGGTTGGCCTGGTAGAGCACCTTACCCCGGGCGTCAGTCACCTTCAGGATCGCCTCCGGCTCGTGGTAGACGCCCAGATTCGCATAGGCCGCGTAGGCCATCGTCTCTTGCAGCGTGGTGATCGGGTAGCCACCCAAGGTCAACGCCGCTCCATAGTTGAACACCGGCCCGTTGGGGTCCCGGTTGATGTCCCACGGACGCAGCCCCAGCGAGCGCCAGAACTCGACCACGGCGGGAACGCCGATCGAGAGCTCGGCCTTGACCGCGGGGATGTTGAGCGAGTTGGCGAGGGCCATCTTGAGGGGCAGCACGCCATGGGAGCCGTGGTCGTAGTTGTAGACCTTGTAGTTGGGCTGTCCCGGACCCTGGCTGAGCTCGAGGGGACTCGGGCTGTCCGCGATGGGAGTCGTCATCGTCGCCTTGCGGGCGTTGATGACCGCGCCATAGGTGAATGGCTTCACCGATGAACCCGGGTTGACGTAGCGCGTGGTCTCGTTGATCTGGCCGCCCTGGCTGTTGTGGTCGAGCCCGGAGCCGACCATGACCAGGATCTGGCCGGTCTTGGGGTCGACCGATACCAGCGAGGAGTCGAGGAGACCCCCGGGATCACGCCAATTGTTTTTGTTCAGGTTGTCGCGGACGATCTGCTCCCCGATCTGCTGCTTGCCGTAGTCCAGCGTGGTCGTGACGTAAAGCTGCTGCTGTCCGAGCTTGAAACCGAGCTGCTCGAGCTCGCGCTGGACGTACTCCACGAAGTGCGGCGCCAGGAAGCTGTTGACGGGGCCGAAGACCTGCAGCTGCTCGTCGTAGGCCTGAGCCGCCTGGTCGGGAGTCGCGTAGTTGAGCCTGACCATGGCGTCCAGCACCTGCCGCTGGCGCGCCTTGGCGTCCTGCGGATTGACGATCGGACTCCACCGCGCAGGGGACTGGGGGAGGCCGGCCAGCATCGCGGCCTGGGCCAGGTCGAGGTCCTTGGCGTCCTTGTGGAAATAGGTCTGCGATGCCGCCTGGGCGCCGTACGCCTGGGCGCCGTAGTAAGCACGGTTCAGGTAGAGCTCGAGGATCTGGTCCTTCGTGTAGTGCTGCGTCAGCTGGTAGGCGAGGATCACCTCCTTCGCCTTCCGCTCATAGGAGCGATCCGCGGTGCCCTGGGAATTCAGTAAGAACAGCTGTTTCGCGAGCTGCTGAGTAATCGTGGAACCGCCCCCGGTGATCGACTGCGCGCGGAAGTTGCTCATGGCAGCGCGGGCGATGCCCAGCACGTCGAAGCCCTGGTTCTGATAAAAGCTCTTGTCCTCGATCGCCACGGTCGCCCTGGCCAGCTTGGGTGAGATGTTGCTGAGAGGCGTGTAGATCCGGCGATCGCCCTGGTCGGAGATGTCCGCCAGCAGCTTGCCGCCGCGGTCGGTTATGAAGACGTCGCCCCCCAGAGTGGCGGCGTCGAGGCCCGTGACCGACGGCAGCGAGCCGACGAAAGACTGCGCATAGGCGTCGGCAGCCAGCCCGAGCACCATGAGGACGCCGAGCACGACACCGAGTGTTCGGAGGATTGTGGTGCGGCGGTCACGCTGCCCGATCGGGGACCATCTCGCGTGGAGCCTGGCCCTCGGGCTGTGCCCCGACTTGGTCTTGACGCGAGCGGGTGCCCTCATGCTTGCGGAATGCGGGCGGGATTGTAGATGGAGTAGGAACGCCGCTGCCAGCTGGCGAGTTACGGAAGCTTCTCGACCACCAGCAGGTGACTCAACCCGAGGGCGCGCGCGGGCGTCGTCTCGGCCGCTTGCAGCACCCGCCGCAGAGCATGGCCAGCTGCCCCGAAGCGCGCGGCGAGGTTGTCGTAGCCGCCGAAGATCCGCCGATAGGTGACGATCCGCACCGGCAGGCCGTCGAACAGCCGCAGAAGCGAGCGGCGCGTGTAGGTGCGGACGTGGGGCGCCAGCCGGTTGCGGAGCGGATCGGGCAGATAGTTGACCAGCGGTATGTTGCCGAACCGGTAGCTACCTCGCCAGTAGACCCCGTGCTGCTCGACCGGATACCAGCGGTTCGGGCAAAAGATGACCGCGCGCCCGCGCGCGCGAAGCACGCGCACCATCTCGGCGCACGCCTCGCGATCGTCGCGCACGTGCTCAATAACCTCGTTCGAAATGACGAGGTCAAACGTGGAGTCCGGGAACGGCAGCTGTTCTCCAGCTGCCGCGAGCAGGCGCTCCGGCCCGAGCCGGGCGGCCGCCTGGCACACACGCTCGAGCTCGTAGTCGAGGCCCCAGACCTCGCGGGCGAGGGGCCGGAGCTTCTGGACGTAGGTGCCGATCCCGCAACCGTCGTCCAGGACGCGGGCCTCGGCTAGAAGCGGCGCCGCGTCCCGGATCATCCTGAGGCGCCGGTCCTGCCCGGCCCGCCAGACGTAGCTCGGTTCGCCCCGCTCGGCGGCCTTGTCCGATGGCACCCGCCGAGCTTATGGGGTGACGGTGTCTAGGCGCTCCCGGCCCGCCGGCTCGCGGGGCGCCCGGTGACGCCCTGCGGAGGAACCGTGAGGTTGACCACCGCCGCCACCCCGGGCACCGCCTGAGCGAGGTTGGCGGCGCTGTCGGCGAGAACCGGGTCGACCGTGCCCCGCAGGTAGACGGTCCGTCCCTCGATCGTCACCTGAAGGCCTTCGGGCAGTCCGCCTTCGAGCGCCTCCGAGATCCCACTCTCGACCTCCTGGCCCAGGGCGGCCTCGTCGAGCGCGGTCTGCTGACCGCGGACCCGGCTCATGACCTCGTCGACAGCCGAGGCGATGCCGGCACTGCGAGCAGCCGCCGTCGTTCGGTTGCCGAGCTGGGTGACCTGGCCTCCGATCATCTCCCGGCGGCGCCGGTCGTACATCAGCCAGGCGACGCCGAGCGTGACCGCGCCCAGCACGAGCCAGCCCCAGGGGAATGAGCGCCGCTGCCGGCCCATGCGCATCTTCTGGAGCTCAGTAGCCCTCTTCCCGATGCGCCGGCGCGCCGCCGCCGTGGACGCGTAGGCCTGGCCGCTGAGCGCCTTGGCGTCCATCCGCTCCAGCCGTCCCGCGACTTCCTCGAGCCGGTCGGCGAGGTCGTCCCGAGCCAGCTCGACAGTCTTGGCAATCTCGGTCAGTGCGCGATCGCCCTGCTTCCTGGTCTTGGCAAGCTCGGATAGAGCGCGATCGCCCTGCTTCCTGATGTTGGCTTTCATATCACTCACCCTATCAAGTAGAGCGTGGCCGTGCGAATACCTCAGACGGGTCGACGAGCCTCTCCTGCCGGCTGCCCGGGAAGTGCACGCGGACCCCTGGCCGCCCCGCGCTGCCCAGCTCCCAACCGGCCGCGTAGAGCTCAGCAGCCTCGCCGAGATCCTTCGCCTGGGCCGCGCGCCGGCCATCAGTGAAGTGGACGGTCTGGACGCGGGCGCCGGGAAAGCCGAGGCGCACTTCACCGCCAGTCTTGAGGTTGAACACGAAATCGTCGAACCGCCCTTCGGTCGCGCTCGCCACCAGCTCGGCGACGGTCGGAAAGACGCCCTCGCGCATCTGCGCCTTGAGATCGGCACGCGTCCGCACGTGCGCCATGCGCTCGCGCCGCCGCTGCTCGGTCAGGAGCACGTCGCGCTGGGAGCGGAGTTCGTCCAGCTCCGCCTGGAGGGGCCGCATCCGCTCCCGCAGCTCTGCGATCCGTGCCTGCAGCTCCTGGCCATCGAGCGCGGTCAGGTCATCGCTCATGCTCGGCTTTCCTCCGGCGGAACCCGGCGTAAAGCGCCAGGTCGTAAATGGCCTTCATCCCGCCCCCGAGCCAGAACGGTAGTCCAAAAGCCGCCGCCTGGATGGCGGCGCCGGCCAGTGCGGGCCCGGCCGCCTGCGCCACCCCCCGCACGGCCCCGGTGGTGGCAACCGCCGCCGCCCGCTGAGGCGCCGGGACGATGGACACGACGTAGGCCTGGCGCGCGGGCACGTCCATCTGGGAAATCGCGAAGCGGGCCAGGAGCAGGGCCAGCGCCCAGGGCAATGACGGGGCGAAGGGCACCAGCAACAGCAGCAGGTTGGACGGAAGGTGAGTGAACACCATCGTGTTCACAAGGCCTATGCGGTCTGCCAGGCGCCCCGAGACCTCGTAGGAAGCCGCCTGAAGGACGGCGATCGCGGTGAACGCCGGCGCCAGCACGTCAGTGCCCGCGCCGAAGCGCCGGTGCAGCCAGTACGAGATGACAGCAGTCGCGATGAACCCGCCACCGAGGGCGTCGAGCGCGAAAAGCGACGCCAGACCGGTCAGTGGTTTCAAGTCGGCGAGGCGGGTCGGCACGCTGGCCACTTCGACGTGTGACGACAGTCGGAGCGGGAGCGCCGCGGTCGCCAATCCGAGCAGCGCATAGAGCACGAAGAGCTGCGTCGACCGGGCGAGATCGCTGCCGTAGGCGGCGGCCAGCGCGCCGGCGGCGACCGCGAGGCTGCCAGTCAGTGAGTAGCGCGCGAAGGCGCGGTTGCGGCGCGAGGTATCGACCGACTCGGTAAGGACGGCCTGCTCTACCGCCGAGAAGGGGCCCAGGTCCGGCTGGGCGGCGCCGAGCATCCCGGTCAAAGCGCCCACCATGAGGAGCGCGAACGAAGGAGCCTGCGCCAGATCAATCCCCGCCAGCGCCATGAGGACACCGGCCACCGCCAGAGCGAACCGGCGGCCGGCGTACTCGGCCAGCCTCGCGAAGCCCAGGCCCAGGAGCGAGCCGGCGAGCGAGCCGGTGGCCAGGATGGCTCCGATTTCGACGCTGGTCAGACCCCGGCGCTCGAGATGGAGCCCGATCAGCACGGCCGCGAACCCGAATCCGTATGCGCGCAGGACGCGCGTCAGCAGCAGAACCGCGTAATCGCTCACTCAGGACAGCCGAGCGACGGCTGATTCGGCCACCGCACGCTGCGGGCAGTTTATCAATGCCGCAGTTGATAAATGGGTACAATTGCTGACGTGGGGCGCCGAGAGGACATCCTCCGCTTTATTCGCTCAAACGGTGAAGCCAGCCTGGCCGAGCTCGCCGAGCACGCCGAGCTCAGCAAGCAAGGCGTGCTGCGCCATGTCGAGTCCCTGGAGGCGGCCGGGCTGATCGAGCGGGTCGCGGTCGCGCACGCGGGCCCGGGACGTCCCGAGCATCACTATCGGGCGACTCCAGCGGCCGCCGATCTCGTGCCGGGCGCCCACCGCCAGCTGGCGACGGAGCTCATCAACTTCATGCCCAACGAAGAGCTCGAGGCATTCTTCAAGATGAGGGCTGAGCGCCTGGAGCGGGAATACGCCGAGCAGCTCGCCGGCCTCGACTTCGAGGGCCGGCTGCGGGAGCTGGCGCGGCTCGCCACCGAGGCGGGTCACATGGCCGAGGTGGTCACGCTGCCCGACGGCAACCTCGGCATCCGGCACTGCAACTGTCCGATCCAGGACGCGGC
>CAZXGB010000042.1:0-18282 GCA_964640005.1 uncultured Actinomycetes bacterium | reverse complement strand
ACCAGCCGCGCTACTGGATGATCAACGGCCGGACCTTCCCGGACGACATCACCCCGAACAACGTGAGCTCGCTGCCGACGCAGCCGTACGGCGCCCTGGTGCACGTGCTCCCCAAGAGCGCCGACAACCCGCTGCCGGTCCTGGTCCGCTTCCTCAACGCGGGGCCGGTGAGCTATCCCTTCCACCCCCACAGCAACCACGACAGCGAGGTCGGCACCGACGCGCGCGTCCTGGTCAACCCGGCAGCGCCCGCCGGCACGCCCAACAACCTCTCCGTCGACCGCTTCGGCGTGGTGGTCGCGCCCGGTCAGACACTGGAGACGCTCTTCAACTGGTTCGACGCGCAGCAGTGGGATCCGAGCGCGAATCCGATCGGCGTGCCGATCCCGGGCGTCTACAACCGCACCAACGGCCCGTATTGGAGCGGCACCCCCTACCTGGGGCTGAAGCTGCCGCTCCAGAACGGCCAGACGCAGTGGAACCAGTGCGGCGAGTACTACCACTTCGCCCACAGCCACGCCCTCTTCCAGGTCACGAACTACGGAGTCACGGGCGGCGGGATGCTGACGCTGATCCGCGTCGATCCGCCGCCGTCACTGCAAGCCAAGTACGGCGTCAACTGCAACGGCGGCCCGGGGTACTTCTAGATGAACGAGTCAAAGCACGTCTCCAACCACGCACGTCAAGGCCGGCTTCCGCTTCGCCTGCTCAGTGTGGGCGCCGGCGCGGTCATGCTCGCGATCTCGGTCGCGGCACCCCTGACAGCAGCTCTGCCGGTGATGGCGGCGGGTGTGGTCGCCAACGCCTCCGCCAAAGTGGCGGCCGCCACCGGCTCCCTGGTCAACGCCGCCGCGCCTGCGGTCAAGGGAGCACCGGCCAAGCCCGGACGCGCTCCCGCCAAGGCGCCCGGCCGGTTCGCGCTCGCGCCCTCGATCGCCGCCTCGTCCAGCATCACGCCGGCGCCCTGCACGCTCTCCGGCACCGCCCGCAGCTGCGACCTCTGGGCGCTGGCCACCACGGTCACGCTCCCCGGCGCCGACGCGCCGGTCGGCATCTGGGGCTTTTCCTCCACCAACGATCCCGCGAGCGCCCGGATTCCCGGTCCGACGATCGTCGTCAACGCCGGCGAGACCCTCGTGCTCACCCTGCACAACCAGCTTCCGGCGCAGGCCGGCAGCCTGTCTCTCGAGTTCCCGGCCGTGAGTGGCCCGGTCGATCGCGACGGAGCCGATACCTCGAGCTCCACCGTGTACCGCCTGAGCGGCCTGCCCGAAGGCACCTACCTATATGAGGCGGGACCGACCAACGACCAGCTGCGGCAGCTGCGGATGGGCCTCTCCGGCCTGCTGATCGTCCGCCCACAGGGCTTTTCGAGCACGGCTATGACGGCGGCCGGCAAAGCCTTCACGGCCGAGGCGCTGGCTGAGATCAGCGAGATCGACCCCGAGTTCAACAACGCCCCATTCACCTTCGACCCGCTCGAGTACCACCCGACGATCTTCCTTCTCAACGGCCGCAGCTTCCACTACGACCCACTGAACCCTGACCTGGGCATCCCGGTGGCAGCCGGCGATTCGCTGTTGCTGCACTACGCGAACGTGGGCAGCCACGACCGCGGAGTGACGATCCAGAACCACCGCCAGCTGCTGCTGGCGAACGACAGCCAGGCCCTGAAGACGCCCGCCGACGTCGCCACCGCCTGGACCACGCCCGGCCAGGTCACCGATGCCCTCGTCCTCGTCGATCCGGCGACGCCGCTCAACGCCCGGATACCGGTCTTCGAGAGCGGCCTTCACCTCAGCAACGGGCCCGACCTCGGGCTGGGCGGCACCTTCACGTACCTGAATGTCTGGAACGGGCACGCCGGCGTCCCCGGCGGTCCCATCAGCAGCGTCTCGGTCTCCTCGCCGACGGTGGCCGGCAGCAACCCCGCCACCGCTTATACGGGGATCCAGGACATGACGTTCAGCGGCACGATCACGCCGACCAGCGGCGGTGTCAGCGCGGCCGAATGGTTCTTCGACGCGGTCGGCGCCGCTGGGACCGGGCACCCGATCGCCGCCAACACGACGGTCACCGGTAAGTCGGGGACGATCGCCGCCGCGGCCGCGGGCGCCACCACGCTCACCTACACGGTCACCGCCGGCCCACCGCCCGCCGCCGGCGACGTCTTCACGCTGGACACCGGCGCCAGCATGGAGCAGGTCACCGTCTCCGCGGTTGCCGGCACCGGACCTTTCACGCTGACGGTCGGTCCGACCACCTTCGCCCACGCCGCCGGCACGGCCGCCGTCAACGGCGGCATCGTGGCCAACCAGGCCAGCTTCTCGTACACCTGCACCAACGTCGCCTTCCCGAACTTTTCCTGCACCATCCCGGCAGCGGCGCTCGACGCGCTGGTCGGCACCTCGCCGCCGGTCGATGCCGATCACATCCTGTGGGTGCACGGCCAGGACGCCGGCGGCTGGGGCGTGGTCAGCGGTGACGTCTTCACCTACAACATGACCGGCCCGGACACGAGCGCGGTCACGCTGCACTCGACCCCGACCGGCGGCTCCCGTCTGACCGACGTCGCCAACGGCGCCTTCAGCACCTACGGCACGATCGGGGCCGCGACCGCCGGGTCGACGTCTCTCACCTACACCGTGACCTCGGGCGCGGCCCCAGCCGTTGGCGACCTGATCTGGCTCGAGCCCGGCACTGCCAATGCCGAACAGGTCAAGGTCAGCGCGGTCAGCGGCGCCGGTCCCTACACGCTGACGGTCGGCGCCACCCTCTTCGCACACGCGGCCGGCACCGCGGCCAACATCAACTACAACCCGGCCCAGACCGACCTCGTGATCCTCGGAGCAGCGACCGCTTCGCTCGCCAACTGGGTGGTGCTGGGCGGGGAGTACTGCATCGACGACCCCAACTGCGCCCAGGGCTCGGGCACGCCGCTTTACATCACGCCGGCCCCCTTCAACGCCCCGGTCGGCTTCCCGCCGCTGCCTACGGCCTGCACGCCGTCGCTGCCGCCACCCGGAGTCACGGTCGCGACCGCGCCTGATCCCGGCGGTGGCTCAGCGGTCTCCTTCTGCGCCACGATTCCCAGCAGCAGGCTGAAGGCGCTGCCGGAAGGGACGCACACCGTCTACATCCGCGCCTGCGAGGCCCCCAACACCCCGGGCATCGTCGCCTGCGCGCCGCCCTCCCGCTGGGGCAGCTTCGGGCTGGCCGGTGCGGCGCAGAACTTCGTGATCGACCGCAGCGGTCCGAGCGCGGGCAGCATCTCGCTCTCGCCCAATCCCAACAACGGCAGGCTGGGCGGCCCCGGCAACACCAACTTCCTGGACTCGCTCCAGGTGGTCGCCACGCTGGACGACAGCAAGACCGGCAACTCCAACATCGCCTACGCCGAGGTCTTCGTCACCTGCAGTCCGGTCTCGCAGAGCACATGCGCGTCCGTCACTGGGCCGGTCGAGGTGAACACGAACCTGCCGCCCGCTGACGGCTCCGGAGCCGAGATGATCCCGAGCGGGGCCAAATGGGATTCGCCGGTCAAGATCGCCTACGCCTACATCCCGCTGGCCGAGCTGACCGCCTATTCCGAGGGCTACGTGCGGATGTGGGTCCACGGTCAGGACCTGGCCGGCAACTTCGGGCCCTGGGGCTACAGCGACCTGACGCTGGACCGCACTCCACCGACCTTCATCTACACGGGAACCAACGCGACGCCCGCCAACAACAGTCAGATCGGTCCCTGCCCGGCCACGGCGCCGTGCTCCATCACCTTCACGGCCAGCGATCCCCTGTCCGGCGGCGTCAATTCCAAGATCGTGGAAGCCGAGTGGTTCATCGACCAGGGCGCGCACCTGGTCTGCGAGCCGGCGGCTCCCAACCCCTGCACACCTGAGGTCGTCGCGCCCGGCGATCCTGGCCAGGGCCTGGCGACGCCGATCAGGATCGCAACCCCGGGAACCACTGTTACCGCGACCTTCTCGATCGGAGCTCAGCCCTCCGGCACCCATATCGTGTTCCGCGTCAAGGACCAGGCCGGCAACTGGAGCCTGGACTCTCTGGTCATCGTCAAGTGAGGGTGCCGAGCGGGGCGCTGGCTCCGCCGGCGCCGGTTGGGGTGGGGCAAGGATGGCGGGCGAACCGCCTCCTTGCCCCATTAGCCGCGGCCGTGGCGGCCTTCGCGATCGTGGCGGGGCTTCGCTTCGGCGTCACGTACGGCCAGGAGGCCTGGACGCACTACCAGCTGGTGACACACCGCGCCACCTCGATGGCGATGCCGTCCAGTCCGCAGATCGAGGCCAAATGGGGGATCCGGTTCACGCAGGCCCAGCTGCTCGCTGACGGTGGGCTGATCGAGCTCCGCTACCAGATCCTGGACAACGGCAAAGCGGCGCGCCTCCACGACCAGTCCAACTCCCTCGCCAACATCCCCTGGATCGAAGTCGAGGGTACGGGCGGCAAGGTCGTGAGCAATTCTCTGCTCTTCCACATCCACCACGAGTACGACACCGGCAGCGAGGGCCGCTCGTACAGCATCGTCTACGGCAACGCGGGCGGGGTCATCGGCCCGCGAGCGCTGATCAGCATCCACATGGCCGACGGCCTCGTACTGCGGCACGTGCCAGTCGCGTGAGCCTGGCACGGCCCCTCCCCGCGTGGCGGGGAGGGGAACAGGGGAGGGGTGTGCAGGACCGATGGCGGGAGGCCTGACCCCACGCGTGCTCCGCGCCCTCGCCGCGGCCGCCCTCGCCGCCGCCGGCCTGGCCCTGAGCACCGCCACCGCCGGCGCCCACTCCTACTTCCTGGAGAGCGATCCCGCCGACGGCGCCATGCTCTCGCACGCACCCACGCGCGCCGTCCTGCTTTTCAGCAGCGCGGTCTCCCATGAGCTGACCACCGTCGACCTCGTCGAGGCCAGGTCCGGCACCCACTACCCGGCGACCTCGGTGGTGGCGGCAGCGCCCAACATCCTGGTCATCAACCTGCCGGCCCTCCACGACGGCGCCTACCGTCTCAGCTTCTCCACCCGCGACAGCTTTGACCTCCATGAGACAAAGGGCACGCTGGTCTTCGGGGTCGGCGTCGAGCCTCCGGCTCCGCTGAGCTCCCCACAGCCAGCCCCCGCCCGGCTCTCAGAAGCGCTCCTGCGCTTCACGGCGATGGCCGGGCTCTGCGCCCTTCTGGGAGGCCTCGTGCTCACGCTGGTCGTCCTCCCAGGAATCGCGGCCCGCGACCCGGCCCTGGCGCCGGCCGCGCTGCGGGCCCGGTCGGCCAGCCTCAGGCTGGCGCAGATCGGCGTCCTGGTCCAGCTGGTCGGCGGCGCTGCGCTCATCGCCGACCAGGTGATCGCGATCGGAGGACCACCGGCGTCCGCGGCTGTGCGTCTGGCACAAAGCGGCTACGGCGGACGAGCGCTCGTCAGCGCCGGCCTGCTCCTGGCGCTGGCCGTGAGCCTGCGCCCGGCCGGTCGCCGGCATGCTGTCTGGACGGTCGGGCTCGCGCTGGCCCAGGCGGTCGCGGTCGCCGCCGGCGGGCACGCCACCGGTCCGGCCGGCCTCACCGCCAGCGACGTTCTCGTACGGAGCGTCCACATCGTTTCGGCAGGGATATGGATCGGAGGCACCGGTGCCCTGGTCATCGCCCTGACCGTCATGACCAGGACCGGAATGCCCGCGTCAGCCGCCGGAGCCGCCCTGGTTCGCGGCTTCGGACCCGTCGCCGGCACCGCCGTCGCACTGCTCGCGATCACCGGGCTTCTCCTGGCCGGTTCGCAGGTGGCAACGGTGACGGCCCTGCTTTCAACCGGCTACGGCGCCACCCTCCTCGTCAAGGTCGCCCTCGCCGGGTTGGTGACGCTGGTCGCGTTGCGGCACGCCCTGCTTGCCACGCGGCTGATGAGACGCCACCACCTCCAGCTTCACCTTCGCTGGCTGCGAGGAAGCCTGGGTGTGGAGGCCGCAGGGGGCGCTGCCGTCCTCGCCGCCGCCGCGCTGCTCGCGTCCTCAGCCCCCGCCCGCGGGCCTCAGTTCGAAGCGCCCGCCCAAGAAGAGGCGGCGGCCATGGTGTCCCGCCAGAGCGACGGTCTCGTGGCGTCGGTGGCCGTCACCCCCAACCGAGCGGGAAGCAATTTCCTGAGCGTGCAGGTGCTGGACACCCGGCGGCCGACGCTGGCGCCGATCTCAAGCGTGACCGTCGTCCTGACGGCGGCACGCGGGACGCCTTCGACGCTGTCCACGAGCCAGAGCGGCTACCGATTCGACGCCGGCGCGGTCCGGCTGGACAGCGGGGACGTGACCGTCGGCGTGCTCGTTCACCGCTCGGGGCAGCCCGACGTGACCATCGACGTGCCCTGGCGGGTGGGCGCGGCGCCAGTGAAGCCCGCCCCAGTCGTGCTTTCGGCAGCGCCGCTGGCGCCTATGACCTCGCTCCTGGCCGGCCTGCTGGCGGCGACCCTGCTGGGCAGCTGCCTCGTGTGGGCGCTGCTTCGCCGCTACCGCGCTCGCTGGACGCCATCACGTGGCACACAGGGACGTCCCGGGGCACCCACTTGGGTTCCCCGCCCTGTGTTAGACGTCGGCGGGGTCGACCAGGCGGTTGCGGACCGCGTAGAGCGCGATCTGTGAACGATCGCGAAGCGACAGCTTGCGGTAGATCCGGCTGACGTAGTTCCGCACCGTCTTGTAGCTGATGTTCATCCGCTCGGCGATCTCCCAGTAGGCGACGCCGCAGGTCACCAGGCGGACCACCTCCCGCTCCCGCTCGGTCAGACCGTCGTGCAGGGGTCGAACCGGACGGCGGATGGCCAGGATCGGGAACAGGCGCTCGGCCACGTCATCCGAGATGACCGCGTGCCCGCGGCCGACCGCGTGGATCGCGGCGACCAGCGTCTCGACCCCAGAGCTCCGCAGAATATACCCGCTGGCGCCGGCACGCAGCGCCTCGAGCGCGCGGGCACCCTCGTCCATCCGGGTCAGCAAGAGCACCGCCGTTGGTTCGCCGCGGCCCCGGAGATCGCGGATCAGTTCGATCGCGCCGGGCGCGCCGCTGTCTACGATCACGACGTCCGGTCGCGATCGTGCCGCCACCATCTGCGCCGCCGCCACCTCACCCACCATGCCGACGATGTCGACCGTTCCGCGACGCCTCAAGAGCTCCACCAGGCCGTAGACGAAGAGTTCGTCCTGGTCCACAACCAGAACGCGGACGCGCTTCGGGTTCCCAGCCCGCACCCCCTCACGAACGCTGGTCTGCAGGATGGCCATCAAACCTCGATCAGACCGTGACGGGCCGCGTAAAGCGCGGCCTGCGACCGATCCGTCAGACGAAGCCGGGAGTGGATGATCGAGACCTGGTTGCGAACCGTCTTTACGGTGATCCCCAGCCGCGTCGCAATCTGCTTGTTGGCCTGGCCCATGGCGACCATCTGGAGGATCTCCATCTGGCGCCGGCTGAGGCCGTCGAAGAGCACCGCCCCCTCGTCAGGCCAGGCACGCGCGAGCATGTGCTCGGCGACGCTGCGAGTAAGGACGCGCGTGCGCGCGAGGACGGCCCGAATGCCGTCGACGATGGCGTCGGGACTCGAGTCCTTGAGCACGTAACCGCTGGCGCCAACGCACAATGCGCTCAGCGTCGCCTCCACGTCCTCGAATGCGGAAAGCAGGAGAACGCGGGTCTCCGGACGGCGGGCGAGGACCTGGCGCGTGAACTCGACTCCATCCATCCCGGGCATTCGGAGGTCGGTCAAGACGATGTCAGGCGCCAGCTCGTCGATCAGCGACAGGGCCTCCAGAGGGCCCGCGGCCTCCCCGACCACGTCGACGCGACCATCGTTGCTGAGGAGCCGCACCAGGCCGACACGAAAGAGCGTCTGGTCGTCGACCACCACGGCGCGGACCGGCGTCCTGGTGGCACCGGCCCAGCGTTCGCGCACCCCTCCCACCTCTCTCGTCTCTTGCACCAGAACCTAGATGGGCCGTCTACCCCCGTCAATGGGCGTTTTAACTTATCGGTTCCGAAGGGCCCCCTTCCGCTTCCTGGGCCTTTTGTCCCATTCCATGGCGGTCAGGAAGGGCCGATCCTGCAGCCGTGGAGCCGCAGCCTCAGCACACCCCACGAGCGCCGGAGGCCGAACGTCGTGACGTTCGAGCGCGCGAGGCGCGTGACCGCCTGGCGGAGCTGCTGAACATCGAACCCGGACAGCTGCGCCGCATCACGGCCACCGAGGCCGAGGCCATGGTCGCCGAGATACAGGCGGAGCGGCGGCGGACCGGCAACCCCTAGGCACCCTGCTTGGCACGGGGCGACCGGAGCCGGCCCAGCCGCGCACGACCTGCCGCCAGTGGTGGGACCGGGTCTTCGGCCGCTCTCAGCGGCTCACCGTCAGCTCAGACCACATGCCCTCGTGAACGTGCCCCGGCACGTTGCAGACGAGCAGGTAGCGACCGGGCTGAAGGTCGAGAGTGACGGATCCAGTCTTACCAGGAGGGAGATCGGTGACCTCACCCACGTGCGTCACGCCGCTGGCCTCCTCGTCGGCCTTGCCGTCGGCGCCGGTCGGTATCGAGAGCGCCGCCAGGTCCGTGCGCAGGACGACCATCTCGTGCGTGACCGAGCCGGCGTTGTTGACATCGAAGGTGACCTTTCCAGAATGAACCTGGCTGGTGTCGGCGGCGACCGCATACTCGCGCAGCGACACCTGGACGTGAGTGCCGCTGCCGGAGCTCCAGGGGGCGGCACAAGCGGCTATCAGAAAACTGCAAGAAACTGCCAGAAGGCCTACGGCTCGACTCATCTCATGGCCAAGGTCTCGCTGCGCCAGAGCGAGGTCAATGAGCTTCATTAGGAGAACCGGTTACGGCTGTCTGCATCCTTACGGGAAGAGGAGACGTCCACTCAGGGGACACTGACCCGGCGCTGTCCCGATTCGGGCCGCGCTCGTCGGCGGGCACGCGTTTAGGGACGAGCTCCAGCGCGTCTCAGGCCGTCACCCTCAACTCGGCCCACATCCCCTGACGAAGATGTCCTGGCAGGTTGCACACGAGGAGGTAGCGCCCGGGCTGGAGGTTGAGGGTGACCGATTTGCTCTCGCCTGGACTGACGTCGCTGACCTCTCCGACTTTCTTCACGCCACTCGCCTCCTCGTCGGCCGTGCCGTCCGATTCGGTCGGGATCGAGAGCGCTGGGAGATCGGTACGCAGGACGACCATCTCGTGCGTCATCGAGCCCGCATTGTGAGCGTCGAATGTCACGTTTCCCTGACGGACCTGGCTCTTGTCGGGAGACATCGTGTACTCGCGCATTGACACCTGGACATTGACGCCACTTGCGGAAGCCCAGGGGGCGGCACAGCCGGTGAGCAGAAGGCTGAAACACAGCGCCGAGAGCGCCGCAACTCGCCCCACTCTTAAGCATGTTTCGGAAGCGAAAGAAGCGGGTCAACCGCGCGATCCTCGTTCGATCAAGCCCTCTTGAAGCGTGACTGAACACCTGTCTTTGGCTCCGCGGTCGTTGATCCGGCACCGGCCGGCGGTCGATTCTTAGCCTCACAGTGCGCGGCCTCCTGTTCGATCTCGACCTGCCGCGCATCCTCCTCACCCGCGCGGCAGCCCGGGTGCGCACGGCCGCCGCCTTCGGCCCTTGGTCACCCCTCCGGCTGGTCGAGCTGGAGGACCCTCGCCCTTCCTCGGGCGACTGGGTGCTCGTGCGACCGCGCTTTTGCGGCATCTGCGGCAGCGACGTGACGCAGGCGCTGATCAAGGCCGACTTCGACAATCCGATCTCCGGCCTGGTCAGCTTTCCGCACGTGCTCGGGCACGAGATCGTCGGCCAGCTGGCAGGTTCTGGCGCCTGGGTTGCCGTTGACCCCTGGATCAGCTGCTACGTGCGCGGCTCGGAGCCCTGCCCGGCCTGCCGCTCCGGGCGCCCGGCTCTCTGCGAACGGGTGCTGGAGCCGGTGCTGCCGGACGCCGGCACCGGAATGCACCTTGGCAACATCCGCGGCCTGCCCGGCGGCTTCTCGACGCTGATGGTCGCCCACCGCACGCAGTGCCATCCGCTGCCGGATGGGCTGGAGCCCGTGGAAGCCGTCCTCGCCGACCCGCTGGCGGTCGCCATCCACGCGATCGAGGAGGCGGAGTTCGAGGGCGGCCTGGCGGTGGTCCTCGGTGCCGGGACCATCGGGCTCTGCTGCGCGGCCGTCCTCCGGCAGCGACATCCGAGCGCGCAGCTGCTCGTCTCAGCCGCCTGGGAGACTCAACGAAGCGCGCTAGATGCGATCGGCGCCACCGCATGCGGGGTGGCGGCAGACGGCGTCGTCGACGCCGTGGCCGGACGGGTGAAGACCCCGGTGGCGCGTCCCCGATTCGGCGGTCGCTGGCTCACGGGCAACGGAGCCGACCTCGTCGTGGACGCCGTCGGCACCTCGCAATCCACCGAGACGGCTCTGCGCGTCGTGCGGCCGGGCGGCCTGGTGGTTCGTGTCGGCGTCGGCCCCGCCGGCCGGGTGCAGTCGACGCTCCACTACTACAAGGAGGCGAGGGTGCTGGGCTCGAACGGCTACGGTCAGGGCCGGCGCGGCCACCAGCTGGACGAGGCCCTGGAATCGCTGCGCCGCGGTGGTTTTGGCCACCGATCATGGCTTCGCCACCGGTTTGACCTGGAGCACTGGCGCCAGGCGTTCCAGGCCGCCGCCGAGCCCGGCCGGAGCGGCGCCATCAAGGTCGTGGTTGATATCAAAACTGACATCAACGCCTGACTTTCAACGCATGCAAGGCAACCAACTTAAACGGTAAGAATGGTTACGATTTCAGAACCACCGGTCGGCTGGTGTTGGGGGTAGCTCGTGAGCGTGGCGGTAACGAGCGGAGAAGTCGACACGACCCCGGCCCTCCTCGCGCGGGCCGGCGGACTGGGGCACTGGCTTTCGCAGTCCGCACCGCGCGGACCTCGACTCGGGCAGATGGCCGGCTATCACATGGGCTGGTTCGCCGCCGACGGCCGGCCCGCCAGCAACGTGCCCGGGAAGCTCCTGCGGCCGGCGCTCGCACTGTGGGCGTGCGCTGCCTGCGGTGGCGAACAGCAGCTGGCGGCTCCCGTCGCCGCCGCCCTCGAGTGGATCCACAACTTCACGCTCGTGCACGACGACATCCAGGACGGCGATCGGCTGCGCAGGCACCGGCCGACCGTATGGTCGATCTGGGGCGTCGGCCAGGGCATCAACGCCGGGGATGGAATGCATACCGCGGCCTTCCGCCTGCTCGTCTCCCAGGGTCCCCCGCCTCGGCGGCGACTCCTCGCGGCCCGCGTCATCGCCGATGCGCTGCTCGAGGTGATCGAGGGCCAGTGCCTCGACCTCAGCCGCGAGGGCACGCCCGAAACCTCGCCCGGGACCTATCGCCGGCTGGCGATCGCCAAGACGGGCGCACTTCTCGGCGCCAGCCTGGAGGCGGGCGCTGCCACCACCGGCGCCAGCACCGCCGCCCGTCGCAACCTCCGCCGAGCCGGGCGGCTCCTCGGCCTCGCATTTCAGTACCGAGACGACTGGCTCGGAATCTGGGGTGACAGCCGTTCGACCGGGAAGAGCGCAAAGGGCGACCTCCAGCGGCGCAAGGTCACCCATCCGGTCGTAGCCGCCTATGCGAAGGCTTCGCCGGCGCAGCGCACCGAGCTGCGCCGCCTCTATCGGTTCCCGGGCGCGGACGGAAGCGACCGAATTCGCGAGCTGCTGGAGGAACTTGGGATGCGGGCACTCACGGAGTCCGAAGCCCAGCGCGCCGCTAAGGATTCTGTCCAGGCGGTCCGGAGCTGCGGTTTCGACACGCAGGCGGTGCTGGAGTTCGAGGAGCTGGCTTCGTTCGTCGCCAGCCGGTCGGCATGACCGGCGGATCATTCGAGCCGGAGCCCGAGCGCAGCCACGCCCAGTCCGCGACGGCGACGCGAAAGGGCGACCACATACGAATCAACCTCGAAGAAGACGTAGGCGCCAAGGGCGTCGCCACCGGCTTCGACGACTACCGCTTTCTTCACCGGGCGCTTCCCGAGGTCGATCTGTCGGAGGTCAGCACCGAGCTCGAGCTCTTTGGCCGCCCCCTTTCCGCCCCGCTCCTCATTTCGTGTATGACCGGTGGCACCGAGGCGGCGGCCGGCATCAATCGCAACCTGGCGGAGGTCGCTCAGGAGTTCCGGCTGCCAATGGGACTGGGCTCCGGTCGTGTCCTCCTCGAGCACCCCGAGGTGCTGCCCACCTTCGACGTGCGCGCGGTGGCCCCGGCGGTGCTCCTGTTCGCCAACCTGGGCGCCGTCCAGCTCAACCGCTCGGTCGGCGTCGACGGCTGCCGCCGGCTCCTCGATCTGCTGCAGGCTGACTGCCTGGTCCTTCACCTGAACCCGCTGCAGGAGGCGATTCAGCCCGAGGGCGACACGACCTTCGGCGAACTCATCTCGAAGATCGAGGGCGTTTGCCGGCGCCTGGAGCAGCCGGTGATCGTCAAGGAGGTCGGCTGGGGCATATCGTCCGACCTGGTCCGGCAGCTCTTCGACGCCGGTGTCTCCGCGGTTGATGTTGCGGGCGCCGGCGGAACCTCCTGGAGCGAGGTCGAAAGCCACCGCGTGAGTGAACCCTGGCGGGCACGGCTGGCGGCGGCATTTGCGGATTGGGGCATCCCCACGGCTCAGGCCCTACGCGAGGCGCGCGCGGCGGCCCCGAACCGGCTCGTCTTCGCGAGCGGTGGCGTTCGCAACGGCATCGACCTCGCAAAGGCGGTGGCGCTGGGTGCCGATCTGGTCGGCATGGCCGGCCCGTTCCTGAAGGCGGCCGCCCAGGGCGTGGAGACGGTCGCGGACGTCGGGCGTGAGCTGATCGAGACGCTGCGCGTGACGATGTTCTGCGTCGGCGCCCGCTCGCTGCGCGAGCTCCGGGGAACGCCGCGGCTGCGCAGTCCGATGGCCGCGACCTGGGGGGTCCACACCGAGCAGCTCGAGTTCTCCACCTCTCGCACCGGTCAGATCATCGACATCACTGCGGAGGTCGAGGCTGTGGTAGCCCGCTCCGGCGTCTTCGACGGCCAGGTGAACGTCTTCTCCAACCACACGACGTGCGCGGTCCGCATCAACGAGAACGAGGAGCTTCTGTTCCGCGACTTCGAGCGGTTCCTCGAGCGGCTGGCGCCAACCGGAGGCTACGAGCACGACGACCTTTCGCGCCGGGTGGCGGTCTTGCCGGACGAGCCGATCAACGGCCACAGCCACTGCCGGCACATGGTCCTGTCGAGTAGCGAGGCGGTTCCGCTGCACGGTGGGAGGCTGACCCTGGGGCACTGGCAGCGAGTCCTCCTCCTGGAGCTCTGCCACGCCCGCAACCGCCGCGTGACGGTTCAGGTCATGGGCGCCTGAAGGTGAGTGTCAGCATCCAGGATGCCGACCGCCGCTGCCGCGAACTCCTGCGCGGTCACTACGAGAACTTCTGGGTCGCCTCGCCCTTCGTCGGGCGTCAACAGCGCACGCATCTGGCCCGGATCTACGCGTACTGCCGCCTGACTGACGACCTCGGGGACGAGCGCGGCGGAGACGCTCTGAAGGGCCTGGTCTCGTGGCGAGCCGCGCTCGAGGACTGCCTGCGCACCGGGCGCTCCGACAACCCGGTCCTCGCCGCCGTCGCGCGCTCGGTGCAGGAGCTCGGCCTGCCCGCGCAGCCTTTCTACGACCTCATCGACGCCAACATGCAGGACCAGCGGGTCAAGAGCTACCGAACCTGGAACCAGCTCCACCGCTACTGCATGCTCTCGGCGGCGCCTGTCGGCCGGCTGGTGCTGCGAGTCTTTCGGGCGCCGGCGAGCCTGGAGGCCCTTTCGGATGACGTATGTATAGGACTCCAGCTCGCCAACTTCGCACAGGACGTTGCGATTGACGCGCAGAAGGGCCGCTGCTACCTGATCCAGGAGGAGGTGGAGGCAGCCGGCCGCCGCTGGGCGATCCAGCTGCTGTGTGAACGGTCGGCTCGGCTGCTGGCGTCCGGGCGGCACCTGGAGGCCGCCGTCAGCGGCGGCATGCGACTGCAGCTCGCCCTCTACCGACTCGGGGGCGAGGCCATCCTGGGTGAAATAAGGCGCCGCGGCTACCGCACCGACGAGCTTCGTCCGGCGGTGTCCAGCATGGGCAAGCTGGCCCTGCTGCCGGCCGCCGCGTGGCAAAGCCTTGCCTTAGGGAGCCATGTCGGTTAATTCGGGGTCCGACCTCGAGGTCGCCGAGCGCTACTGCGCCGCACTCGCGAGGCGCGAGGCGGCCAACTTCTATTGGGGCTTCATCGCCCTGGCCAAGGAGCAGCGGTCCGCGATCTACGCGCTCTACGACTTTGCGCGCCAGGTCGACGATGCTGCCGACGAGTCGCCACCTGCGGAGGCGCTGCCGGCGTTGGTTCGCCAGCGCCAACGGCTCCGCCTGTGCCTGGCCGGCATCCGCGAGGATCCGATCATGCAGGTTCTCGGACTTGCGGTGGAGCGGTACGGGATTCCCGCCGCCGAGCTGGAAGCCGTCATCGACGGCGTCCAGAGCGACCTCGACAAGGTTCGTTACGCGGACTGGCCCGAGCTCAGGGCCTACTGCGAGTCGGTCGCCTCCGCGATTGGCCGGATGTGCGTGCGGATCTGGGGATTCAGCGAGTCCTCGGCGCTCGACCGCGCGCGCGACCTCGGCCTGGCCATGCAGCTCACCAACATCCTTCGCGATGTCCGCGAAGACGCCGGCCGGGGCCGGATCTACCTGCCACAGGACGATCTGCGTCAGTTCGGCGTCGAGGAAGAGCCGCTCCTGGATGCCGCTCCGGGCGCCGGTTGGCCGGCATTGGTCCGCTTCGAAGCCGGGCGCGCCCGTGAGCTGTTCGACTCCGGGCTGCGCGTCATCGCTTACATCCCGTTCCAGCCTGGGGTCTGTGTCCGCACGCTGGCCGGCATCTATACCCGGATCCTGGGAATCATCGAAGACGATCCGTGGCTCCCGCTGGAGCGGCGAGTGTCACTCTCGAGCGGGGCCAAGGCCCGTGTGCTCTTACGTTCGTGGCTGCCGGTCGGATAGCCATCGTCGGGGCCGGCTTGGCGGGGCTGGCGGCCGGAGTCGAGCTCAAGGCGCGCGGCTTCAAGGTCGAGGTCTTCGAGCGAACCCGCCTCCTCGGCGGCAAGGCGACGTCGTTCTCTCTAGGTGACGCAGAGGTAGACAACGGTCAGCACGTCTTCCTCAACTGCTGCACGGAGTTCATCGCTTTCGTCGAACGCCTCGGCCTGGCCCATCAGCTCGAGATACAGGAGCGCTTTCGCGCGCTCGTCCTCAGGCGCGGACGGCGGCCGGCCGAACTGCGCGAGGCGCGCCTGCCGGCCCCGCTGCACCTGCTGCCCTCGCTGGTCCGCTACCAGGCCCTCGGCTGGAGGGACAAGGTGCGACTGGTCAGAGCCCTGGCCAAGGCCAACCCGAGCGGTGCCAAGGCCGAGGAAACCTTCGCGGACTGGCTGGACCGCCACCGCCAAGGCCCGAGCACCCGAGCCGGCTTCTGGGATCTCTTCCTGGTGCCAGCCCTGAACGCGCCTCTCGACAGGGTCTCCGCGCAGGCCGCCCTCTTCGTGATCCGCACCGCCTTTCTCGGCGGCCGCGGCGCCGCCCGGATCGGCTACTGCCGAGTGCCCCTGGCGCGGATCGCGGAGGTGGCGGCCAGCCGGCTCGACCGCGTTTACCTCCGAACGCCGGTCGCCGGTGTGCTGATCGAGGAGGGGCGTGCAGTCGGCGTCCGATTGGCGAGCGGGCACGAGCTTGGTTTCGACGCCATGGTGCTCGCGGTGCCGCCGGCCCGCCTGCCTGCCCTCATCGGCGATCCGGAGCGAGCGGACCTCGAGGGCGTGACCGGCTTCTTTCCACAAGCCATCGTCGATGTGCACCTCTGGCTGCGTGGGGCACGCCTGGGAGCGCCTTTCGCGGCCCTCCTCGGCTCCCCGGTCCAGTGGGTCTTCGAGAAGGCACCCGGCTACCTGTGCTGCAGCCTGTCGGCGGCGGAAGGCTTCGCTGGCTGGTCAGAGAACGACCTCGTCGCGCTTTGCCGCGCTGAGCTGGAGGCCGTTCTGCCGCACCTGGGCCGAACCGAGCTGCTGCGCGCCGCTGCCACCCGCGATCGTGAGGCGACGTTCGTTCCCGCCCCCGGCCTTCGCCGTCCGGGCGCGCGAACCGCGGTATCCAACCTCGCGCTGGCGGGCGCCTGGACGGACACGGGCTGGCCGGCGACGATGGAGTCTGCCGTCCGCAGCGGGGTGGCGGCCGCGCGCGTCATCGCCGGCAGCGAGGCGCAGCGGGTTGCCTGACGCGGTTGCGGAGGCGGTCGGCTGGCTGCTCCACCGGCAGTCTCCCGAAGGCTGGTGGGTGGGCGAGCTGGAGACGAACGTGACGATGACCGCCGAGCACGTCCTCCTCCTCCGCTTTCTGGGCGTCGACCTGGAGCGGATCCGCAAGGGCGCGCTCCGGCACCTGCTCCTCAACCAGCGCGAGGACGGCTCCTGGGCGCTCTACCACGAGGGGCCGGCCGACCTGAGCACGACGATCGAGGCCTACGCCGCCCTCAAAGTCCTGGGCCTGGACCCGTCCCGGGAGGAGATGCGGCTGGCGCGGCGCATCGTGCTCGAGCAGGGCGGCATCGCGCGGGCGCGCGTGTTCACCAAGATCTGGCTGGCGCTCTTCGGCGAGTACCCGTGGACCGGCGTGCCCAGCATGCCGCCCGAGCTCGTCCACCTTCCGTCCTGCATCCCGCTCAACCTCTACGACTTCGCCTGCTGGGCGCGAGGCACGATCGCTCCGCTCCTGATCGTGATCTCGCGCCGCCCTGTGCGCAGGCTCGACTTCGGCCTCTCCGAGCTGATCGCGCCCGGCAGCGAACCGCTGCTCACGCGGGTCCCCGGTTCCGGGCCGTTCTGGTGGCTGGACCACCTCCAGAAGCTGTATGAAGCGCTGCCGGCGCAGCCCGGCCGCGAGCGCTCTCGGCGCCGCCTCGTCCAGTGGATCGCGGATCGTCAGGAGGCCGATGGTAGCTGGGGCGGCATCCAGCCACCCTGGGTCTATTCGCTGATCGCACTCAACCTCCAGGGCATGACGCTCGACCATCCGGTGATTCGCCAGGGACTGGCGGGCCTCGAGGGCTTCGCGCGCGAGGACGAGGCCGGCTTCCGGCTCGAGGCCTGCCAGTCGCCGGTCTGGGACACGGCTTGGGCTCTGCTCGCGCTGCGCCGCGCCGGCGTGGGAAAAGAGCACGAAAGCCTGGTCAAGGCTGTCGACTGGATCCTCCGCGAGCAGATCGACAGCGGAGGCGACTGGCAGGTGCGCTGCCGGCGCGACGAGTCCGGCGGCTGGGCCTTCGAATTCGCCAACGACATCTACCCGGACGTCGACGATACCGCCGTCGTCGTACTCGCCCTCCTCGCCGCGGCACCCCGGCATAAGGTGATGCCGGCGGTCGACCGGGCCGTCCGCTGGACGGTGGCGATGCGCTCGCGCAACGGCGCCTGGGCCGCCTTCGATCGCGACAACACCCGCCAGCTCGTCTACCGGCTCCCGTTCGCCGACTTCGGGGCGATGCTCGACCCACCGACCGAGGACGTCACCGCGCACGTGCTGGAGATGCTCGCGGTCCTGGGTGCCCGGCCCGGCATGCCCTTGGTGGATTCCGCCCTTGACTACCTCCGGCGCGAGCAGCGGCCGTGGGGCTCATGGTTCGGGCGCTGGGGCGTGAACCATATCTACGGCACCTGGTGCGTGGCCTCGGCGCTGGCCGCACTCGGGACCGGCAAGGAGCAGCTGCAGCGGGCCGCGGCGTGGCTCGCAGGACGCCAGAACCCGGACGGAGGCTGGGGCGAAACCTGCCACTCGTACAAGGACGAGTCGTTCGCCGGGGTCGGGGAAAGCACGCCTTCGCAGACGGCCTGGGCCTGCCTGACCCTCCAGCTGGCCGGAGCGGCGGGCACGGCCGGGTACCGCCGCGGCCTGGATTTCCTCCTCGACCGGCAGGCCGGCGGGACGTGGGACGAGCCGCACCATACAGGTACCGGCTTCCCGGCCGACTTCTATATCAACTACCACCTTTACCGCCACGTGTTTCCAACGCTGGCGCTGGCCGCCGCCAGGGCGCCGGCAGAAGGAGGATGACCAATTGCTCCTAGTCGAGGCGACCGCGCTGGTCAGGGCACCGGCGGAGAGGGTCAAGGAGGTGGTCCTCGACCCCGTCAGCTACACGGCCGCCGACACCAAGGTCGACCGGATCGA
>CAZXGB010000041.1:0-18532 GCA_964640005.1 uncultured Actinomycetes bacterium | reverse complement strand
CGGGCGGTGAGACGCACATCATCAGCAGCCTGGCCTTCGTGGAGGCCCTTCGCAATGGCGACCTGGCGACCGGCATCGCAACCGCCCTTTCGGTCGTTCCGGCCTACTTGGCGGGCCTCGCGACGGTGGTCTGGATCCTGCTTCGGCGATGAACGCCCGGCGCTTGGTCTGGATCCTCGGCCTCGGGGTCGCAGTCGCGGTTGCGCTGGTGCCCTTCTACTGGATGGTCCTGATTTCGCTAACGCAAACCAGCGAGATGGTCTCCAACGCGAATCCCTGGGTGCCCGCCTCTGATTCCTCGATCGCCAACTACGCCGGCCTGCTCACGTCCTCGCGGTTCGGCCGCTGGATGCTCAACACGCTGATCGTGACGGCGGGAAGCGTTCTCATCGCGCTCGTCGCAAGCCTGGCGGCGGCGTTCGCGATCGTGCGGATGCGGGTAAGGCTCGGGCACGGCCTGCTCGCGATCCTCCTTGCGACCTACGTCTTCCCCCAGACCGTTCTCGCGCTGCCGCTCCTGCTGATGATGAGCCAGCTCCACCTCGAGAACACCGTCTTCGCCCTTCTGCTCGCTTATCCAGGCCTTGTCATCCCGTTCGGCACCTGGGCGCTCTGGTCCCTGCTCTCGCGGGACGACTTTCGGGAGGTGCTCGAGCAAGCGCGGATGGAGGGCGCGGCCGGCTTCGCCCTTGTCCGCCATGTGCTCTTGCCGCTGGCTCTCCCTTCCCTGGCCGCGGTTGCAATCTTCGGCGTGGCGATCGCCTTCAACGACTACCTCTACCTCTTCGCACTCATCACCGGGGACCAGGCGACGACCGTGATGGGCGGGGTCGAGACGACGAACGTGGACGTGGAAAACCCCGGCTTCAACTTCGCCGCCATGCTGCTGGGCGCGGCCCCGCTGGCGCTGCTCTGCGCCTGGTACGCGGAACGCTACGCAGGGAGGCTGGCGGCGGTGGCAGGTGACCTATAGGATTGCCCGCATGGCGTCAGTGACATACGACCACGTGACCAAGCGGTTCTCCGCGGACAGTGCCGCGGTCAACGATCTCTCCCTGGAGATCCAGGACGGCGAGTTCATGGTCCTGGTTGGCCCTTCCGGCTGTGGTAAGTCGACCGCCCTGCGCATGCTGGCCGGCCTGGAAGAGATCACTGACGGTGACATCCGGATCGCAGATCGCGTGGTCAACGACGTCCCTGCCCGCGACCGCGACATCGCGATGGTCTTCCAGTCCTACGCGCTTTACCCGCACATGAGCGTCTACGACAACATGGCGTTCGGACTCAAGATGCGCGGCACGCCGAAGACCGAGATCGAGAGCAAGGTCAAGAATGCGGCCAAGATGCTGGGTCTCGAGAACCTGCTCCAGCGTAAGCCGCGCCAGCTTTCAGGCGGGCAGCGCCAGCGGGTCGCCCTCGGCCGCGCCATCGTGCGCAATCCGCAGGTCTTTCTGCTCGACGAACCGCTCTCCAACCTGGACGCCGCGCTGCGTGTCGAGACCCGGTTGAACCTGCAGCGCCTGCACCAGGACCTCCAGGGCACGTTCATCTACGTCACCCACGACCAGGTCGAGGCGATGACGATGGGGGACCGGATCGCGGTCATGAAGGAGGGGGTGCTGCAGCAGTGCGCCCCGCCCCGCGAGCTCTACGACCATCCCAAAAACATGTACGTCGCCGGGTTCATCGGCAGCCCCCGAATGAACTTCATCCCCGTCACCATCCAGAACGGCCTGGCGACCGCCTCCGGCTTCAAAGTCGAGCTGCCCAAGGCGGCCGACGTCGAGCAGGGCGTGCTCGGGATTCGCCCGGAGGACCTCGATGAGCACCCGCGCGAGGGCGGGCCCGAGATCGATTTGAGCATCGAGGTGGTGGAGGTTCTCGGGTCCGACCAGTTCCTCTACGGCAAGGTCGGCGCCGACGACGTGATCGCCCGGGTCGACCCCCACTTCACGGCCGCGCCCGGGGACAGGGTGCGGCTGGGCCTGAACATGCGGCGCCTCCACCTGTTCGATGCCAAGACCGAACAGGCTTTGATGTAACACCCAGGGATTTACAGTTCGAATCCTGCGCGTGATATTCGTTCACGCGGCGCGCTCCGAACGTTTCCGCTTGGCCCGTGCCGCCCGCTTGCGGGCGTTGGCGGCCTTCAGCTTCCGCCGGGCGCTGGGCGCGACAAAATGACGCCTGCGCCGGGCTTCGCCCTTCGCCATGAGGGTGTCGGCGCGAAAGAGCTTGAGCGCGAACTCAAACTCGTCGGCGCCGTCCAGCACGATCCTGGTGCCCGCCTCGCGGCGCTTATCGATCAACTGCCGTCCTCGGTGGCGATGAACCCGAAACCACGCTCCGCGATGACTCTCTTGACCGTGCTTGTGGCCATCGAACGCTCCTGTTCTTCTCGAAACCTCGGGCGAGCAAGTGGCCTGTTCGAGAAGGAGCGGCCGCCGCAAGTAGGACTCCGTGCGGCCCTGGTTATGAGGATATCCCCTTCAGCACCGCCCTCTTCGCGCTCGCGGCGTCGCGCCCCTCGCGCTCGCGTTCCGAGAGCTCACAGCTGAGGAGTAGTGTGGTGACCCTTGGGCTCAGGCGAGCCCCCTCACCGACGACGGCATGCTCCCGCCGCACCTTGCGATTGCGACGCTCGGGCCAGCCGCAGCCCCGGATTTCGCGGTTCCCAGGAGAAGCCATGCCAGAGCCAAACGACATCGCCGACCGTCTTGTCCACGTGCCCACTAATACCCCAGCCGCGCAGAACTCCAGCTCGGGACTTCGAGCGGCATGAGCTGGCGCCACGTCACAGCACCTGACAACGTGCTCGCGCAGCACCTACACCGCGACCACCACTGCGACCTCGGTTGGATCGAAGAGCACGCCGACGAGCTTCGCGCCGTCCACAAGGCCGAGCACGAGAGTGGAAAGGCGAACCATGGGCTCAACGAGGCCTTGTTCCGTCACTAGCTGGGGAAGAGACCTATGCCTTTACCAGGTGACCGCGCCTTGCGAGGCGCTGCGTACCTGCGCTGCGTACTTGGCCATCACGCCTGATCGGTAATGCGGCTCGGGCGGCGACCAATCCTTCATCCGGTCGGCGATGTCCACGCCCTCAACGTCGATCGTGCGCTGGTGGACGTCGATCACGATCGTGTCCCCGTCACGCAGCGCCGCCAGCGGCCCTCCGACCGCCGCCTCGGGCGCGACGTGACCGATCATGAAGCCCTGGGTCGCGCCCGAGAAGCGGCCGTCGGTGATCAGTGCCACCGAGTCCCCAAGGCCCTGTCCGACGAGCGCGCCGGTTACCTGCAGCATCTCCCGCATGCCGGGCCCGCCCTTTGGGCCCTCGTAGCGGATGACGACCACGTCGCCAGCCTTGATCTGGCGGCTGAGCACGGCCGCCAGAGCGTCCTCCTCGCGATTGAAAACGCGCGCCGGACCGCGATGGTCGTGGGGCATGTGGTGAGCCACCTTCACGACCGAGCCCTCCGGTGCCAGCATGCCCTTGAGGATCATCAGGCCGCCCTCGGGCGAGAACGGATTGTCGAGGTCACGCACGACCTGCTGGCCAGGCGTGTCCTTGACGTCCACGCACTCCTCGCCGAGCGTGCGGCCGGTCACCGTCATCGCGTCCCCGTCGACGTAGCCGCCCTCGATCAGCCGGCGGGTCAGAATCGCGATCCCGCCCGCCCGGTGCAGCTCGGGCGCCGCGAACTTGCCGGCCGGCTTCAAGTCGCAGAGCAGGGGCGTGCGGCGCGAGATCCGGTCGAAGTCGTCGACGGTGAAGTCGATCCCGAGCTCGCGAGCGATCGCGATCAGGTGGAGGACCGCGTTGGTGGAGCCTCCCGAGGCGGCCACTGCCGCCGCCGCGTTCTCAAAGGCGCGCCTGGTCAGGATTTGAGAGGGCCGGCGGTCGGCGTCGAGGATGCGCATCGCGAGCCGTCCCAGCTCTTCAGAGGCCGGCCGCTTGGCGGGGTCCATCGCCGGGATCGAGTTGTAGCCGACAGGGGAGATGCCGAGCACCTCCATCACCATCGACATCGTGTTTGCTGTGTACTGACCGCCGCAGGCGCCGGCGCCCGGGCAGGCGTGGAGCTCGAGGTCGTATAGATCGGCCTCCGTCATCTTCCCGGCTGACACGGCGCCAATGGCCTCGTACATCTCGCCGACCGCGACCTGGCGCCCCCGCCACTGGCCGGCCAGGATAGAGCCGGCGTAGACGACGGCGGCGGGCCGGTCGAGGCGGGCGACGGCCATCACCGCGCCCGGGTTGGTCTTGTCGCAGGAGGCGATGGCGACGACCGCATCGAAGTAGTGGCCGCGCGCGACCAGCTCGATCGAGTCGGCGACCAGCTCCCTGGACACGAGTGACGTCTTCATGCCCTCGGTGCCCATCGTGATCCCGTCCGAGATCGCGATCGTGTTGTATTCCATCGGCGTGCCGCCGGCGTCGCGCACGCCCTGCTTGACGTGCTGGGCAAGCTCGCGGTGGTTGAAGTTGCAGGGCATGGTCTCGATCCAGGAGTGGGCGACGCCGACGACGGGCTTCTGGAGATCCTCCTGCGAGTAGCCGATGTTGAGGAGGAACGATCGCGCCGCCGCGCGGTCGTAGCCGTCGTAGAGCGTCTTCGAGTACCGCCTGCGCTCGTCGCTCAATGTCGAACCCTCCGCATCTCGCCCAGCTTCGCCGGATCGAAGTCCGGCGAGCGGACCCACTTGATGAAAGCCTGCTCGCGCGCGATCACCCTGTCCGCCGCCGCCGGCAGCTCGCTCGCGATCTCGATCGGTATCAGCAGCACGCCGTGCTGATCCGCGTGGACGAGGTCGCCCGGCCTCACCTCCAGCCCGCCGATGGTCACTGGAATGCCGGCCTGCTCGACCCGGACGTAGGCGTGGGAGACGCCGGCTCCGCGTGCGAAGAAGCGGAAGCCCATCGCTCGGGCTTCGCTGAGGTCGCGCACGCAGCCGTCCGTAATGGCCCCCAGGCAGCCAAGGGCCGTGAAGACGCTGGCGTTGACCTCACCCCAGAGCGACCCGTGCGCCGGCGGGTCGTCCAGGTCCTGGACGACGACCACCCGCGGACCGGGCACCGACAGCACATGCGACCAGAGCGGCGATTGATCGTCAGGGCCAGCGCCGCGGGCGCGGATGGTCGCGGTCGCGGCAAAGGCGACCAGCGGCGGCAGCTCCGGGAACATGCACTTGATTTCGATCGAGGCGAAGCCGGTGTCCCGCGGGCGGATGTCGAACGTCTCGATGGCGTTCGACATGGTCGGGGTGTCGTAGCGGCCGAGGGCTTCGAGGACGCTCGCGTCCAGGGGCGGCGCGGGGGCGCTCATGCGTAGCCCGAGGTCGCGGGCTGGGCCTCCGGCGTCTCGCCCAGGGCGCGCAGCACGGCGACCGCGTTGCTGCGCAGGAAGACGGCGTCGGAGTTGACGTTCAGCATCCGGAAGCCTTCCTCACGCCAGCGCCTGGCGGCATCCACGCTCCCACAGTGGATGCCGGCGATCACGTTGTGGCGGCGGCAGGCGTCGCGGATGTTGAGGACGAGCGCTGCGTGATCAGGCCGGCCGACGTTGCCGTCGGGTGGCATGCCGTTGCTGACGGCGAGATCGTTGGGGCCGACATAGACGGCGTCGATGCCGGGCACCGACAGGATGTCGTCCACCCGCTCCAGCGCTTCGCGGGTCTCGATCATGACCGCGCAAAAGACGTCACGATTCGCCCAGCCGGGTTCGAAACCATCCTTCGCGAAGGCGGCTCTTATTGGACCCCAGGAGCGGTAGCCCTCGGGCGGGTAGTGGCAGGCTCCGGCCGCGGCGCGTGCCTCCTCGACCGAGTTGACCATCGGGACGACAACGCCGTTGGCGCCGGCGTCGAGCGCCTTCATGATGTGGTCGGGCTGGTTCCAGGGAACGCGCACGAACGCGGGCGTGCCCGTCTTGTCGAGCGCCTGCAGCATGGGCACCAGTGCGTCATAGCCGACGAGGCCGTGCTGCATGTCGACGCATACCCAGTCGAAGCCGGCGAGTCCCATCAGCTCGGCGGCGAAGGGGGACGGGATGACGCACCAGCCGCCCAACGCCGCCTTGCCGCTGCCGAAGACCTCGTGCAGTCTCATGCTCTCCTCACACTCGCGTTCACCAGGTTGATGAGCTCCTCCCCGGCCAGCGCGCGCTCGACGTTCGCGCGCACAACCTCCAGCACGCGCGCCTGCGCCTGCTCGGTGGCGCCGCCCACGTGGGGCGCCAGGAACACATTTTCCAGAGTTCGCAGGGGCGAGTCGGCCGGGAGCGGTTCCACCTCGTAGACGTCGAGTGCCGCGCCCGCGATTCGCCTGGCCTGGAGGGCCGCGACCAGTGCCTGCTCGTCGACCACCGGGCCGCGCGAGGCGTTGACGAGGATCGCCTCGGGCTTCATCAGGCCCAGCGCCTCCTCGTCGATCAGGGCGCGGGTGTCGTGGTCGAGCGGCGTGTGCACGGTGACGACGTCGCTCTCGCGCAGCAGGGTCTCGAAGGACACCTGCTGGGTGCCCAGAAAGCCCTTCGGAACGACATCGCAGAACAGGATCCGGGAGCCAAATGCAGTGACGCGCGAGGCGACGGCGGAGCCGACGTTGCCGAGGCCGACGATCCCGACCGTGAGGGCGCCCAGCTCGCGTCCGCGCATCTGCGGGTAGGGCCACTCGCCCTTGCGCATCTTGCGGTCGCCATAGGCGCCGAAGCGGAGAAGGTTGAGGATGGCCATTACGACCCAATCGGCAACCGCATCCCGGTTGTAGCCGGCGCAGTTGGCGACCGGAATGCCGAGATCGGCGGCCGCTCGGTGGTCGACGACATCGAAGCCGACCGCCGGCATCTGGATGAGCCGGCAGCCCTTCATCACCTCGAGCACGTCGCGCCCCAGCCGGTGCTTGTGACGCTGATCGCCGATCACGACAGCGGCATCCGCAGCCAGCCGCTTGAGCTCTTCCGGGGCGGGCGGCGGAGGTGCTTCGACGACCTCGGCTCGCTCGCCGAACCAGCCCTGGACCAGCTCGCGATTCCATGGGCTCAGGAGCAGGACGCGCGCGGGCACGCAGGGAGCCTATCAGCGGGGAGTGCGCCGGCGCGCGCCGTCGACGGGACCCCGGGTACCGCCTGCTAGAGTGGCGACTACGCCCGGACGGCGGGCGGCGCTCGCGGCGGTCGGCTTCATCTTCTCGAGTAGGCCACGCGACGATCCTGGTTATGTCTCGAGAAGAGGGAGCGCACGATGCCCGAGGGCACGATCAAGAAGCTGGTCCAGGACCGCGGTTTTGGATTCATCTCGGCGGAAGACGGCAGGGACTACTTCTTCCACCGCAGCGGTCTGGACGGCGCTGTCAACTTCGACAGCCTCACAGGCGGCGAGCGTGTCGAGTTCGAGATCGAGACGAGCCAGAAGGGGCCGCGGGCACACCGGGTACGCCTCGCCTAGCCAGAGCACCGTGGCGTGAGCTCGGGGGTACCGACCCCCGAGCTCATCCTTGCTTGACGATCGCGCAGCCGGCGGTTGGGAAGAACACGCTTTCGTGGCCGTCCTGCCAGCGCACGCGATAGTGGACCTCGGCTGCGCCCTCGAGCACCTCGAGGATCTCGCCCTCGCGATCCGGCTGGCCGGCGCGCTCAGATTCGACCACCAGTCGATCGCCGACATGACCTTCTGCTGCCATCGACACGAACCTCCTTCTTTCTGCGCTGGGTGCTGGCTTGGTGATACACCCGCCGGGCCTCGCTTGCCAACGGGTCGGACCGCCCACCCACGTACATTCATCCCCCGTGAGGCTCGCGCACAACACCACGGTCGAAGCGCCGCCAGAGCAGGTGTGGACCTGGCTCGCCGACTGGCAGTCACACGTGGAATGGCAGCCCACGCTCGAGGCCGTCGAGGCGCCGGAAGTCATCGGTGAGGGCACTCACCTGGTCGAGATCCGGAGCAGCCATGGTCAGAGACTCACCTTCGACGTCGTCATCACAGAGTTCGAGCCGAACAGGCGGATCCGCTCCAGCGGCCGGAGCCGGGGCGTCGTCCGTGTGACGGCTGAAATCGTGTACGAGATGACGCCGCAGGACTCCCGGACCGCGGTCAGCATGGCGGTGGAAGCGGAGATCCCGTTCGTGCTGCGCCCGCTGCAGCACGCCGTGGTCACCGAGACCGAGAAGGAAATTACGGAGTCGCTGACCCGGTTGGCAGCCATGGCGAAGTGATGGCAAAACAGCGTGAACCGGTTGAGCTGATCGTCTTCAGCGACTACGTCTGACCCTGGTGCTACATCGACTCGGTCCGAGTCGAACGGCTGGAGCGGGAGGGCCGCGTGCGAGTGACGTGGCTGCCCTACGAGCTGCACCCGAACGTACCGCCGGAAGGCATCCCGCGCGAGCGGTATTTCGGGCGCGAGCGCTCTGAGCAGATGCGGTCCTACATGCAGGGTGTCGCGGCGGAAGCCGGCCTCACGCTGGAGCAGCGCGACGTGCTGATCAATTCCCGTAAGGCTTTGGGTGCCGCCGAGTTCGCGCGTGAGCATGGCAAGTTCGAGGCCGTGCACCAGGCGCTTCTCGAGGCGCATTGGCACCTGACCGGCCGGCTCGAAGAGATCGAGGACTTGAAGCGCATCGGCGAGTCGGCCGGCCTGGATCCCGAGGAGCTGGGGAAGGCGCTCGAGGAGGGGCGCTATGAGCCGCTGATCGACGACTACCGGAGGCAGGCGGAGGAAGTGGGGATCAACGCCATTCCGGCGCACATCTTTGGACGGCGCTACCTGGTCATGGGCGCCCAGCCGTATGAGGTGTTCCGGGACGTTTTGGACCGGCTGGAGCAGGAGGCTAAGCCGGAGTAGCCACCTCGGCGTCGGCCACCTCGAGGGCGGCGTCGAGCGCCTGCAACCCTGTCTCCAGCTCTTCCTCGGAGATGGTCAGCGGGGGCGCCAGGAAGAGCAGGTTCCAGCGCAGCAGAGGGCTGACCTGGCGCTCGTTCAGCACCCTCTTCACCGCGGCCATCGCGGGCGCAAGCGGCGCTTCGGTGCGCTGCGGGGAGAGGGGCTCTCGGGTCTCGCGGCTGCGCACCAGCTCGATGCCCGCCAGCAGGCCGAGTCCCCGAACCTCGCCCACGCTCGGGTGTGCGTCCGCCAGCGCGTGCAGCCGGTCCATGAGCAGCGAGCCAAGGCGAGCCGCGCGCTCGTCCAACCGCTCTTCGAGGTAGACCTCCAGCGTCGCGCAGCCGGCGGCGCAGGCGAGCGGGTGGGCCGCGTAGGTGAGCCCCGCGCCCAGGTAGGTGTCGTCGAAGGCGGCCGCCACCCTGTCGGAGACGATGGTCGCGCCGAGGGGCACGTAGCCGCTCGTGATGCCCTTGGCGACCGACATGATGTCGGGCTTGACCTCCCAGTGCTCGGAGGCGAACCAGCGACCCGTGCGGCAGAAGCCGGTGATCACCTCGTCGAAGATGAGCAGGACTCCGTAGCGGTCACAGATCTCGCGGATCCGCTGGAGATAGCCGTCCGGCGGCACCACGAGCCCCGAAAGGCCGGTGATCGGCTCCATCATCACCGCCGCCACCGTCTCCGGGCCTTCGCCCACGATCACCTGCTCGATCGTGTCAGCACAGGCGAGGGAACATGCGGGCCGGTCGCGGCAGAGGGGACAGCGGTAGCGATAGGGGTCGAGAGCCTTCACGAATCCGGGTGCGGCCGGCTCGGCGTAGAGCCGGCGGTTCTCGCCGGTCGCCGAGATCGCGCCCAGCGTCGAGCCGTGGTAGCTCTGGTAGCGGCTGACGATCTTCAGCCGTCCGGTCGCCTGGCGCGCGATGCGGATCGCGTACTCGTTGGCTTCCGCCCCGCCGTTGGTGAAGAAGGTGCGGTTCAGGTCGCCGGGCGTGACTTCGGCGAGCATCTCGGCCAGCCGGGTGGCGGGTGGGTTGGCGAAGTTGGGCCCGATTACCGGCAGTACAGCCGCCTGGCGCTGAATCGCCTCGACCAGCTTGGGATGAGCGTGCCCGACGTTCATGTAGGCGAGCTGGCCGCCGAGGTCGAGCCAGCGACCACCCTGGGAGTCGTTGAACCAGGAGCCCGAAGCCGAGGTCACCGTCAGCGGCTGCAGCGGGCCCTGGACCGCCCAGGGATAAAGCCTGCGGTCACTCGGTGCCATCGAAGCGATGATAGGGCGACGGCAGCGCCTCGCCCCGGACGCCGCCGGTGCGACTACCCCTGAGACCCGGTGCTGGAACCATCGCTATCCTTCGGCCAGTGGCGGATCTCGTGGAGACGCTGCGTTCGATCACCGGCCCTGAGCACGTCCTCACCGACTTGGGGGTCGACGACTACGCGCATGACGCGACGTTCATGGAGCACGGCCTGATCTGTGCCGTCCGGCCGGCTAACACCGACGAGGTCTCGCGCGTCGTGCGCGCCTGTGCGGACGCGAACACGCCGATCGTCGCCCGCGGCAGTGGCACCAGCCTGGTCGGCGGCCCCGTTCCCCTGGAGGGTGGGGTGGTTCTCAGCCTGGAGCGGCTGAAGAAGCTGGAGATTGACGCAGCCAACACCGTAGCCGTCGCCGGAGCGGGCGTAATCACCGCCGACCTCGACCGCGCGGCCGGCGAACACGGCCTCATGTACCCACCCGACCCGGCGAGCGTCGAGATGTCGAGCATCGGCGGCAATGTCGCCTGCAACTCGGGTGGGATGCGCTGCGTCAAGTACGGCGTCACCGCCGACTATGTCACCGGCCTGACCGTCGTCCTGGCCGATGGGACGGTCATGGAACTGGGCGGCAGGCTTCGGAAGCGCTCCTCCGGCTACCGCCTGCTTCAGCTCTTCGTCGGCTCGGAGGGGACGCTCGGGATCGTCACCGAGGTCATCGTCAAGCTGGTCCCGCTGCCCCGCCATCGGGCGACCGCGATGGTCGGCTTCCGCACGATCGAAGACGCTGGCGCCGCGGTTGCTCGCGCTCTCGGCGCCGGCCATTTTCCGGCCGCCATCGAGCTGCTCGACGGGGCGAGCCTGGAGCTCGTCGACGACAAGCTGCCGCCGGGCTTTGCGCCCGGCCTGGACGCCGTGTTGATCGTCGAGATGGACGGCGGCGACGAGGAGTTCGTGCAGCTCGAGCTGATGAAAATGGTCGAGGTGCTGGACGGCGTCGACAACCGGATCGCTCAGTCGTCGGTGGAGCGCGACCGGCTCTGGGACGCGCGGCGGTCATTCGGAAGGGTGCTGATGTCGATGCCCAAGAACTTCTTCGCGGAGGACGTGGCGGTCCCGATTTCGGCGATCCCCGAGATGATCAGGCGGGTCCAGGCGCTGGCCGCGCGGACGGGGTTGCGGATTGCCACCGTGGGCCACGCCGGCGACGGCAACCTGCACCCGACGTTTCTTTTCAGCGACGAGCAGCGGGCGCTGGTCAGTTCGGCGGCGGCGCAGATCTTTCGGGACGCGCTCGAGCTCGGCGGGTCGATCTCGGCGGAGCATGGGTTGGGCGCGCTGAAGCGGGACTATGCGGAGGTCGAGAATGGGCCGCTGGCGCTGGGGCTGATGCGGCAGATCAAGCAGGCGTTCGACCCGCGGGGGCTGCTCAACCCGCACAAGGTGTTTCCGGAGCAGCCGCCCGACGACGACTTTCTCAACCGCCTCCCGGGCTGGATTCCGGACCCGGCTCGGCAGCCGCGCAAGGCAGAGCTCGGCCTCTAGCCGGACTCGGTCAATCCCTGCCTGATCAGCCCTCCCCCAAACCACCCGCCCGGGGGACGTTGCCCAGGTTAGCTGGGGTGTCAAGACCGATCTTTACAGCGAAGGCGTAAAGCAGTGGTTCATAAGCACAGGGCTTGCACCGCGTGCCGGCAGCGGGCCGTACGGGGGCTGCAGATTCTGGACCGCCGCCGGCAGCGGGCCGAATAGCTCGCTGCCCGGAGGGTCGGGCGGCCGGCTGGCCTCAGCTTCGCCAGGCCGCTTCCAGCGCCAGCGCCACCTCGACCAGCTCGGCCTCACGGCCGAAACGGCCGACCACCTGGATGCCGACCGGAAGGCCAGGGCTCGGGGCCGGCAGCACGATAACCGGGTGCCCGGTCAGGTTGAAGGGCCGCGTGAAGGCGAGCAGGCGGCCACGCGGGACGTCCTCGCCAATGAGCGGCGCGACGAAAGGGACCGCGGGCAGGAGCAAAGCGTCCAGCTCCTGGCTCGCCAGGGCGTCCTCGGCCGCGACCTGCATCCGCGCCCGTTCGAGGAGCGCCGCGACGTAGCGAGCGCGAGGCACCTCGGTGCCCGACCGGATGAGCGCGCGCACGTCTTCGCCGTATTTCTCCGGCACGGACTCGATCCAGTGCTGGTGATAGCCGTAGGCCTCGGTCCGGAGGATCACCAGGCCGCTGTCGTGCATAAGGTCCCGGTCCGGGAACTCGACCTCCGGCACGCCTCGGGCAACGCGCTCCCAGACCGCCGCCGTCGTCTCGTCGAGGCCGGCGCCGGCGATCCAGCCTTTCGGCACACCCAGGCGCAGCGAAGCCGCTGGACGCACCCGCGCCGGCACCAGGTCGGTGTGCTCGCTCATCGCCTCGAGCGCGGCCGCCGCCGTCCGGACGTCCGGCGCCAGCGGGCCGAGAGTGTCGAGCGAGCGGGCGAGCGGGATCACGGTCTCGGTGTCGACCGTGCCCATGGTCGGCTTGTACCCGACGACGCCGCAAAAGGCGGCGGGGATCCGGATCGAGCCGCCGGTGTCGCTGCCGACCGCCCAGTCGCACATTCCGGTGGCGACCGCCACCGCCGACCCGCCCGAGGAGCCGCCGGCCACGCGCTCCGGGTCGTGCGGGTTGCGGACGGGTCCGTAGTGAGGGTTGCTGCTGGTCGCCCCATAAGCGAACTCGTGCAGGTTCGCCTTCCCGACGACTACCACACCGGCCTTGCGCCGCATCCGCTCGACGACCGGCGCGTCGCGCTCCGCGACTACCTCGGGCAGGATGATGCTCCCGGCGGTGGTAACCGTCCCTTTGACGTCGACCAGGTCTTTTACGGCGACCGCCGGTCCCTCGCCTTCCTCGTCGGTCAGCGAGATGAAGGCGTTGAGATGCGAGAGCTCGCGGGCCCGTCCCCGCGCTAGTTCGGCTTCCATCAGGCGCCAGCGATCCCGAACTGTTTGAACAGGAAGGCCGAGATGATCCGGTAGGCCTCCAGCTGGTTGCGCCGCTTGCTGAAGTCGTGGCCCTCGTCCTCGAAAACCGCGTACTCGACTTCGTGACCGAGTGCCCGCAGCGTCTCCACCATCTGGTCCGATTCCGGCTTGACCACTCGGGGATCATTGGCGCCCTGGAGCACGAGCAGGGGAGCACGCACGTTCTCGACGTAGGTGATCGGCGAGCGCTGCATGAGGAACTCAGCGTCCTCATCGGGATCTCCAACCCACTTCTTCATCGAGTCGCGCCAGTGGGGCGGGACCGCGCGCGCGAAGGTGACCAGGTTGGCCGGTCCGACCAAATCGATGCCGCACCGCCAGTACTCGGGAAGGCGCGTCATCGCCGAGAGCGTCGCAAACCCGCCGAAGCTGGCGCCGTAGACCGCGATGCGGCCGGCGTCCACCCAGTCCTGCTCTTGCAGCCACCTGGCGGCATGCTCGATGTCTTTGAGCTCGTCGCCTCCCCAGTCGCGGTGGATCAGCTTCTGGTAGCTCTTGCCGTAGCCGGTGCTGCCGCGGATGTTGGGCGCCAGGATGGCGACGCCGCGGCTCAACAGGTACTGGTAGAAAGACGAGCTCCGGGTGACCTGGGTTCGCTCCTGCGTTTCCGGGCCGCCGTGGATCGATAGCAGGACCGGGAGCCTCTCATCGGCGTCCCTCGGGCGGTAGAGCCAGGCCGGCACCTGCTTGCCATCGAAGGTTGGAAAGTGGATGAGCTCCGGCTCCACGAACTCGTCCTCGGGGATTCCGCCCAGGAAGCTCTCCGTGATCCGGGTCACCGAGCGCCCGTCGAGGTCGGCGACGTAAACGTCGAAAGGCCGCCTGCCCGTACCGACCAGCGCGGCGACTTTCCGGCCGTCGGGCGCGAAGGCGAACTGCAGGCAGACGCCGCGGGGCAGCGCGGGAGCCGGAAGCTCCCGGCCGGTGTCGAGGTCGAGTACGCGAAGGATCGAGTAGCCGTCCTCGTCCACGGTGAAAGCGAGCCGCCGCCGGTCCTCCGCGAGGGCGGCGTGCTCGACGCCCCAGTCCGACTGCCAGAGCACCTGGCGAGCGTTCGTCTCCAGGTCGATCGACTCCAGGTACTGAAATTCGTGATCGCGGTCGGTGACGTTGTAGAGAAGGCGGCCGTCGGCGCTGAACCCGACGGGGAAGTTGACCTCGTCGCCCTCATGCGGTGTCAGGTCGCGTGTCGCCCGCGACTCGAGGTCGAACAGGTGGACGTGCTGGTCGGTGTTGCCGATCAGGTCGATCACCGCGGCCCGCCGGCCGTCGGGGTGCCACGCCGCGGCGTAGAACTTGCCGCCGGGCCGGTCGAGCAGCAGCGAATACCCGCCCTCGGGGATGTCGAGAAGGTAGAGGCTGACGTCGGTTGGGCGCTCCTGATTGCCCGACATCAGCATCCGCCGGCCGTCGTCGGCGACCGGACCGATCGAGTACTGGACCTGCGGATTCGCGGTCACCGGCCGCGGCCAGCCGCCCCCGGAATCGAGCAGGTTGATCTGCCAGCGCTCCGCGCCCTGCATATCGAGCTCGAGGACGAAGCCATGCTTCGTCCAGTGGTGGTGCCGGACGGCCTCCTCTTCCTGGGTGGTCAGCTGTCTCGGCCACCCGCCTTCGACCGGTGACGCCCAGAGGTTGAACTGGCCGGAGCCGTCGTGCGTGTAGGAGACGAAGCGGCTGTCGGGGGAGAAGTCGAGGTTGTTGAGGAAGTACCAGCGGCGGACGGCGAAGAACTGCTCGAAGCGAGCTGTCCCAGCCGCGCTCTTGACCTTTGCGCTCACGCGCTGCCGCGTCCAAACAGTCGCTTGATCCGGTCCCAGAGGACGGCGAAGAAGAGTGAGGCCGCATTCACAGGCTTGGCCGGCGCCGGGCTCGGCGGCGCGGGGGCAGGAGCCGGGCCGGGAGCGGGGGCAGGGGTCGCCGGCGACGGAGCCCCCGCCTGCGTGGACGGCGCCTCGCCGCCCGGTGCCACTCCCTGAGCCGCCCGCGGCATCTCCGCCGCGCTGACTTCGGCCGGCGCCGGCGCCTCGAGCTGCGATTTGATGCAGTCGGCCATTTGCGACACCAGGCGGCGCGAGACGTCCTCCATGACGCCGCGGCCGAAGTTGGCGACCCGGCCGGCAACCGTGAAGTCGGTCGCCAGGACGACCTCCGACGCGCCGTCCCGCTCGGCAACCGTCATGGTCGCCTTGGCCTGGGCCGAACCAGGTCCGGTGGTCTCCTTGCCGCTCGCCTCGAGGACGGCTCGGCGCTGTGCGTCATCCTTTTCGACGATCCGAGCAGTGCCGTTGTAGGCGACCGTGATCGGGCCGACCTTGATCTTGACCTTTCCCTTGAAGGTCTCCGGGTCGACGACCTCCGACAGCTCGGCACCGGGCATGCACGTGACCACCCGGTTGACGTCGATGAGGAACGCGTAGACGGTGTCCGGAGGGGCCTGAACTTGGAATCGGTTTTCAATCTGCATTTGGGCCTAAATTAGCGCCAATATACGTCCGTCTGGGTTGGGGCTTTTGCCTAGGTGGGGTGTGCCCTTTGACAGAGCGCGTTGCTTCGTTTCCTGTTACAGCTGACCTGCGGAGGTAGCCCATGAAGCTCAAGGTGTCGACGACCATCAATGGCGTGGCCAGGGAGGATGAGGTCGAGCCCCGGCTGCTCCTGGTCCACTACATCAGAGATGTCGCCGGTTTGACCGGCACCCACATCGGCTGCGATACGAGCCAGTGCGGAGCCTGTACCGTGCTGCTTGACGGAAAGGCCATCAAGTCCTGCACGATGTTCGCCGTCCAGGCCGAGGGCCGGCAGGTATCGACGATCGAGGGGCTCGCCCAGAACGGCAAGCTGCACCCGATCCAGCAGGCGTTTTGGGACGAGCACGGCCTCCAGTGCGGCTACTGCACACCCGGCTTCATCATGGCCGCCAAGTACCTCCTGGACACCAACCCCAACCCCACCGAGGACGAGATCCGCAAGGGCCTGGAGGGCAATCTCTGCCGCTGCACGGGCTACGTGAACATCATCAAGGCGGTCCAGACGGCGGCCCGGGAGATGTCCGGCACCACCGCGACCGCCAGCGCGCCCGTCACCGCGGGCACTTCGAGCGGGAGCTAGGGCGATGGCGATCACAACCATGATCGGAGCCAAGATCCACCGCCGCGAGGATCCGCGGCTGGTCAGCGGCCACGGCCACTACATCGACGACTTCAAGCGGCCGGGCACCGTGTACGCCTCCTTCGTCCGCAGCCCCTACGCGCACGCCCGCCTCCGGTCGATCGACCCCTCGGAGGCGCGCCGCATGCCCGGGGTGATCGCGGTGCTCACCGCGCGCGACTTCGAAGGCGTTCTCTCGGGTGCGGCTCCCGTCGCCCCCGCCTTCGTGGCCGAAAAGAAGACGGTGCCCGACCGGCTCCCGATGGCCCGCGACGAGGCGGTCTATCAGGGCGAGCCGGTCGCCATGATCATCGCCGAGGAGGCGTACCAGGCGGCGGACGCCGCCGGCCTGGTGCAGGTCGATTACGAGCCGCTGCCCGCGGTGATGGACCTCGAGAAGGCGATGCAGGCGGACAGCCCAAAGGTGCACACCACCCTTCCGGACAACATCGCCTGGGACTTCGTCTACAGCGCGGATTCTTCCGAGGCGTTCGCGGAAGCCGAGGTCACCGTCAAGGAGCGGATCTGGCAGCAGCGCCTGGCACCGACTCCGATGGAGCCGCGGGGCGTGATGGCCGAGTACGAGCCCGAGGACCAGGAGCTGACGATCTGGATGTCGAGCCAGAATCCGCACTTCATCCGGCTCTTCGTGGGTGGCGCGATGAGCATGCCGGAGAGCCGCGTCCGGGTCATCTCGCCTGACGTGGGCGGCGGCTTCGGCAGCAAGATCAGCCCCTACTCCGAGGACTACCTGGTGCCCGCGGCCGCCAAGCTCATGGGCCGCCCGGTCAAGTGGATAGAAACCCGGACCGAGTCCCTGCAGGCCACCACACATGGCCGCGGCCAGTTCTTCGACGTCGAGGTGGCGGGCCGGCGAGACGGGACTCTGCTCGGCATGAAGGTCACGCAGTACCTGGACGCGGGCGCTTACGTCGGCACCTTCGGCGCTTTCCAGCCCTGCGCGGTCCTGCTCGCCGGCGGCGCGTACAAGTGGAAGCAGATCGCAGGCCGCACAGTCGGAATCCTGACCAACCGGGTGCCGACCGACCCCTATCGCGGCGCCGGCCGTCCCGAGGCGACTCACCTCGTCGAGCGGATGGTCGACATCTTCGCCCGCGAGATCGGCATGGATCCGGTCGCGCTCCGCAGGAAGAACTTCATCCAGCCGAACGAGTTCCCTTACACGCAGAACTTCGGGCTCGTGATGGACTCCGGCAACTACGACGGGACGCTCGACAAGGCGCTCCAACTGGCCGGGTACGACGATCTGCGCCGCGAGCAGGAGGAGGCGCGCCGGCAGGGCCGCTACCTGGGCATCGGGATCTCCTCGTGGATCGAGATCTGCGGCTTCGGTCCGTCGGCTGCCACGGCTCCCGCGACGGGCGGGATCGGTCTCGTGGAATCCGCTCAGGTCAGGGTGTTCCCGAGCGGCTCGGTGACCGTCTACACGGGCACCCACGCGCACGGCCAGGGCCACGAAACGACCTTCGCGCAGATCGTGGCTGACACGCTCGGGATCCCCTACGAGCAGATCGAGATCAAGCACGGTGACACGGCGGAGGGCACCTCGTTCGGGTACGGGACGTACGGCTCGCGCTCACTGGCAGTCGGCGGCATGGCAGTACGAACGTCCTCGCAGAAGGTGGTCGAGAAGGCGCGTCAGCTGGCCGCCCACATGTTCGAGGCGGCGCCCGAGGACGTGGTCTTCGACCAGGGCAAGTTCTACGTCAAGGGTTCGCCCGACAGTGCCAAGGGCATCCAGGAGGTGGCCTTCGCCGCCTACGGCACGGGCCTGCCGGAGGGCATGGAGCAGGGCCTGGAAGCGGTCAGCTACTTCGATCCGCCCAACTTCGTCTGGCCCTTCGGGACCCACGTCTGCGTCGTCGAAGTCGATCCCGACACCGGCGGCGTCGAGCTGCGGAGGTACGTGGCCGTCGACGACTGCGGCAACGTCATCAATCCGATGATCGTCGAGGGACAGCTCCATGGCGGCATCGCGCAGGGCATCGCGCAGGCGCTGTTCGAGGAAGTCGTCTACGACGAGTCGGGGAACCTGAAGACAGGCACCTTCACGGACTACATGGTCCCCACGATGAACGAGATGCCGCCGATCGCGCTCGGCAGCCAGGTGACGCCATCGCCGAGCAACGAGCTGGGCGTGAAGGGCATCGGCGAAGCGGGCACGATCGCGGCCAGCGCGGCCGTGATCAACGCCATCG
>CAZXGB010000040.1:1971-18880 GCA_964640005.1 uncultured Actinomycetes bacterium | reverse complement strand
TACGCAAAGAAGTTGGTTGTTTACGCTGTGCCGGATGTTTGACGCCGACGGCCCTTTGCCAACGGCTGCTCGCTGCGGGCGCACGATGAAGCGTGCCGTCGCCCGCGGATGAGAGCCGGCTAGCCGAGCGCTCGCATACGGCGCAGGAACTGCAGCGAGCGCAGCCGCCGCTCCAGGTTGTGCTCCAGCTGTGCCTCCAGTACCGCCTCCACCTCGTCCAGCAGCGCACCTTCGAGTCGCAGCCGCCGGTAGAGGTGGATGTCGCCCGCGGCGGCTACCCGCAGCACCTTGAGCGCGTTCGGAGACACCTCGATCAGGCCCGGAACGCCCTCCCGGCAGGCCCCGCAGACGAAGCCGCCGACAGCGGCTGCAAAACCGGCCGGTGCCGGCGGCAGCGCCCGCTCGCAAACCGCGCAGCTGGTCAGGTTGGGGGCCCAGCCCAGCAGCTCCAGCGCCTGGGCCAGGAAGTACGCCGAAGAACGCTGCGGCTGCGACTCGCGGGCGAGGTCTTCGAGAGCCAGCGAGGTCAGCTCGTAGACCCCCTCCACCGGATGCCGGTCCTCCGTCACCCGATCGGCCACCTCCGCGATCACGGCCGCGTGTGCGGTCCGCTCCACATCCGCCTCCAGCCGAGGTCCGGGCACCCGGACGACCTGAGTCAACACGTCGAGGTTGCGCCCGGTCGCCAGCTGCACCTCCACGCAGGCGTACAGCTCGAGGGCACTGGCCAGCTTGCTCGCCGACCGGCGCACGCCCTTGGCGATGGCGCCGACCTTTCCATGCCGGCGGGTGAGGAGCGTGTAAATGCGGTCGGCTTCGCCGTAGTCCAGCTTGCGCAGGACCACCGCCTGGTCGCCGTAGGTGGGCACGCTGCTATGACTCGGTTTCGGACTCGGCCTGGTCGCGCTGGTCGCGCGAGGGCGGACTGAGGCCGGCCGCGACCAACGCCTCGTCGGGCCAGGGCTTCTCAGACGTCAGCCGGACCCGGATCAGCCGCGACCCGTTGACCTCGTCCACCGTCCACTTCACGCCATCGTTGCTAAAGGTCTCACCCGCTTCCGGGATGCGGCCCAGCTGCGTGACCACGTAGCCTCCGACCGAGTCGTACTCGTCCGACTCCTCGATACCGAGACCCAGTTCCTGGTTCAGCTCGTCCATCGGGTAGCGGGCGTCGACCAAAGCCTCTCGTTCGTTCACGATCCGGACGGGCTCCTCTTCCGCGGTGTCGTACTCGTCGCGGATCTCACCCACGATCTCCTCGAGCACGTCTTCGAGGGTGACGATGCCCGCGGTGCCGCCGTATTCGTCGACGACGACCATCATGTGAACCTTCAGCGACTGCATGTCGTGCAGCAACTCGTCCACCTTTTTCGTCTCGGGCGTGCGCTCGATCCGCCTCATCATCCGGTTGATGTCGAAGGTCTTCTGGCCGCGCGCGAAGTGCAGGAGCAAGTCCTTGATGTGGATGAGCCCGATGATGTGGTCGATGTCGTTCTCGTAAACCGGCAGGCGCGTGTGCTTGTACATGTTGAAGATCTGCGTGATCTCGTCGAGCGTGGCGCTCTTTTCGATAGCGGTGACGTCCGGCCTCGGCACCATCACCTCGCGGACCGACTTGTCGCCGATCTCGATGATCCCGTGGATCATTTCCCGCTCCTCTTCCTCGATCACGCCCTGCTCCTCGGAGACCGAGAGGATGGTCATCAGCTCCTCTTCCGTCACGTACGGGTTGTGGGCGCCGCGGCCGCCCGTGAGGAGCCGCGCGACAAGCGTGATGAACCAGATGACCGGGCCGAGAACCGAAGACAGTGCTGCGACCGGCCGCGCCGCCAGCAGCGAAATTCGCTCGGCGTTGCGAATGGCGAGGGTCTTGGGCGTGACCTCGGCGAAGATCAGGAGCGCGATCGAAAGCACGAAGGAGACGGCGAGGTCGCCGGCCAGGCCCCAGCTGTGCGGCAGCAGCGCCTGCCCGATCAGTGTGGCCGTGCTGCCTGCCACGATCAGTGCGACCGTGTTCACGACGAGCACCGTCGATAGGAAGCGGTTCGGGTCCTGATGCAGGCGCTGGAGAACGGCCGCCGCCTTGCTGCCCTCTTCTGCCAGATGGCGGATGCGGAGCCGGCCGATCGACGTCAGCGCAGTCTCTGTGCCCGACGCCAGGGCCGAAACGATCGTGCAAGCGATCAGGAGGACCCATTCGGCCCAAAGGCCACCCTGCATGCCTGCTCCTAGCGGAAGAGTTCGCTGACCGACCGGTTCTCGTGCACGCGCGCGATCGCGTCCGCGATCAGGGGCGCCACCGAGAGCACAGTCAGCTTGTCGATGCGGCGTTCCGGTGGCACCGGGATCGAATCCGTGACCACGACCTCATCAATGGGGCCGTCTTTGAGCCGCTCGAGAGCACCCGGCGTCAGCACTGGATGGGTGCAGGCGCAGGTGACCGAGCGCGCCCCCGCGGCGCGCAAGGCCTTGGCGACCTCTTCCATCGTTCCTCCGGTCGAGATGATGTCTTCGACCACCACGCAGTCCCTTCCGACCACGTCACCAGCTATCTCCAGGACCTGGGCATGGTCGTCGCTGACGCGGCGCTTGTACATGAAGACCACGGGGCCCTGAAGAAGGGTCGCCATCGCTTCGGCGCGCTTGGCGCCGCCGGCGTCCGGGGCGACCACCGCGATCGACGACAGGCCACGGCGGCGGATGTGCTCAGCCAGGATCTTGCGTGCCGTCAGGTGGTCGGTCGGGACGTCGAAGAAGCCCTCGATGGCGTCGGCGTGAAGATCGAGCAAGAGCAGCCGGTCGGCTCCAGCCAGCGTTATGAAGTTCGCCATCAGCTTGGCCGTGATCGGCTCCCGCGGTGACGACTTACGTTCCTTCCGTGCGTAGCCGTAGTACGGAATCACGGCCGTCACCCGACCGGCGGACGCCCGGCGGAGCGCGTCGAGCAGGATGAAGAGCTCCATCAGGTTCTCGTTGACCGGATGGCACGTGGGCTGGATGACGAACACGTCGTGTCCGCGCATCGAGTCCTGGACCTGGACGTGAAGTTCGCCGTCCGGGAACCGGTGGACGCCCGCGTCTGTGAGAGGGATCCCGATCTCCTCTGAGATCAACTCCGCCAGCTGGGGGTTGGCGGTTCCGGCAACCAACTTCAGCGCACCCCAGGGCGAGCCGTCCTCGCTTGCATACTCCACGGCCGTCTGCAGCCTTCCGATCACCTTTCCTCCCTCAGCTTCCTGATGCCGCGGGCGGGCATTCCGACGGCCAGGGTGTCGTCGGGGATGTCCTTGGTGACGACCGCGCCCGCCCCGGTCTTCGAGCGGCGGCCCATCTTGCGTGGAGCTATGAACATGGTGTCGACCCCAACGAAGCAGTCATCTCCGATCTCCGTCGGGTTTTTCCTCCGCCCATCGTAGTTGGCGGTAATCGTCCCAGCACCGATGTTGACCCGTTCACCGACAGTGGCGTCGCCCAGGTAGGAAACGTGCGGCACGGCACTTCCCGCGCCCACCTTCGAACGGACGATCTCGGCGAAGGAGCCCACGTGCACTCGGAGGCCGATCTCTGTGCCGGGGCGAAGCTTGGCAAACGGTCCGCAGTCGGCGCCTTCGGCCATCCGCACGCGATCGAGCCAGGAATGGTCGATCCGGCAGCCATCCGCGACCTGCGAGTCGCGGACGTCCGCGTAGGGCCCGATCCGGCAATCGGCGCCGATCGTGGTCTCACCACGCAGGAAGGTAAAGGGTTCGATCACAGTGTCGCGGCCGACACGCACTCCAGCGTCGACGAAAGTGCTCGAGGGATCCACAATTGTGACTCCGCTCAGCATCAGCCGCTCGCTGACGCGCGCCCGCATGGCCGACTCCGCCGCCGCCAACTGCACGCGGTCGTTGATGCCCATCGCCTCAACGGGATCAGCCATTCGCATCACCTCGACCGGGTGCAGCGACGCGAAGATGTCGGTCAGATAGAGCTCGCCCGCGGCGTTGCGAGGCTGGAGCAGGGCCAGGGCCTGGAGCAGGTCGCTACCTCCGCGGAGGCAGTAGAGCCCTACGTTGACCTCGGTCAGGGAGCGCTCCGCGCTGGAGGCGTCTTTTGCTTCGACGATGCGCTCCAGCTTGCCGTCCGGACCGCGCACGATCCGGCCGTCGTTTCGCGCGGGATCGAGGACCGAGGCCAGGGTCGCGGTCGCTCGCGCCGCGCGGTGCACCTTCGTCAGAGATCTCAGCGTCTCCGGTCGAAGGAGCGGAGCGTCGCCGTTGACCACGAGGACATCGCCCTTGCCCAGAACGTCGGCTGGAGCCTGCGCAAGCGCATGTCCACTCCCATTCGGCTCATCCTGGTACGCCACCTGGGCGCGACCTCCGATGTGCGAAACCACTTCGGGCGCGTTCGGGTTGAGGATTACGACAATGCGCTGCACTCCCGCTTCCACGCAGGCGTCGAGAACATGGTCGATCATCGCCTTGCCGGCCACGGGGTGCAGGACCTTGGGCGTGCGCGACTTCATGCGCGTGCCCAGGCCGGCGGCGAGGATGACGGCCGCGAGTGGTTCTTCTCTCAAAAGATTGAGGGGTACCGGGATTATAAGTGGCGTTTTGGCCGCCTCCGTTTTGCTGGTGGCGGCCTGCGCAACCGGCTCCCCGCCCTCGGGGCGGGCATCCGACGCCACCATCCTGAACACCCCCACCCCCACCGCCACCCCCGCGCAAGCGACATCGGTGTGGGTTCTGGCGCCAGTCGGCCTGAGGGTCCACACCGATCACGCCACGACGTCGCAGACGCTGGCCATGGCATCCCGAGGCACCCAGCTCGACGTGCTCGGCTCGTCGACCGCCAGCGATGGCGCGTGGCTGCGAGTGCGCGGCCACGAGGGCGCCACGGAGGGCTGGGTGAAGGACGATCCCGATCTGGTGACCCGGCGAGCGATGCAGTTCTATTCGGCCAGCGTCGACGGCTGGTCGATGCTCTACCCGGCCGGCTGGCAGGCGCAGCCCGGGAACCCGGCCACGCTGAGCGGCGATGGCCTCAAGCTCACCGTCCAGTTCGCCTCCGACCCGGCAGCGCTGCTGGCGATGCCGGGCTCGCCCGGCCACGCTGTACGCGACGAGGGTCCGGTCGAGGCCTATGGTGTAACCGTTTTCCTCACCGTCTTCGCGCTCGACTCCGGTGGGTTCGAGTACGCGGTGCGGGTGCGCGTCAGCCCGAACAAGGTCTACCAGTTCCGGATGGCCGACCCCGGCAAGACGGCCGACACCTTGTTGTTCAGGCAGATGCTGGACAGCAGCGTCCTGTCTTAGGGTGGGGCGATGGCCCCGGAGCCCGTCCCCGAGCAGCTGCCCGTCCTCCCGCTGAAGAACGCGGTCGTCTTTCCTGGCGTGCTGGTCCCGCTCGCGGTCGGCCGGCCGCGCTCCCTGCAGCTGATCGAGGACCTGCCGGTGACCGACCGGCTGCTGGCGACAGCGACCCAGCTGGACGAGGACGTGGAAGAGGCCCGCTGGGAAGACGTGCACAAGGTGGGCAGCCTGGTTCGCATCCAGCACCTGCTCAAGCTGCCCGACGGCACCGCCCAGCTGGCGGTGCAGGGTCTGCGGCGCATCCGGCTCGTCTCGGCCCTCGATGAGGCGCGCTACACGATCGCCCAGGTCGAGGCCGAGGACGAGCAGGAAGACACCCTGAGCACGCTGGAGCGGGAAGCGCTCGTGCGCACGGCGATGACCTCTTTCGGCCAGCTGGTCGCGATCGCCCCCTATCTCCCGGGCGAGCTCATGCCGGCCGCGATGGCGATCAGCGATCCCCTCCAGCTCGCTTACTTCATCGCCCATCACGTCCGTCTCTCCACAAAGTCGCGGCAGGAGATCCTGGAGCTCGAGACCGGACGCGACAAGCTGACCCGGCTGCTCGGTCTTATGGCGCACGAGCTGGAGGTGCTCGAGCTCGGCCGCCGGATCCAGGGCGAGGCCGAGGAGCAGATGGGCCGCGCCCAGCGCGAGTATTTCCTGCGCGAACAGCTGAAGGCGATCCAGAAGGAGCTGGGTGAGCTCGACTCCGACAGCGCGGAGATCGAGGATCTGAAGCGCCGGATCGCCGAGTGCGGCATGCCGGCCGAGGCCCAGCGGGAGGCCGATCGCGAGCTGGCGCGGCTGGCCCGGATCCCGACCGCCTCGCCCGAGCACTCGGTGATCCGCACGTACCTCGACCTCCTGGTCTCACTCCCCTGGATGGTGACGACCGAGGGCGAGCTCGACGTCCGCCGCGCCCGTGAGGTCCTCGACGCCGACCACTACGACCTCGACAAGGTCAAGCAGCGGATCGTGGAGCACCTGGCGGTGCGCCGCCTGAAGCAGGAGCGCGGTTCGGCCGAGCAAGGGCGCGAGCCCATCCTCTGCTTCGTCGGGCCGCCCGGCGTCGGCAAGACCTCGCTCGGCCAGTCGATCGCCCGCGCCATGGGCCGCAAATTCGTGCGGGCCTCGCTGGGCGGCGTCCACGACGAGGCGGAGATCCGCGGCCACCGGCGCACTTACATCGGCGCCATGCCGGGCCGCGTGATCCAGGCCATCCGGCGCGCAGAGTCGAGCGATCCCGTCTTCATGCTCGACGAGGTTGACAAGATCGGCTCCGACTGGCGAGGCGACCCCTCCTCGGCCCTGCTCGAGGTGCTCGATCCCGAGCAGAACCGCGACTTCCGCGACAACTACCTGGACGTGCCCTTCGACCTTTCGCGGGTGATGTTCATCACCACCGCCAACACCCTGGAGACCATCCCTCCCGCCCTCCGAGATCGGATGGAGGTGCTGCACCTTTCGGGCTACACAGAGGTCGAGAAGGTCCAGATCGCCGAACGCTTCCTGGTGCCCAAACAACTTGTCGCACACGGCCTGCGTGAGGACGAGGTGTCGTTTGAGTCAGACGCGCTCCGCGCCATCATCCGCCAGTACACGCGTGAGGCCGGCGTGCGCAACCTCGAGCGTGAGATCGCCGGAGTGCTCCGGCGGGCGGCTTCCGACATCGCCGAGAGCAAGGCTCAGCCGCCGCTGACGGTCGGGCTGCCCGAAGTTCGCGAGGCGCTGGGAAAGCGGCGCTTCTTCGACGAGTCTGCGGAGACCATCGACCGGCCCGGCGTAGCCGTGGGCCTGACCTGGACTCCATCTGGGGGCGAGATCGCGTTCGTTGAGGTGGCGCTCACCCCCGGCAAGGGCAGCCTGCATCTGACCGGACAGCTCGGTGACGTGATGAAGGAGTCGGCCTCGGCCGCGCTCTCCTACCTCAAGTCGCGCGCCGACGAGATCGGGATTCCGCGCTCGCGCTTCGAGGACATGGACATCCACGTCCACATCCCGGCCGGCGCTCAGCCCAAGGAGGGGCCGTCGGCGGGAGTCACGGTGCTCTCCGCGCTGGCGTCCATCCTCTCCCAGCAGCCAGTCCGGGAGGACCTGGCGATGACCGGCGAGATCACGCTGCGGGGCAAGGTGCTGCCCATCGGCGGGCTCAAGGAGAAGGTCCTGGCCGCCCACCGCGCCGGTATCCGCCGCGTCCTCTTCCCATCCCGCAACGAAGCCGACCTCGACGACATCCCGGCGGAGCTGCGCGAGGAGATGGACCTCGTCATGGTCGGCTCCATCGACGAGGTGCTCAGGGAGGCGCTGCCCGGCCTGCGCCCGGCACCGGTCGCCGAGGGCGAACACGCGCGCCGCTGAACACTCCACGCGAGCTCCTGTTAAGAACTTATTGACAGCCTCAGGTACTCTCGCGACATTCCCTCCAGGGCCGGGTGGGTTCCCGGAACGGTGGGGAAATAGGAGTAGTGGCTAGCGCCGAACAGCCAGCTCCCTATCGAGGATTCGGCGGTGGGCCTCCAGTTCCCGGGAGTCATCCAGTGGCTCCAGCCCGTCGACGCCGCGGCGCCGGAGGGCGGTGAGGATCACGTGGTCGGCGAGGTGCGGGTTCTTCGGAAGCAGCGACCCATGCATGTAGGTGCCAAAGATCGTGCCGTGAGCCAGCCCCTCGGTGCCGTCCTCGCCGTTGTTGCCCGAGCCCACCCGCACACGTCCGAGCGGGGTCAGCCCCGGGCCAAGGAAGGTCCGCCCGCTGTGATTCTCGAACCCGACGAGTGTGCGCGGGCTCAGCCCCAGACCGTCTGCCTCGACCACCAAGTTCCCGATGTGGCGCTGGCTGCCGGCTTCGGTATGGACATCGATGAGACCGATGCCAGGAAGCCGCTCGCCGTCGGCCGTCTGGTAGTAGTGGCCGAGCATCTGGTAACCGCCGCAAACGGCGAGCACGGCCGCCCCTTCGGCCATCGCCCGGCCCAGGGGCAGGGATTTGCGCTCCAGCAGGTCGTCGTAGACGATCGCTTGCTCGCGGTCCTGGCCGCCGCCGAAGAAGAAGACGTCGACGTCGTCGATCCCCTCCTCACGGCCCTTCGGAAGCTCGACGACTCGCGCGTCCCAGCCCCGCCAGCGCATCCTCTGCGTAAGGGTCAGGATGTTGCCGCGGTCGCCGTAGATGTTCATGAGGTCGGGGTACAGCCATCCGACGGTGAACCTGGGTGGCCCGCTCATTCGGGAGAGCTCACGTCGCCCAGTATGGCCTGACCCAGCCCCGCCGGGCGAGGATCGCGCGCACGTCGAGCATGGCGGTGTACGTGCAGAGCAGGTGGGCGTGGCCCCCTTCTGGAGTGAGCTCGATCAGCCGGTCGAGGGCTCGTTCCAGCTCAGGCTCGGGCGCCTGTGCCGGCACCTCGCCATACTTCAGCCGCACCGCGAGGTCGTGCGCGCGATCACCGGTCGGTACCACCGCCGCGACCTCACGCATGACCTCGAAATCGACGTCCCAGATCCAGCTCACGTCCTGGCCGTCTGCGATGCGGTCGTTGAGCGCGACCAGAAAGCGCTGGGCGCCGGCGAGCCGTATCGAGTCCTGCAGCACCGCATTGAAGCCGGTCGGGTTCTTCGCGAGCAGAAGTGTGAAGGTGCGGCCTCGGGCCTCAAAGCGCTCCTGGCGCCCAAAGGCGGCGGCCACCGTGGCCAGACGCCTCGCGATGTAGCTCGGCTCCAGCCCGAGCGCGAGCCCGGCGGCGAAAGCGGCGGTGACGTTATAGGCGTTGTACAAGCCGCCCAGGGCGACCTCGACGCGCTGGCCGGCGAGGCTCAGCGACAGCCGGTCGAGGCCGCCGAGCTCGATTGCCGTCGCCGCGATCGCGGGCTCGGGCCGGCGAAAGTCGCCATTGGGGCAGGCGTAGACGCCGTCGTGGCCGACGAAGACGCTACTGAACTCGAGAGGACTGCCGCAGCGCGGGCAGCTGCGAGCGTCGGCCGCATGCGGAAGGCCGGGGAGGCTCACGCGATCGTCGTCGATGCCATACCAGAGCGGCGCCCGGGGAAGGCTGAGGCCAAGCTCGCCCACGCGCGGATCGTCGGCGTTGAGCACCGCCCGGCCGCCTTCCGGCAGCGCCTCCAGCGCCCGCTGGATGGTTCGCGCCATCGTCTCCAGCTCGCCGTAGCGATCGAGCTGGTCGCGGAAGAGATTGCCGACGATGACCGCCCGCGGCCTGATCTCTTCGACCGCGATCGGCAGCGTCGCCTCGTCGATCTCGAAGACGCCCCAGTCCGCGCGCAGCCGGCCGTCGGGGCCGGCCGCGGCAACCGCGGCCGCGGTCGCGCCCCAAATCAGGTTGGCGCCCGCCCGGTTGGCGACGACGCGGGCCGGGAGACCCTCGAGCAGCGCGCTGACGAGGCGGCTGGTCGTGGTCTTGCCGTTGGTCCCGGTGACGATGACGGCTCCCGCGCTGAGGTCGGCAGCCAGCCGGCGGAGCACGTTGCGATCGAGCGCACGGGCAACGTCGCCTGGGAAGGTCGTGCCTCCGCCACGGCCCGTCAACCGCGAGAGCTTGCCAGTGGCCTTGCCGGCCAGCACGGCGAGGGTGGTCCGCGGGGACGCCATCAGCACCACCTCGCGAGCGGTCGCGCGACCGCCGTCCAGCAGTTAAGTCGGGCCACTGCCGCCTCGGCTTCATGGCGGGTCTCGCAGTGCTTGAAAAAGGCGGAACCGCTGCCGGTCATCTGCCAATCCTCGCCGAGTTCGGCAGCAAAGCCGGCGAGCCGGGGCTCTACGGCCTCCGCCGCCCGCCGCAGGTGATTCGGACCCTCGCCCCCGACGCGATCGTAGGCGGCGTACACCGCGGCGGTCGAAATCGCAAACCCCGGCCAGGCGAGGGCGAACCAACCGCTCGGTACTGGTACGGGCGTCAGCACCTCGCCGGCGCCGCTCGCGGCGGCGGCTCCCCCGCAGAGCAGAAATGGGACGTCGGCCCCGACGCGTGCGGCCACGGTGCCGAGGTCGGTGTCGAGCTCGAACAGGCGGGCGAATGCCCGCAGCGCGGTGGCGGCGTCGCTACTGCCGCCGCCGAGGCCGGCGCCCGGCGGGATGCGCTTGTGGAGCCGGACACGCGCTGGCAGCTCTTGCCCCCCGGCCGCCTCCAGCTCCGCCAGCGCTCGCTCGATCAGGTTCTCGCCCGGCGGCAGCGCGATGCCGCTGACCTCGAGCGAGGGTCTTTTCGCCGGTTCCACCACGAGCAGGTCAGAGAGTGAGATCGAGACGAACTCGGTACTCAGCTCGTGCCGGCCATCTTGTAGCACGCCGGTCACCGCGAGGCGGGTGTTGATCTTCGCCCGCGCCGGTAGCGCGAGAACCATCGGCGGTCTCAGGCAGGGCTGAGGTCGCTGCGGTAACGGCGCGCGTTCTGCTGGTAGTGCCGGGCCGGCCGCGAAACCCAATCCGCCGAAGGCCCGGAAATCTCCTTCTTGACCTCGGCGGGCACACCGGCCGCCAGGTGGCCAGGGGGCACCTCGCGGCCCTCTCCGAGCACCGAGCCAGCAGCCAGCATCGCGCCCCGGCCAAGCCGGCTTCGCTGGAGCATGACGGCGCCGGTGCCGACCACCGCCCCCTCCTCGACGACGCAGCCCTCGATGCAGGCCAGGTGCGCGATCGTCGAATCTCGCTCGACGAGGGTCGGAAGGCCCTCGGAGCAGTGAATCACCGCGTTGTCCTGGACGTTGCTGCCCTCCCCGATCACGATCGGAGCCGAATCGCCGCGGATCACGACGCCAAACCAGATGCTGGCCTGCGCCCGCACCTCGACATCGCCGATCAGGACCGCAGTTGGGGCAACATAGGCGTCCGGGTGAACACGCGGACGCTTGCCCGCGAGCTCGAACTCGGGCAACTTGCCTATAATCCTAGCTTCGTGCTCGAGCCCAACCAGGAAGTGACGTATGGCTAACATCGCCTCCTCGAAGAAGGATGCGCGCCGCAGCGCGGCGCGAGCTGTCCGCAACCGCGGCATCAAGTCGGCGGTCAAGACCAAGGTCACCAGGTTCCGCCGCGGCGCGGCCGAGGGTGTGGAAGACGTGGCCGAGCTCGCCGAACGCGCGATCTCCAGCCTCGACCGGGCAGTGAGCAAGGGTGTCCTCCACCGCAATAACGCCGCCCGGCGAAAGGCTCGCCTACTGAAGCAGTTGAACGCGACTGGCGGCGAGCAGGCGGCGGCTGCCGAGGCCAAAGCCAAGCCGGCCGCCAAGGCCGCGGCGCGCAAGGCGCCCGCCCGCAAGAAGAGCTAGATCCGCCCGCGCCTGCCGGCGCCCCGGCTAGAGCTTTGCGAGCGCGACCTGCAGGCCCAGTTCGGCGTCGATCTGCCCTGACTTGACCTCCCACTCGTAGTCGAGCAGCGTGCGCAGGCCAGCCTCCAACCGGCGCGAGTCGGCTCCCCGAGCCGCGTCGTAGGCCTTCTGAACGACAAACGAGTGCTCGCGCATCGAGGCCTGGATCTCGGCGAGCGAGTCGCCTCGATCCTGGCGGGTCTTGACCTCCAGCACCAGCGAGAGGTGGCGGGCCAGCCGGTAGGCGATGAGCGTTGCGCCCTCGCGTGTCAACAGATCGTCGAGCACGCGCCAGGCATCGGGTCCGGGTCGCGGCAGCAGGTGGTCGGTTAGCCGGTAGATCTCCTCCTGGCGGCCACCGGCGGCCAGCTCCTTGACCGTCTCCGCATCGAGCTCGCCGCCCGCGGCACGGTAGCCGGCAAGCTTCTCAAGCTCCATGCTGAGGACGCCGAGGTCGGGCGGCGTGACGCGGAGAAGGTGAGCGGTGGCAGCCGGGGGAAGATTCAGCCGGCGTCCGCGGTCGTGCACCCAGTCGGTCAGGGCACGGCCCTTGAGCGGCGCCTGCTCCCGCACCTCCCCTCCGGGAATGCCCGCGAAGGCCTTCAAGAGCTTGCTCGAGGCCGGAAGCTTTCCCATCACGGTGATCAAGAGCCGCGTCGTCTCGGGCAGATGGGTCAGTCCGGGCGCCAGCGTGTCGGCCCGGCGGGGCAGTACGCCCTTGGCGACCACCAGCCGGTGGGGATCGAGGAAAGGCGCCTGCAGGATCGCGTCCCGTAGCCGGTCGGCAGTCAGCTGCGTCGCGTCGAGTACTTGCCGGCCGAAGTCGGAGACCAGGTCACGCGACCACGCCGCCTCTGCCTCCCGTGCGCGCTCACCGATCAGAAACGCCTCCTCGCCGTGGAGGAGGAGCGCGTTGACCGGGCCTTTGGCGCTGGCAGGCACCGGCCGATCCTACCCTTCAAAGGTCGGCCACGATGGTCCCCTCCTGGTCGGTCCTCCGAAGCAGCCGTTCGGGCAGGCCGCGCGCCAGCCGTCCGCCACTCGTGGAGATGACGAGCGCCTTGGGATGCGCGGCCGCCAGGAGCTCCGGGGCGGGCACGCTGCGCCCCCCACCGGCGACGAGTAGGTAGTCGCACCCGCCCGCCAGGTGTGCCGCGACCTGCCCCTGGGCAGGCAGGTCGAGCGGACCGATCAAACAGACCGATCCACCGCTCGGGTAGCGCGCTCGCATCGCCAGCGCCTCGGCTCCCTGGTCACCGGGACGTATGTCGGGTTCCGGTGCCAGCACCTCGATGTCGAGGCCCGCCAGCCGCAGCCGGGTGCCGGCGGCGACGAGCTCGAGCCGCGCTCCCAGCGACAGTTGGTCCAGAGCGACGGAACGCCACGCAGAACCTGGCATGGCCGCCGCCGGAAGCACTAACACCCGTGGCCGGAGCTGGAGTCCGGCCAGGCCGCCCGTCTCGCCCCTGCCCGACCCGGTGATGATGAGGGCGTCCAACGAGCGCGCCCACGGGGGCACGCGAGACCCGAGTGCGGCGGCGAGCGCCGTCGGGCTCGTACCGCCGTCCACGAGCACCCGCCCGCTCGGCCCGGTCAGCAGCACCGCCTGCCCGTCGCCCACATTCATGAAGGCGGCAGAAGGAGGCGGGTGCAAAAGCGCCGGGACCTGCCAGCCGGCGACGGCCGCCGCGACGCCGATCGCGAGTCCGGCAGCGGCGAGCCGGCGCCCGCCGTGGTGCCTGGCGGCGACCAGCGCCACGCCGCCGGCGCTGTAGTAGGCGGCCGCGGCCCACCCTGGAAACGTCGGGACGGGGATCGCCGCCGCCGGCACGCGCGCCAGGACCGCGGCCACCTGCTCGAGATAAACCAGAGACGCCGCCAGCGGCAGCGCTACCGCTTGGCCCACCTCCGGCAGCAGCGCCAGCGGCGCGATCAGAAGTCCGGCTCCGACCATCAGCGGCAGCAGCGGAAGCACGGCAGCGTTCGCCACCGGTGCAATCGGTGAGATGACGTGAAAGCCCTGTGCCATCACGGGCAGGGTTCCCACCTGGGCAGCGCACGTGACCGCGAACGGCTCGCGCAGGACGCCGGGCAGAAACGGCAGCCGGTGTTCGATCGCGGGCGTGAGCAGGATGATGGCCGCGGTGCCGAGGAAGGACAGCTGGAAGCCGATATCGAAGGCGAGTTCCGGATGCCAGCCCAGCATCGCCGCCGCCGTCATGGCCAGCGACGTCCAGACGTACGTGGGTCGCCCGAGTGCGGCCGCGACCAGGGTCAGGCCGCCCATGGCGGCCGCTCGCACGGCTGCGGGCGTGGCGCCACCCACGAGCGCGTAGAGCCCAACGAGCCCGGCCACGGGCAGCGGGGCTCGCGGGCCAAGAAGTGGAGCCAGCGCCGCTGAAGCCAGACGGGCAAACACCGCGACCTTGAGGCCGCTCAGGACCAGCAGGTGCACGAGCCCGGTCGCGATCAGCTGCTGATTCAGCTCGCGCGGTATCCCCGAGCGCTCACCGAGCACGATCCCGACCAGGACCGCCGAGTGGGGCGTCGCCAGCACGGTCTCGACTGCGGATCGGTAGTGCACGCGAAGAAAGCCGGGCAGTCTACGCAGGCCACCGGCGTGCAGCAGGACGTTGAAGGAGCTGGCCGTCATCTCGAGGTGAGCCCCGCGCTGGGCGAGATAGGCGCGGCGGTCGAAGTCGGGCGTCCGCGCCGGCAGGTGAGCCGCGCCGCGGACGTCGACGGTGTCACCTATCGCCACCGTGATCGGGCCCCGTGCCCGTACCAGCACCTTGCCGTAGTCGCCCCCGACGGGCGTGACCAGGACCTCGACACCGGTGGACGTTTCGCGCGGATCGTCGGCGACGGTTGCCGTGAACTGGACGGTTCGGCCGGCCAGGGCCTGGGCGCGTGCCAGCTCGCCGGGGTCGACGGGAATCGCGCCGGCACGACAGGCGCCGGCGAGGGCGGCGGCGGCGACCAGCGCCGGCCAGGACGGCCTCGTGAGCAGGGCGAGGACCGCGCCTGCCGCGGCCAGCAGGCCAGCCGCCGCCGAGACCGCGCCAGCCGCCGGTCCGACCGGCAGGATCACCTGAGCAAGCGCGATACCCCCGCACCAAGCGGCGGCGGCCAGAGTGGGAACGGGCAGCCCGCCACCGCCCGCTCCCACCCATGGGGCCGTCACGTCCGGAGGTGCCTCCGCGCCAGTAGGTACTCGGCCTCCCCCATCCCGAGCACGTCGACCAGTTCCCGCGTCGACTGAAAGCCGCCGAACTCCGTGCGGTACTCGATCACCGCCTGTGCGAGCTCAGGTGTGAACCCAGGCACGACCATCAGGTCCTCAAGCGGCGCTGTGTTCAGGTCGACGGGGGGCGGCCGCGAAGCCGCGGAAGATGAACGTGCGGGCACCTTGATCTGCTGGCCGTCCTTGAGCAGCCCGGCCAGGTTGGGTAGGTGCGCAGGGTCAGCGTTTGGCGCCAGCCCGCCGGCCGCGGCGATCGCGGCGAACACGCGCTCCCCTCGTGGCACGCGGTACAGGCCGGGATGCACGACCGCGCCGATGACATCGACGAGCACACCAGGCGCCGGGGGCGGAGCGGCCGCCGGAGGGCCGGCGCCGCCCGCGGTGATGACCGGCGGCGGGGCCGCCTGCTCGCGGAGCGTGGGCAGGATGACAAGACCGATCACCAACCCTCCGGCCGCCAGCAAGGGCGGAACGGCCAGGAGAAGAACCCAGCGCCAGCCCGGTATCAGTTGAACGCGTCCGCCCATCGGCGGCGACGTTAGGAGCATTGGCGCTGGATGGGAACAGAGGCTGTTAACGGCCCCGACGGCGGGGCTGGATCGGCGCTGACGAAGGTGCCCGTCGCCCGGTAGCCCAACAGGCGCGACGGATAGACTCCGGCTAGGTCACGTTGGGGAGTGGCCAAGCGGTAAGGCGCCTGACTTTGGATCAGGAGACCGAAGGTTCGAATCCTTCCTCCCCAGCCAATTGCTCAGCCCGGGGTCTCCGCGTATTCGAGCCGCCATGGCACCGCTTCCTCATCTATGCGCGGCGCGGTCGAAGAGTCCGAGTTAGGGATTAATTCAAAGGCTTCGAGTCAGACGTGTAGGACACCACGGTGTTCGCGACGGCGCAAGAGAGACGGCGATCAATCGTTTAAGTGTTGCCTTGGACCTCTGCCCATCGTCGACCCGCGGCCTACTGCAGGGGCGGGCGGTCTGGTACACGTCCCTGGTTGTGGCGGTGTGCGTAGCCACGAGCTGGGACCTATCCAGGGTCTCGGGTGTCGGATCAGATTTCGCTGCCTTCATCCATGCTGCACGGGTTGGGCAAACGACCGGGTGGTCGCATATCTACGACCCTTCGCAACAACTAGACCTCGATCACGGCTTTTGGTTCGTGTCACCCCCCTTCGTCGCATGGCTTGCCTGGCCGATAGCTTGGGCCGACCCGCACGTTGCCCTGTTCTTCTGGACTCTCGTGTCAACCCTCTCCATTGCGGCTTCCGGCTGGCTGCTCCGTGAGAGGTGGCCGGCGCTGCTCATCGCGGCGGTGCCCTTCTGGTACGGCCTGGTCCTGGGTCAGGTGGGAGGGCTCGCGCTGCTCCTCGTGGTGCTCTGCCTCCAACTCATCCAAACGCGGCCTCAAGTGGCCGGCCTCGCGCTCGCCGTCGCCTTCCAGGTAAAGCCAAATCTGGTTCTGATCATCCCGCTCTTCCTGTTGCTGTCCCGTGCTTGGCCCGCCCTGGCCACCTTCGCAGCCGCATCGCTTGCGTTCCTCGCCCTGTATGTCTTGATGCTCGGCCTCGGATTTCCGAGTCGATACCTGTCACTTCTGCACAGTGTCAGTCCCGAAGCTCTAGCAAACCCGCTCGCGCCGCTCGTTTTGCCAGCGCTGATCGTCGCGTGGCGCAAGCGAGACGTGCGCTGGGCCGTCGGAGCGGGAGTCTTGTTCAGCCTCACTGTTTTGAGCTATCAGCACCCACAGGACCAAGCCATGTTGGTGGTGCCCTTCGTCGCCCTCACTCCTGCTGTCGGCCGGGTGACAGCGCTTTGCCGGGGCGCTGCGATGTCGGCACTGATCTTCGTCTGCACGATTGGCATATACCTGGCGCCTGCGTTCGCCCTGATCGCGCTGCTCTGGCGCGTCTCGCCGGCGCAACTCATGGAAGTCAGCGGGCCCGTCCTTGGTCCGGCTGCCTCACCTGCCGGTTCGACGACGCTGTCGCCGCGATCAGCACCGGGCTAAG
>CAZXGB010000040.1:0-1871 GCA_964640005.1 uncultured Actinomycetes bacterium | reverse complement strand
TCGCGGGCCGCTCTACGATGGGCGGCATGGCAGACGGCGACGAGGCTTTCGTCGCCTCAGGACCGGTGCGTCAAGAGCGGGCGCGGGCTCTCATGGCCGACTGCAGGCAATGCTTCGGACTCTGCTGCGTCGCGCCGGCATTCCGCAAATCGGCCGACTTCGCGCTCGACAAGCCCGCTGGAACCCCGTGTCCGAACTTGGGCGCGCGGTTTGAATGTCGCATTCACCAAACGCTTCGAAGCTCAGGATTCGCGGGATGCGCCACATACGATTGCTTTGGCGCCGGGCAGAAGGTGGCCCAGGTCACCTTTGGCGACGAGGATTGGCGCCAGAACCCGGGTTCGGCTACTCGGATGTTCAACGTCTTCAACATGATGCGGCGGCTGCACGAACTTCTCTGGCACCTGAACGCAGCCTTAGCTCTCGAGTCCGACGAGAGGTTCGCAACCGACCTGGAGTTGGAGTTCCGCCGCGTTGACGCTCTGACCTACCTACCTGCGGATGCGCTGGCCCAAATCGATGCCGATGGGGAGAGGCGCCGGGTTGCGCCGCTCCTCCTCAGGACGAGCGAGCGCTTACGAGCCAAGGCCCGGCCGGGCGGACGCGATCTCCGGGACGTGGACCTGTCAGGCGCGAACCTGCGCCGGCTCGATCTCACCGGCGCGAATCTCGGCGGCGCTCTGCTCGTCGCCGCCGACGGCCGTCAGGCCGACCTTCGGTTCGCCGACCTCATCGGTGCCGACATGCGAGGAGCCGATGTTCGCGGTGCCGATCTCCGACGGGCTCTTTTCGTCACCCAGGCCCAGATCGACTCCGCGAATGGCGACCTCCGAACCAGGCTGCCCTCGGGCGTTCGGCGGCCATCACACTGGCATGGGAACGGCCGCCCTTCCAGACGTCGCTAGTGTTCAATCGTTAACGGTTTGCACGTCGAAGGGTCCGTCGAAGAGGATGACGAACAGACACGACGTGCCTTCTGCGGGCGCGTGTCGCATAAGCTCCCGGGCCGGGAAGTGACAGTAGGAGCCGGGACCGGCGACTTGGTCGTTGACCTCGAGCCGGCCCTCGAGAACGACGATCGTATGGGCGGCGGTGTGGCGATGCGGTCGGGCCTGAAGGCCGGCAGGGTAGCGGATGAGGTAGTGCTCGGCCCCCGAATCGGGATCTTGATAGAGGAGCCGCAAGCCGATCTCGCGGTCGTAGATGACTGGCCGCGACGTTCCCAGCTCGAGCGACGTGAGACCGTCCACGACGGTCGCCCTACCGTATTCCATACGTAAGCCTCCGGATAAGGGTAGGCCTCGGTCGTACTCCCACGGTGGGTTCGAGCGGCTTCGCTAACGCAGATGAAAGTCGATGTTCATGGCCTATTCACGCACGCCGAGCGAGCGACTCCGCCGCTCGTACAGTGGGCGTCTGAGCGTGCTCTTGCCGACCGACAACAGGAGGTTTTGCGGCTATGCGCATCGCACAGGTCGCCCCACTCTTCGTGCGAATACCGCCCCGTGAATATGGAGGCACCGAGCGCGTGGTGCACGCGCTCGGGCAGGAGTTCAGCCGGCGCGGCGACCATGAACTCGTGCTCTTCGGCGCGGGAACCTCTGAGTGGCCGGGCGAGCTGGTCCCCATCTGCCCGCGACCGCTCTGGGAGCTGCACACCACCGATCCGCTCGCTTATCGAGTTCTCCAGGTCGAGGAGGTGGTCCGCCGCTCGCCCGAATTCGACGTCATCCACTCGCACGTCGACTACCTGCCGTGGCTCGCCGAAGGTCGCCTCCGTGCACCTCTGGTGACCACGCTCCACGGCCGCCTCGACCTACCCGAGCTGCGGCCGCTGTTCGAGCGGCATCCCGAGCAGCCGCTCGTGTCCA
>CAZXGB010000039.1:3453-19386 GCA_964640005.1 uncultured Actinomycetes bacterium | reverse complement strand
TAGCCGGTTACGCCTCGCCCACCACGGGCGTTGATTCCTACGTGCACCCGTACCATCTCCGACCGTGCCAGCGGCCAAGCCGCCCTTCGAGGAGCTCTACCGGGAGTTCGTGAACCGGGTTTACGGCTACGTGCGAGCCCTGGTGGGTTCCGCCGCAGACGCCGAGGATGTCACGGCGCAGGTCTTCTTGAAGGCCTATGAGGCCTACGAGCGCTTCCAGCCTGCCGGCGCCACTCCCTCGGCCTGGCTCTTCCGGATCGCCCGCAACGCCGCCCTCGATCATCTGCGCTCCTCCGGGCGCCGGGAGCGGCTGGTGCGCGCCGCCGGCTACGAGCCGGCCGAGGCGCCGGACCCGCAGGCACTTGCCGAGGCGCGAATCGAGCATGCCGAGCTGGTCGCGCTCCTCGCCGAGCTTGGCGAGCGGCAGCGCGAGGTGATCTCGCTGCGTCATTCAGGCCTCTCGTTCGCCGAGGTGGGAGAGGTGATCGGAAGCAGCGAGGACGCGGCCAAGATGGCCTATCACAGATCGCTGCACGTGCTTCGCGAGCTCGCGCGGCAGAGGAGCCTGCTCGAATGAGCGACGAGCGCGACCGCCTGGAGCAGCAGCTGGACGAGGCCTTCGGCTCGCTGCGCCCGCGAGCGGACTTCGAGGATGAGCTGTGGTCGAGGATCGCGCGCGCGCCTGTCCCTATCCCGTTGCAGCCGACGCCGGCGCCGAGGCACGAGGCGAACCGCTGGGCCTGGTTGGGAGCGGTTGCGGCCGTGATCGTGGTCGGACTCCTCGGCTTCTTCGTCACCCGGATGCCGCACGGCGCGGGCACGACCACATCCGGGACCGCCGGTTACAGCTCCGCATCGGCCCCTGTCGCCGGCTTTGGCAAGCTGCCCAGGCCCCCGGCTCCGGCGTCGCCTACCAGCGACCGCTACCTGTCGGCCGCCGGCCCGACGGCGGCTCTACAGCAGACGTCAGGGTCGGCGCCGGTGGCCCCGGCCGGCGTCGTCACGCGCTATCGCGAGCCGACGCAGGCCGACTTCGACGCTTTCGCGCACTCGCTGGGCGGAACCGGTCAGGGCGGCCGCTTCAGCGGCCCCGGGTTCAGCCTGCTCTTCTTCCCGACGGACGCCGGGCTTGGCCTGCCGGCGCACTACGTGCTGACACCCGACGGGCGCGGTACCGGCGGCGCGCCTCCCACCGAGGCCGCCGCGCGCTCTTCCGCGGATGCTTTCACCAGCCGCTACCGCTTGCCAGTCCCTGGCCCGATGGTCAACGTGACCACCGAGGGCCCGCTCGCGATCGTCCGCTACTCGAGCACGACAGGTCCCGCGCTGGCCATCTACGTTCGCGGCGACGGCGGGGTGGTGCAAGCCACCGGGCCGCTGTCGGCCGAGGTCGACCGGGCTCCCTACCGCCTCGCCTCGATCGACCAGTTGCGCGCGGCCGCTCACGCCGGTCCCAACGACACCTACCAGTTCGTCACCGTGCTCGCGTTCGACGGACAGTACGGCTACTTCGAGCCGGCCGTGGCCTTCACGGCGCTCGACGGAAAGCGCACCGTCGTGCCGGCGGTCGACCCCTCGCAGCTGCGGTGACGCCAGAGGGCACCCGGGAGGCGCCCATGCAGCGCCCGGCGGCGCGGGCCGTCATGGTCGATCCCAGACGCCGCGTGCTCCTCATTTACCACCTGACACCGGATGGGTATGGATGGTGGGCGACGCCGGGCGGGGGCATCGACTCGGGCGAGACACCCGAGGAGACGGCGCGCCGCGAGGTCGTCGAGGAGACCGGACTGACCGACTTCGAGCTCGGGCCCTGGATCTGGTCGCGCGTGGTCGACTACCCGTTCCGCGGCGTCTGGTACCGCCAGCCCGAGCGGTTCTACCTGGTGCGGGTGCCCGAGTTCCGGGTTGAGACCGATTGGTCGGCGCTCCCGGACGCCGACCTGCTGTTGGAGCACCGCTGGTGGAGCGCCGGCGAGATCCGGGCCAGCAACGAGCGCTTCGCGCCCCGGTCGCTGGCCGACCTGCTCGACCGCCTGAACGCCGAGGGCCCGCCACCCGAGCCCATCGAGGTCGACTAAGACACTGGATTAACGTGCATACGCCCGCGTATGAGCCTCTCCGCGGTTCACTGAAGGGCGCATTCGCCCGCACATGCACCCTTGCCGCCGGCTAAGCCTCCTCCTCGGAGCGCAGCTTTTCGATCTCTTCGCGGATCCGCGGCTCGGTGACGCCCTTCTCGGCCAGGAACCGGGCCGCGGCGCTCTCTCCCTCGAGCACCAGGCCGAGCAGCAGGTGTTCGGTCCCCACGTAGTGGAGGCTGTCCCTGTCCGCAGCTTCCATGGCCAGCTGGAGGACTGTCTTGACCCGCGTGCTGGGCAGCAGCAGCGTCGATGGATGAGCAGCTAGCTCTGGATCGGGCGGTCCGAGAAGGGATCGAACGCCGACGTCCGTCACGTCCAGCCTCATCAGCAGCCGCTCCGACAGACCGTGACTCCGCAGCCCGGCCAGTAGGTGCGCCGTCCCTATGTACTGCGCGCCGGCCGATTCCGCCAGCTGCTGAGCAGTCATCAAGGCCGCCTGAGCCGTCCGGCTGAACTGGTCGAAAGCACGCGGCGAGGCCGGCCAGGGCAGGACGCGGCGCTCCACGCGGCGCGCGAAAGGCCGTTCAAGGGGTCGCATGGAAGCCTGCATGAACTCGAATCCCCGCGCTCCGCGGCCCACCAGCTCGGGCGGATGTGATTCCAGCCAGTCGAGCACGGCGACGACGACAATCGAGTTGATCGGCAGCCCCGTCTCCTCGCTTGCCTTCTCCAAGCGGCCGTAGATCTTTTCCGCAAACCTGATCGTCGTCGCTTTGCCTTCCGCCATTTCGGCATCAATTTGCCATCATCTCGATGCAAGGTCAAGCGACGTACGATTTCGTCAGCGATGCGACTCCTGCCTGACAACACGTACCTCGCCGACCCCGCGTTGCGCTCGATCATCAAGAGCTGGCTCAGGCCTGAGACGCAGGCCTGGGCGGAACCGCAGCTCCTCGAGATGGGCCAGCTCGCGGCCGGCCCGCTCCGCGAGTGGGGCGACGAGTGCGAGCGTCAGCCGCCCTGGCTGCGCCCGATCGACCCCTGGGGCGAACGCGTCGACGAGGTCGTCTACTCCGAATCCTGGCGCCGGCTGGGCGCCACGGCGGCCCGCTTCGGGCTCGCCGGTATGCCCTACGAGAAGGAAGCGTTGGCCCAGGCCGGCCCAGAGGTCCGCGTCGTCCACGCTGCGCTCTGCTACCTCTTCGAACCCGGCACCGCCACCTATATGTGCCCCGTCTCGATGACCGACGCGGCCGCGCGGGTGCTGACCGATTTCGGACCGCAAGAGCTGGCCGGCGAGATCGTGCCCCACCTGATCAGCCGCGACCCCGAACAGGCGTGGACCGCCGGCCAGTGGATGACCGAGCAGCAGGGAGGCTCGGATGTTGGCGCCAACGCCGTTCAAGCGAGGCGCGACCGCGAGTCCGGAGGCTGGCGGTTGTACGGCCGCAAGTACTTCTGCAGCAACGTCGGCGGGGAGCTCGTTCTGGCACTCGCCCGGCCGGACGGAGCCGGGCCGGGGACCCGAGGCCTTGGTCTGTTCGTGATCCCTCGCCGCCTGAAGGACGGCAGCCGCAACCGCTACCGGATCGACCGGCTGAAGGAGAAGCTGGGCACGCGCGCGATGGCGACCGGCGAGGTGACCCTGGAAGGGGCGACCGCTTACCTTGTCGGCGAGCTCGAGCACGGATTCGCGCAGATGACCCCGATGCTCAACATCACGCGCCTGCACAACGCGATCGCCTCCGCGGCCGCCATTCGCCGCGGCCTCCATCTGGCCCGCGGCTACGCCGCGCAGCGCCAGGCCTTCGGCCGCCCGCTCGACCAGCAGCCGCTGCAGCGCCAGGTGATCCTCGAGCTCGCGGTTCGCGCGGAAGCGGTCCTGCTGATGACGATGCGGCTGGCGGCGCTCATGGGGCGGATCGAGTGCGGCGTCGCCGCCGAAGAGGAGCACCAGCTCTTCCGCGTCGGCACTTCGCTGACGAAGCTCTGGACGGCCAGACAGGCGGTCGCCAGCGCTTCGGAGACGATCGAGGCCTTCGGCGGCGCCGGCTACATGGAGGACACCGGAATCGCGCGCCTGCTTCGAGATGCCCAGGTGCTGCCGATCTGGGAGGGCACCACGAACGTGCTCTCCCTCGACACACTCCGCGTGCTCTCGAAACCCGGCATTGCGGAAGCCTTCCTCGACGAGCTGACCCGCCTCGGCTCCGGTGGCCGCCAGCAGGTTGCCGATCTGCTCGGGCGCATCGCAAGCGAGGACATGGACGTCGCCCAGCGCCTCGGACGCCGGCTTGCTTTTGCCATGTCGGAAGCCTGGGTTGACGGGCTGCTGCGAGAGGCCGCGGCGCGCGGCGCGCGAGAGGCGGTCGTCGCCGAGCTCTGGCAGAGCCGGTTCGAGCCGCGCGCAGGCGACGACCACTTCGAGCTCCTCGTCGACGGGGTGACGCGAGACCTGGAAGCCGAGGTCAGGTAGAACGAGGACGGCGTGACCGTCCTTACCATCGGGCACTCGACGCGCTCGCTGGACGAGCTGACCGGCCTCCTCGAGCAGAACCGCGTCGAAGAGCTTTGGGATGTCCGTACGGTGCCCGGTTCACGGCGCATGCCGCACTTCGCCAGGGCGGTCCTGGATGTGGAGCTACCGCGGCACGGCATCCAGTACAGGCACGTCAAGGAGCTGGGCGGCCTGCGCAAGCCTCGGCCCGACTCCCATAACACCGGCTGGCGCAACCTCTCCTTTCGCGGCTACGCCGACTACATGGAGACACCTGAGTTCGAGCACGCGCTTGAAGAGTTGATTCACGCCCAGGGGCGGCGAAGGATCGCGATCATGTGCGCTGAGGCCGTGCCCTGGCGCTGCCATCGCTCCCTGATCGCCGACGCGCTGACAGCGCGAGGCGTCGCGGTGCTGCACGTGGTCTCGGAGACACAGCCACAGCCCCATCGCATGACCCCCTTCGCCGCGGTCGTCGACGGCGGCGTTCGCTATTCCGGGCCCGATACACTGCCTCTCTAAGTGGGCAAGCGAAGGGTCCAGACCAAGCAGGTTCGCCGGCAGGTCCGGCAGGTGAAGCCGAAGAACATCCCCCAGCCGGCGTCGGCGGGCGAGCAGAAGCGGCAGCGTGAGCGCTACGTGCAGTCGGGCGGTCTGCTGCAGGGCTACCCGCCGGACTTCGTGCTCAGGCTCGGCTACTACTCGGCCGGAGTGGCGGTGGTCTGCCTGGCGGCGGCTGCCGCGATGCTCCTCCTGCTGCCCTACGGCTGGCCGGTTAGGATCGTCGCCGCGCTCGCCTGGATCGTGCCGCCAGCCTTCCTGGCCTCGTTCGTCGTCCCTGGGTGGAACCTGGCCCGGAAGGACGTTCGGGCGGAGCCCAAGCTGGTACAGGGCCAGCTGATGGGTGCCAGCAGCATGAGCACCTCCTTCGGGCTGGGCATGCTGATGGTCCAGACACGGGCCGGGACGGACCAATACCTGGTGGCGCCCGACAAGCTCGCGAAGGTGCCGGGGAACCAGGTGCCGGTCGTGCTCACCGTGACGCCCAACCTGCGCCACGTGCGCTCGGTCGGTGTCATGGGCCAGCGCATGATGGGCCGCCCCGAGCCCCCGGTCCCGGAGGTCGTCCGCCGGCTCCGGCTCCTACCCATCGCCACCCCGATCGCACTCTCGCTGGCGGCCATCGTCGGCGACGACGCCGTCGCGCTCCTGCCTTTGCGCCCCGATTGGGCCCACGCGGTCGCCGCGTTCGTGGTGGGCGCGCTGCTCGCCGCCGGCGTCTACTTCGGATCCATGCTCATGCAACGCCGGATGTACGCAGAGGTCCAGGCGCTGATGCCCGGAGGTATGTGACAGTGGCGACACCCCAGGAAGTCCCGATCACGCCGGAGGGGCTGGAAGAGGTCAAGCGCGAGCTCGATGACCTCGTCAAGCACCGCCGCCCCGAGATCGTCGCCAAGATCAAGGCCGCTCGCGAGCTGGGAGATCTCAGTGAGAACTTCGAGTACCACTCGGCGCGCAACGAGCAGTCATTCATCGAGGGCCGGATCGCCGAACTGGAGTCGATCGTCCGCAACCACAAGGTGATCGAACCGTCGAAGTCCGGTGGCCGGGTCGACCTCCTGAGCACGGTCACCTTCAAGGAGGAGGACGGGGTAGAGGAGCGCTACCAGCTGGTGGGTCCGGCCGAAGCCGATCCGAAAGCGGGCAAGATCAGCAACCAATCGGCGATCGGGCGGGCGCTGATGGGCCGCCGCCAGGGCGACGAGGTCCAGGTGGTCACGGACACCGGCTACTCCTACACGGTCACCATCACGTCCGTTGATTGAGCAGGTTCGCGCCCGGCTCCGAGAGCGGGGCGCGGACGCCGCCTGGATCTCCGATCCCACGTCGATCGCATACCTGACCGGCTTTCGAACCGACCCTCACGAGCGCTTGATGGGGCTGGCGATCGGCTCCGACCGGGCGGTGCTCGTCGTGCCGGGGCTCGAGGCGGAGAGCGCGGGCCGCGCGGCCCACGGAGTCGAGGTCGTGGGGTGGCGCGACGGCGACGATGCCTACGCGGTCGCCGCGCGGGCTCTCGGCGACGCAGCCAGGACGCTCGCGGTCGAGACGAGCCACCTGACCCTGGGGGCGGCCGAGAACCTGCGGACCGTAGTCGGAACCGTCGAGTTCGTGGACGCGGGTCCCTGGATCAGGTCGATGCGGCTCCGCAAGCGCCCCGACGAGATCGAACTGCTGCAGCGCGCCGCCCAGATCACCGACCTCGTAACCGAGCGGATCACCGGCTCCCTCCGGCCGGGGCGGAGCGAGCTAGACATCGCCAACGAGATCGCTGCGTTGATCGGGTCGGAGGGCGCCACTCAGTCATTCGAAGCCATCGTGCAGTCCGGCCCGAACTCGGCCGAACCGCATTTGCGACCGACCGGCCGCCGTCTCCAGGAAGGCGACCTGGTGCTCCTCGACTTCGGCGCCGCCTGGCAGGGTTACAAGGCCGATACGACGCGCACGGTCGTGGTCGGCGAGGCCAGTGACCGCCAGCGCGAGGTCCACGCGGTCGTCCTAAAGGCCCACGACGCCGCCGTGGCCGCCGTCCGGGCCGGCGTGACCGCCGGCGAGGTCGATCGAGCCGCGCGCTCGGTGATCGAGGCCGCCGGCTTGGGCCAGTACTTCATCCACCGCGTCGGCCACGGGCTCGGCCTCGACGCCCACGAGGATCCCAGCCTCGATCCCCGTTCCGCCGTAGTGCTCGAGGAAGGCATGGTGGTGACCATCGAGCCCGGCGTTTACATCCCCGGCTGGGGCGGGGTGCGGATCGAAGACGATGTCGTGGTCGAGGCGTCGGGGGGCCGGATGCTCACGCACGCGGATCGTTCCCAGACCGCGGTGGCCAGATGATGGCGGGCGACGCGCCGCTCGCTCCAGGCATGCGCCAGACGCGCCAGCGGCGGCTGGTGTGGGACGCGGTGCGGCGGCTGGGCGGTCACTGCACGGCCGACGAGATCGCCACCGAGGCCCAGAAGCAGATGCCCGGCTTTGCCCGCAGCACCGTGTATCGGACCCTGGACGCCCTCACCAGCGCGGGATCGCTGCACGCCGTTCGGCTGGGTGACGGGCCGATCCACTACGAGATCGCGTCCGATGAGCACCAGCACGCGATCTGCCAGGTTTGCGAGGGGGTCTTTCACATCGAGCACGGGTTCGTGAAGGAGCTCGAGGACCACCTGGAACAGAGGCATCGCTTCCGCCCCCTGCGTACCGAGGTGCTCGTGGTGGGCGTGTGCGACGCCTGCGCGCGGGGCCGCTCCCCCCGCACCACCCGACGGCGGACCACCGATCACGTCCACTATGGGGAGAACGGCTAGCGCATCCCTTACTGAACGTGTCGCTGTCAGAATCGGTGGTAGCACAAATGGAAGAATCGGTCACTGGCGGACAGGTCCCCGAAGGCGAGGGCGAGAAGGAGCCGAAGGCTCTTCTGTCGACTGACGGGAACTGGTGGTGGGACGGCGAGCGCTGGGCGCCCGCCCTCTCGACCGACGGCCTCTGGCGCTGGGACGGGTCCGTCTGGCGCCCCGTCACCGACCTCGATACCTCGGACCCAGCCGCCCTCGCCGAAGGACTCGACCGGCTGGTCGACGACCGCTTCGCCGAGGCCGGCCACCTGCTCGCGCTGCGCGCGCATGAATGGCGGCCGCGGGATCCCGAGCTGGCCGAGCTGGTCGCCCGGGCCGCTCCGCTCGCGGCGCGCCTGTCCGCGCTCGACGCCCAGCTCGCCGGCCTGGATATCGGCGGTGGGGCGCTCAACCTGCGCCACCTGCTCGGCGGCAGCGAGCGGGAGCAGCTGGAGGCGGAGGCGCGCGACGTCGAGGCCGAGCTCGGACCCCTGGCCTCCCTGATCGGCCGCATGGCCCCGCAGCCCAGCCTCAAGGAGGCCGACGAGATCCTGGTTTTGGCGCGCCGTCTGGCCGAGCGCGTCCTTGAGTTGACGGAGGCGGTGGCGGAGGAGCGGCGCCTGGCGGCTGAGCACGAGGCGGAGATCGCCGAAGCCACGAGCCGGCTCGAGGATGCCCGAGAGGCCCGCGAGAACGCGCTCGGCGACCTGGAGGAGCAGCTGAGGATGCGTGAACTCGAGCGCGCCCGCGCGCTCGAGGATCTGGAGCGCGCGATCGGGACCGTCCGCATCCCGCTCCCGGGTGCCGTGCTTGCCAGGTTCGCCGGCGTGACCGTCTACGAGAGCCGCGTCGACACACCGGACGGTCGCGGTCCGCTGCAGGGGGCGAAGGCGGTGGTCGGGACTGCCACCGAGCTCTGGGAGGCGGAGCGCGAGGTGATCAACCGCCTGGGGCTCCTGGAGGCCGCGCACGTGCCTCGCTTCCACGAGGCGCTGTCAACGGGTGGCGACCAGGAGAGCTTCCTGCTCATCAGCACGGCGCACGTTCGCTCCCTGGTACCGGTCCCGAGCGGCTCAGAGGAAGAGGCCCGCTCATTCGCAGAGGAACTGAGCAAGGCTGCCAGGGAGGCGCGGCGTCACTGGGCTGCCTGGGAGACCCAGGTGAAGGCGGCCGAGGCGGCGCTGCAAGCGGCGATCGCCGACACGGCTGCCATTGACGAGGCGCGCGCCGCTCTGGAGCGGGCGGGGGCCGACCCCGAGCTCAACCGGCGCGTGGAGGAGGCGGAGGCGGCGTTGCAGCGGCTCTCGAGGCCGGCAGCCGAGCAGGAGGCCGCGCGCGAGCGGATGGAGGCGATCGCCGAGCGTCTCCTGCAGCAGCCACCTCCCCCGGCATCCATCTCTCGGGGCGAATAGGTATTTGGAAGACCTGGAGGAACGTCTCGCGCGCTGGCAGCGCGCGGGCCTCATCACCGGTTCGCAGGGGGACGCGATCAGGTCCTACGAGCGGTCGCGGCCGCGTCTGAGCGCGAGGCCGGGGCAGTATCCATACGAGGCGCCCTTGGCCCCGCGGCAGCGCCCCCTGCCGCGGCCGGGCCCCGGCCGCGAGCCTCCGCCGGCGCCCTGGTCGGGTCGTGAGATGCAGCGTCCACCGGCTCCGCAGCAGCAGCCGCGAGTCTTCCAGCCGGTCGGCCCGGAACGCGCCGAGCCCCTGGTCGGATTCCTGCCCGAGGTGCCTGACGGTCGCGTGGTCGGGCTCCTGATGGCGGTGCTGGCCGTGGTCGGCGCCATCGCCGGGATCTTTGCGGTGACGGTCGACCTTCTGATCGCGCCCACGCACAACTTGCGCGGCGACCTCGAGGACCTCCTGCACCTCGGCGCCTCGATTCTCGGCGTAGTGGGTGGCGCCCGGATGGCGTCTGGGGTGCCGTCGGGCCGGCTCCTGGTTCTGGCCAGCCTTGGAATCAACGTGGTGGCAACGCTGGTTCTATCCCACACCAGGACTCAGATCGGGACCGTCTTCGAGCTCTTGCTCTGGATCGCCCTGGCGTTGGTGGTGTCGGCGACCCGGTTCGGCCGTTCAGCGCCTTCGTCCCAGGGCTAACGCACTATTGCGACGGCGTCGCATGTGGCGTACCTTGGCCGGCGACGGTATGGCGGTCTTTCGAATCCCGTGCGCGCTGCGTGACGCCTGTGGCGGGGCCTCCGAGGTCCGCGCCGAAGGCGCCGACCTGGACGCCGCGCTCCACGACCTCGAGGCTCGGTATCCCGCCCTTCGAACCCGGCTCGCGGATCCCGAGGGGAACCTTCGCGAGTTCGTCCGGCTCTTCGTCAACGACCTGCCCATTGAGGTCGAATCAAGGCTCTCGATGCCGCTCAGCGAAGACGATGCCGTCAGCATCCTGCCCGCGGTCTGTGGCGGCTGACCCACCCCTCTGACGTCGCGCCGGCCCATCACTTAAGCTGAGACACCTTCGCAATATGGCTACGTCCCACCTCGGCGAGTGGCGGCGCCTGGGCGCACTGGCGCTGGCGGTCGGAGGGCTTCACGTTGTCGGGTGGGGCGCTCTCCTGACCTACGGCGTGGGCCATCCGGCCTTCCTGGGCCTGGGTGTCATCGCGTATGCCCTCGGTCTCCGCCACGCCTTCGACGCCGACCACATCTCCGCCATCGACAACGCAACCCGTAAGCTGCTCGCGGGGGGCCAGCGGCCAATGGCCGTCGGGTTCTTCTTCTCGCTGGGGCACTCGAGCGTCGTCTTCCTGATCTCGGTGCTGCTCGGCCTCGCGGTCAAGTTCCTCGTCGACAGCATCACGGGCGGCGCGCTCAAGAGCGCGGGCGGTTTGATCGGGACCTCCGTCTCAGGGGTCTTCCTGCTCGGGATCGGGATCTTCAACCTTTTCGTTCTGCTCGACATCCTTCGCGTCTACCGGCGTTTGCACCGCGGCGAGCTCGATCGCGGCACCCTGAGCGACGAACTGATCGCGGGTGGCCTCTTCACGCGGATGTTCGGGCGGCTGTTCAAGGTCGTCCAGCAGAGCTGGCACATGTACCCGATCGGCTTCCTCTTCGGCCTCGGCTTCGACACGGCGTCCGAGGTGGCCTTCCTGGCGATCTCGGCCGGGGCTGCCGCCCAGCATCTGCCCTTCCTGGCCATCCTGTCGCTGCCCGTGATCTTCGCGGCCGGCATGTCCCTGATGGACACCGCGGACGGGGCGTTCATGGCCAAGGCCTACACATGGGCCTTCTCGAATCCGATCCGGAAGGTCTTCTACAACCTGACCGTGACCGGCCTTTCGGTGTTCGTGGCCCTGTTCGTCGGCGGGGTCGAGCTCTCGCAGCTCCTGATCGACAAGCTGAGCCTGGTGGGCCAGCCGTGGCAGGCGGTGGCCAACCTCAACTTCTCGAACATGGGTTTCATCATCGTCGGGGCCTTCCTGGTGACCTGGGCGGCTGCTTTCAGCATTTACAAATTCGGACGCATCGAGGAGCGCTGGGAAGCTACTCTTTCCGACTGACCTTGGAACACAAGATCGTCGGCGGCTTGATGCCGGTCCTCGAGGTCAGTCTCAACCACGGCGAGAGCGTCTTCGCCGAGTCCGGTGAGCTGTCCTGGATCTCGGCTTCGATCCAGCTCAACACGAGCACCAGCGCCGGGGGGCAGCAGGGCGGTTTCATGAACGTCCTCGGCCGAGCGCTGGCCGGCGCGACGATCTTCATGACCGAGTACACCGCGCAGGGCGGGCCCGGACTGGCCGCCTTCTGCGCCAAGCTGCCGGGACAGATCATTCCCATCGAGCTGCCGGGTAACGCCGCCTACTGGGTGCACCGGCACGGTTTCGTAGCCGGCACCCCGGGGGTCCAGCTCGGCGTCGCTTTCCAGCAGCGGCTGGGTGCCGGCATATTCGGCGGCACCGGGTTCCGAATGCAGCGGATTTCCGGGCAGGGCTCGGCCTGGGTCGAGCTCCACGGCGAAGTCGTCGTCTACGACCTGCAGCCGGGCAACACACTCCGGGTCCATCCGGGGCACGTCGCCATGTTCCAGGAGGGGATGGACTTCAACATCACCACGGTGCCGGGCATCCGGAACGCGCTCTTCGGCAACGCGGGGCTCTTCCTGGCCACGCTCACAGGGCCTGGGCGCGTGTGGCTGCAGTCGATGACGCTGCCACACCTCGCGCACGCCATCGCCGAGTACCTCCCCCACCCGAGCGGGGAGGGCGGATCGCTGCTCGGCGGCCTGCTCCAGGGGAGTTAAGCCTTCTCCCCACTTGGCGGGGAGGTGTCGCCGCGTCGCGGCGACGGAGGGGTCTGAAGGTCCGTCGCTAGCTCCCTCTGATAGAGCCTGAGCGTCTCCTCGTCGAAGGCCACCAGCCGCACGAGCTCTACGGAGCACGGAGTCTCCCGGAGGGTCGAGACCGCGATCCGCGCCGCCTCCTCTCGTGGATACCCGTAGATCCCGGTGGAGATCGCCGGAAAGGCCATTGAACGGGCTCCCAGCTCGTCCGCGACCTCCAGCGAGCGCCGGTAGGCGGAGGCGAGCGCCTCGGCCTCTCCATGGCGCCCATCCCGGTAGCGCGGTCCCACCGCATGGATGATCCACTTCGCCGGCAGCGCGAAGCCCGGCGTCGCCTTGGCGTCGCCGGTCGCGCAGCCACCATGCTCGGCGCAGGCCGCGTGCAGCTCGGCCGCACCCGCCGCGCGATGGATGGCCCCGTCGACCCCGCCACCGCCGGCCAGGTGTTCGTTGGCGGCGTTGACGATGGCGTCCACCTGCTCCCGCGTGATGTCCCCACGGACCGCCTCGATCCTCATCCTTCGAAAGTAGCCAGGTCGACGGCGGCGCGGAAGACGCGCCGGGCCGTGCCGACCTGGAGCAGGTGCCCCGAGGGCAGGCGGCGCACTGGCAGCCGGCCACCGGGCATGACCACGGTCACCTCCTCGCCGACCAGCCCCTCCTCCATGCAGGCAGCCGCGGCCGCCGCGGCCGAGGTGCCGGAGGCGAGCGTGTAGCCCGCCCCGCGCTCCCAGATCTCGATCCGGACCGTGGAGCGGTCCAGGACCTCCGCGAGCTGGACATTGGTGCGCTGGGGGAAGCGTGGGTCATGCTCCAGCAGGGCGCCCACATGCACGGCCCGCGCCTTGTCGACAGGCCCCTCGAGCACCACGAAATGCGGGTTGCCGATGTCGACGGCGCGCCCGGTCACCCCGGCCACGGCTTCCCGAGGACCGACGCGAGGCCGGCCCACGTCGAGCTCCGTCGTGACCGACCAGGGCGTCTGCTCGAGGACGCGCACGGCAGCCTCTCCGGCGGGCGGCCGGAGGCGGAACTCCGCGCCCGCGCCGTGATCCAGGACCGCGTGCGCGGCCGCGATCCGGAGCCCGTTGCCGCTCTTCTCGGCCTCGGAGCCGTCGGGGTTGACGATCCGAACGCCGAGTGTCTCCGGATCGAACAGCAGCACCCCGTCGGCACCCACTCCCCGGTGCCGGTCGCAGAGGGCTGGGACGAAGGGCAGCATGCTGTCCACTGCCGCCAATGCATCGAGGACCAGGTAGTCGTTTCCGAGGGCCTCGTACTTATGGAGAGTGAGCTGGGAATTGAAACTTGGCATGCCGCGTTGCAACAATCGCATATACATGTCGGACAGCCACCGCTGGCCTGCTCAGCGGCGAGTTCAATCGCCGGCCTGCTTCTGTAGCTAGACCGCACTTTCGCGGTCAGCCCTCGCGCGCCCCTTGTGGCGCGCCCACTTGAAGTCTTTCTTCTATCAATTTCAGGAGGAGGTTTGGTTCAGATGTCTGAGAACGGCTATGTGAACGGACAGGCCCTCGTCACCGCGGATTGGGTGGCGGAGCACGGGCGCGACCAGGGCGTGCGCCTGATCGAGGTCGACGTGGACACGACGGCGTACGACAGCGGCCACATCGAGGGGGCCGTGGGCTGGAACTGGAAGCAGCAGCTGCAGGACCAGACGAGCCGTGACTTGGCGCCGCGCGACAAGCTGGAGGAGCTGCTCTCGCAGAGCGGCATCACCCCGGACACCACCATCGTTCTCTACGGCGACAACAACAACTGGTTTGCCGCCTACGCCTACTGGCAGCTGAAGTACCAGGGTCACGACAACGTCAGGCTGCTCAACGGAGGCCGCGTCAAGTGGGAGGCCGAAGGCCGGCCCTACACAACCGAGGTGCCGAGCTACCCGCGCGCCGAGTATCGGTTCTCCGGCCCGCCCCGGGAGGAGCTCCGCGCCTACCGCGACCAGGTCCGAGAGCGCATCGGAAGGGCCGGTCTGGTCGATGTCCGCTCGCCCAAGGAGTTCACTGGCGAGCTCCTGGCCCCCGAGAACCTGCCCCAGGAAGGCGCCCAGCGGGGCGGCCACATTCCGACGGCTGTCAATGTGCCCTGGGCCACCGCGGTCAAGGAGGACGGCACCTTCAAGAGCGCCGACGAGCTGCGCCAGATATATGGCGGTAAGGGCGTGACGGCGGACGAAGAGGTGATCGCCTACTGCCGCATCGGTGAGCGTTCGGCGCACACCTGGTTCGTCCTCAAGGAACTGCTCGGCTACCCACAGGTCCGCAACTACGACGGATCGTGGACGGAGTGGGGCAGCTCGATCGGAGTGCCCATCGAGAAGTAACAGTCCGGGTTCCAAGTAGGATGGCGGCGATGAGGCAACTCATCGCCGCCTTTCTTTTGGCGGCGGTCGCCGCTCTGGTCGCAGGCTGCTCAGGCCCTGCGAAAGCTCCGCTTGTGGTGGGCGCGATCTACCCGACGAGCGGCTCCCAGGCCGAGGGTGGCAGCGAGGAGCTGGGCGGCCTCAAGGCGGCGCTGCGGGCGGCGCGTGAAAGCGGCGTCCTGGCGGGCCGCGACGTGCAGCTGAAGGTGATCGACGTGGAGACACCGGACGGCGCCGTCGCCGCCGTGGACCGCCTGATCGACCAGTCGGGCGCCCAGGTGATCGTCGGGACCTATGGCTCAACCCTCTCCGCCGCTGCAGCGGCACGGGCCGACCAGCGCCACGTCGTCTACTGGGAGACCGGCGCGGTCGCCGACGAAGTCACCCGAGGCAAGAGCTGGGTCTTCCGGACCGTCGCCACCGGCTCCAACCTCGGCCGCACGGCGGTCAACTTCACGAGCCAGGTCCTCGCGCGCGGCATGACCTCGCCGACCGCGGTCATCGTCGCCTTGAACGACGCTTACGGCCGGTCGGTGGCCGATTCCGAGGCGCAGCTGGCGGCCGCCTCGGGGATCAACGTCATCGACCGCATCGACTATGACCCCGGCGCCTACAGCGCGACCGCAATCGCTGCCCGAATCGCGGCCGACCACCCGCAGTTCCTGTTCGACGTCTCCTACATCGACGACGGCATCGCCATCTGGGACGCCGTCAAACGGACCGGGTTACCCGTAACAACCGTCGGGACCAGCTCCGCCTTCTGCATGGCGGCCTTCGGCGACCGCCTCGGCGCCCGGGCCGTGGGTGTTTACGCCGCCGACAAACCCGACCAGACGATCAACCCGGCCGCGCTCTCAGCCGGCGGCCGGCAGCTCCTGGCGACGGCTGAGAAGGCCTACGCAGCCGAGCATGGCGGGCCGATGACGATTCCGGCGATCGCCGGGTTCGTCGGCGGTTGGGCGCTCTTCCACGAAGTCCTTGCCCGGCTCAGCAATGACACCTCGCCCGGCGCCATCCGGGCCCAGGCGCTCAAGGTCGATGTCCCGGTCGGCGATGCGATCAACGGTGGTGGCGTCCGGTTCGCCCCGCCCGGTTCTGCCGACGCCGGCCAGAACCAGCTCGCGGCGGCGGTGGTCGGCCAGTGGCAGGCGGTCGGCCAGATGCGGGTCGTCTACCCGGGCGGCTATGCCGTGGCGCAGCCGATCATCGGCCTGAAATAGGAGCAAAGAAGGCTCCTTCCCGCTTGTCGCGAAGGTGTCGCCGCTCTGCGGCGACGGAGGGGT
>CAZXGB010000039.1:0-3353 GCA_964640005.1 uncultured Actinomycetes bacterium | reverse complement strand
AAGGCTCCTTCCCGCTTGTCGCGAAGGTGTCGCCGCTCTGCGGCGACGGAGGGGTGACGCGCCTCGGCCCAGCCGAGGCTACGTGTCTCCTCCCCGCTCGGCGGCGATCAGCACCGCCAACTGCGCCGCTGCCGCGGCTGGCGCCAGCCGGCGAGCTGCGCGTCGCATTCGCGAGCTCGGCGCCAGGGCGCCAAGCAGCACGACCATCTGAAGCGTCCCAGCGGCTCGCTCGAGCCGCGAATCGGGCCGCCGCCGCCGGACCGCGATCGGGTAGCGGACGGCAGGCGCCAAAAGGCACCAGGCTGGGAGGGCTCCGGTCCGGTAGGCCGCGACCGCCGACCACAGGGTGAGCCAGGAGTCGGCCTCGAGGTCGAGGACGGCACCCAGCTCAGAAGCCGTTCCGGTCGCGCGGGCCAGGGGGCCGTCCGCCCAGTCGGCAACGCTCGCCGCCAGCAGGGCCGTGACCCAGGCCGCGCTCCGGCGCTGTCCGGATGCAGCGACTCTGGCCAGTGCGGAGGCGGCGGCGATCCGGCTCAAGGTGAGCACGGTCGCAGGCGCCAGCAAGCGGCCCGGGTGGCGCTTGGCGGCGACGGCGACGAAGAGCGCTGCGACGAGCGCGCTGAGCCTGGCTACGAGGAGTGCAGCGGGCGCTGGACGAGCGTGATGTCCATCCAGCGGTCGAACTTGAAAGCGCCGTCCTTGATCGTTCCGACCGGCTTGAAGCCCATGCTCTCGTGCAGGCGCAAGCCCGGACGGTTGTCGGTCGCCACGGTGGCCACGATCGTGCGCCACTGGCCGTGGCGCTGGGCCTCCTCGATCAACCGCCTGACGAGCGCCTTGGCGATACCCCGGCCCTGGTGGACCGGGTCGACGTACACGAAGTTCTCGACCACGTCGAAGCCGCGCTGCTTCCAGGGCAGCAGGCGCCCCCAGGCGATGACGCCGCCATCCTCGACCGCCACCAAAAGAGTGTTGCGGCCGGCATGTTGCTCCCACCAGCTCTGCGCCTCCTCGACGTCGAGCGGCTCGGCGTCGATCGTGGCAAAGGTCTGGTTCACCGCCCAGTTGTAAATGCCGACGATGGCGGGCAGGTCATCGCGGGTCGCGGCGCGGATCTCGTAGGTGGTCGTCGCCATCGCTAGAGACTAACGGGCGGGGCGGATCTTCCACCCAATCGGACGCACGGTGACGATGACGCGGACGTCGCGGTCGGCCACCTCGGTCGAGAATCCGCGATAGCGCTGCTGGAGCACCTGGTAGAAGTGCCCGGTCGGGTCGTCTTCGATGTTCTCGACCTCACCCCGTAGCTGCAGGTACCGGTACTGGTCATCTGGATCGGCGATGGAGAGCGCGACGCGGGGCTCGGCCTGGACGTAGCGGTAGTTGTGGCGGTTCTTGGTGTGGGTGAGCAGAAGCCGGTTGCGGTCGGCGTCGTAAAGGAACCACATGGGGTTCACCACGGGGGCGCCATCCGGACGGATGGTCGCGAGGTGCGCGAAGAGCGGTCGCTGCAAAAGATCGAGGTGGGATTCGGGCGGCTTCAGCTCCGCCAGGTCTTCTTTGAGCATCAAGCGACAGAGTAAAACGGCTCCGTGACGGCCGGCTCGACCCCTATCCTTCGTTCCTCGATGCCTTCGCGTCCCGACTGGCTGCTGGTCGACGGCTCCAGCCTGATCTTCCGGGCCTTCTTCGGAGTCCCGGGCACGATCCGGGCGCCGGACGGTCGCCAGGTCAATGCGGTCCGCGGCTTCCTCGATCTTCTCACCCGGTTCCTCTACGCACGCCGTCCCGCCCGCCTGGCGGTCGCGTCGGATGTCGACTGGCGGCCTCAGCATCGCGTCGACCTCATCCCTTCCTACAAAGCTCATCGGGTTGCCGAACCCGTGCCCAAAGATCTGGAACCCCAAATGCCGCTGGTCGAGGACGTGCTGCGCGCCGTCGGGATCGACTTCGTGGGTGCCGACACGATGGAGGCCGAAGACGTCATCGCTTCCTGGGTCGAGCAGCTCGAGCCGTCGAGCTCGAGGATCGAGATCGTCTCCGGCGACCGCGACCTCTTTGGCTTGATTCGCGACCCTAACGTACGTGTGCTTTATCCCGAGAAGGGCGGGCTGGCCGAGGTCGACGAGGCCGAGGTGACACGGCGCTACGGCATTCCGGGGCGAGCCTACGCCGACTTCGCGGTACTGCGCGGCGATCCCTCGGATGGCCTGCCCGGGGTCCGCGGCATAGGCGCCAAGAAGGCGGCCGAGCTGATCACGCGCTATGGCGGTGTGGCCGGGCTGCTCGAGTCCGGGCGCCTGGCGCCGACCGACGCCGCTTACGTGGAGCGCGCGCTCCAGGTCGTGCTTCCTCACGCAGGGCAGCCGGTTGCCCTGCCCGAAGGCCGCCGCGACTCCTATCCGGCGGATCCCGACGCGGTCGCGCTCTTTCGAAAGGAGCTTGGCCTCGGCGGGTCGCTGGACCGCGTGATCGAAGCGCTAAGCGGTTAACGGAAACCGCCCTCGGCGACCACGACCGCCTCCTCGTTCCCCGGCCAGGGCGGTGACGTGTAGCAGAGGAATCGCAGCGGCTCCCCGCTCGTGGTTCGGAACTGGAAGTGCCAGCCGGTCGGGATCACGACCGAGTCGCCGGGCGACACCGGGCGGATAGAAGCGGCGCCGCTCGGCTCGCGAAGCCAGACCTCGCCCGCTCCTCCCAGGAAGTACCAGATCTCTTCGACCGTCCGGTGATGGACAGGCTTCGAGGTCTGGCCGGGAGGCAGGGTCACCTCGACCAGGCTGGCCGTCCGCGCATCGCCGACCCGGAATCGGATTTCCGAGCCGTCCGGAGCGATGGCGTCGGGCTCGCTCACGTCACACGGGTGGCGTGGCGCGGCGCCGGCCCGGCGCCAGGTGGGGAGCTTCCTCTGCCTCGACAGCGGCTGCAGCAGGGGCAGGCGTTTCCACCGTTGCCGATCCGCTTGACTCGCTCAGGTGCATCACGACGCCGACGTCCGCGAGCAGCCGTTCGGGGTCGCGCCGAATCTCCCGGATGACCGACCTGACCCGGATCTGTTCGCGCACGGCGAGCACGAAGGTCAGAACCGCGAGGAAGCCGCCAGAGATGGCGAGCGCGGTCAAAACAAGGAGCGTGACGGGCTCAAAGGCGGCTCCGCTGACCAGGGCTCCGAGCGCGGTCAGGGAAGCGCCGAGCGCGATTCCCAGGAACGTCCAGATGATGTAGCCAGCGCCATTCGCGATCTGCTGGAGCTCGCGCGGACTGACGCCGTAAACCTTGATCCGCCGGCCATATTGCCCGCCGAAGGCGGGCGTCGTCTGCTGTGCCATGCGTGAATTCTGACCGCGGGGCCG
>CAZXGB010000038.1:0-19474 GCA_964640005.1 uncultured Actinomycetes bacterium | reverse complement strand
ATGCCGAAGCAGTGGTAGAAGGGCACGGGAATGCAGATTCGGTCCGCCGGCGAGTAACCACACCCTTCGCCGACGAAGTAGCCGTTGTTGAGGATGTTGTAGTGGCTGAGCGTCGCTCCCTTCGGAAACCCAGTAGTCCCGCTTGTGTACTGGATGTTGATCGGGTCGTCGAACTGCAGATGGGCCGGCAGCGAGACCGCCGGGTCGTCGCCCTGACTGACCAACTTCTCCCAGTCTGGAGAGTCGAGGAAGACAGTTCGCTCGAGCATCGGGCAGCGTGAACGGACCTCCTCAATCATCGCGACGTAGTCGGAGGTCTTGAAGGCACGCGCTGCCACCAGCAGCCGGCAGCCGGATTGCTTGAGGACGTACTCAAGCTCCGAGGTCCGGTAAGCCGGGTTGATGTTGACTAGGATCACGCCAGCCTTGGCTGATGCGTACTGGACAAGCACCCATTCCAGGCAGTTGGGCGCCCAGATCCCCATCCGATCGCCCGGCTCGAGACCGCTCGCGACCAGTGCCCGGGCGACCTGGTTGACGCGCTCGCCCAGCTCGGCGTAGGTGAGCCGAACGTCCTGGTGGCGGACGACCAGGGCCTCGCGATCCGGGTAGGCCGCGATGGTGCGGTCCAGGTTGGCGCCGATCGTCTCGCCGAGGAGCGGCGTCGCTGATGCTCCATGCGACCAGGCCGTCGCGGTCACGCAGGGCTCCAGCTCGGAGCCGCGCGCTCCCCACCGCGTGCCGGTTCAGTCATCCCATCGCCCCCGATCTGGCAAATGAGGCGGGCGACTCCTTCAAGTGTTCGCGCACGGCGGCGACCACGTCGTCGCGCCAGGCGCGGGCGGTCGGGAGGAGGGCAGTCAGGGCGTGGGAGGCATGGATCTGGCCCTCGTACTCCCGGTGCTTCACCGCTACGCCGTGCGCCGCCAGCCGCTCGGCGTAGCGGCGCCCGTCATCGGCCAGGGGATCGCACTCCGCGCAGGCAATGTAGGCAGGGGGCAGACCGCGCAGGTCTTCGGCGAGCAGTGGCGATGCGAGCGGGTCGCTGGCGTCGTGGCCGGCCAGGTAAGTCCGCACGCACCACCTGATGTCTTCCGCCTCGAGCATATAACCCGTCGGGTAGCGCTCGACCGAGGGCGACGAGAGCGTCAGGTCGAGGCCAGGGATCTCCAGCAGCTGGAAGCAGACGGGCGGCCCGCCGCGGTCACGTGCCAGGAGGCACACTGCCGCGGCCAGGTTGGCCCCCGCACTGTCGCCGGCGACTCCGATGCGATCCGGGTCGATTCCGAGCTGGTGGGCATGTTCGGCCGTCCAGACTAGAGCCTGATAGCAGTCCTCCAGCGGCGTCGGGAACGGGTGCTCGGGGGCCAGGCGGTAACCAACGTTGACCACCAGAACTCCCGTCTGCGATGCGTAGGTACGGCAGCGCCGGTCGGAGTCCTCGATTGAGCCCAGGCACCAGCCGCCGCCGTGGTAGACGACGAGAGCGCCACGCGGCCTTGCGTCAGATCCGTGGGTCGCGCCTGCGTCGCGATAGATCTGCAGCGGGATCTCCGCAGGAGGGGCGTTGACCGCGATCGCATCAGCCTCGACCGACACGTCGGGAGCCGCATCTTTGTAGCGATCCATCGGGTCGCCGGTGGCTTTCGCCGCTGCGATTGCGGCGCGGAGCGCGTAAGCATCCTCAGGGCGCTGGAGCACTGGCCGCGGCGCGGCATTGTAGGCCTCGAGTACGGGCACCAGCAGCGGGTCAAGCGGCATTCCGCGTCTCCTCCTCCGCACCTGCGCAACAACTACGTAAACGCTTGCGCAGATGGAAGCATAGGAGGGCGCTCAAAGTGCGTCAAGCCACCATCTGAGCTACGACGTCGGGGTACGCTTCCACGCAAACGTTTGATGCGCACCGTCGAAGCACATGATCCCGGCCCGCTCGACCGCGAGCGTCTCGTGCGACGCCACAACGTCGTCGTGCAAACCTGGCACCCGTCCTCCACGTTGAGCGTCGGCAACGGCGACTTCGCGATCAACGTGGACATCACCGGCCTGCAGACCTTCCCGCGCCTGCACGAGATACAGCGTCGGCCGTCTCGGGAAACCGGCGACACGGAAATCGCCACCGGCCCTGCCTTCGACCGTGACGACTTTCCGATTCCGCTGCGCATCCAGTCGACCTGGGGCTGGTACAGCACCGAGACCGAACGCCGATACTCACTCGAAGAGGTCGGCAGCGACTACCCGACGGGCCGCGGGAACGTTCGCTATCCCGACGACGTGCCGCCCACGCCGGGCGGCGAGGAGCCGAGCGACGCTGCCAGGTGGCTCTTCGACAATCCCCGCCGGCTCGACCTGGGACGGATCGGGCTGTGCTTCCCGGGAGTAAACATCGGTATCGGCGATCTCGCCGAGACGGCGATCGAGTTAGACCTCTGGACGGGCCGCATCCACTCCCACTTCGAGGTGCTTGGCGAGCGGGTTGAGGTGTGGACGGTCGCCCACCCGCGGCGATCCGTCGTCGCCACGAAGGTGCGCTCGAGGCTTCTCGCCACCCGCCGGCTCGAGCTCGAGCTCACCTTTCCGGACCAACACGATCGCCTTACAGACCATGAAAAACTCGCCCAGGCAACGACGTACACGAGCGATCGGCGCCTGGAGCGATCGGTGGGCGACGCCCGCTACACGGTCGCGGTCGAAACCGACGGCGAGGTCCGGCGCGAATTCCCGGGCTTCCGAATAGGCAGTCCCTTAGATGCACTCAGCATCACTGTCGGCTTCGCGCCCGGGGCAGTCGACGCGCTAACCCATTTCAATGGAGTTTGGGACGAGGCCGCGGCGCACTGGAAGAGGTTCTGGCAGATGGGTGCCGCCGTCAGCTTCGAGGGAAGCACTGACCCCCGAGCCGATGAACTAGAGCGCCGGGTGGTGCTCTCCCAGTACCTGACTGCGGTCCACTCCAGCGGCGCCCAGCCGCCTCAGGAGAGTGGGCTCGTACATAACTCGTGGGGCGGCAAATTCCACATAGAAATGCACTGGTGGCATGCGGCCCACTTCGTGCTCTGGGGACGGCCGGAACTGCTGCAGCGAAGCCTCGACTGGTACCGCGCGATTCTCCCGCGCGCCCGTGAGACCGCTGCTCGGCAGGGCTACGCCGGAGTCCGCTGGCCAAAGCAAGTGGGGCCAGACGGGCGGGAGGCGCCTAGCATGATCGGCGCCTTCATCATCTGGCAGCAGCCGCACCCGATCTACTACGGCGAACTGCTCCGGCTGGCGGGTGGCGGGGACGGGGTGATCCACCGATATCAGGACATAGTCTTCGCCACCGCGGATTTCATGGCCGACTTTGCTGAGGAGCGGGAGGAGGCTTTCCACCTCGGGCCACCGGTGGTGCCGGCGCAAGAGACCTACTATCCAAACCGCGCGCGGACCTACGACCCGACGTTCGAGCTCGTCTACTGGTATTGGGGCCTGCATACGGCCCAGCTCTGGCGCGAGCGGCTTGGTCTCGGCCGCTCTCCCAAGTGGGACGATGTGCTCGCACGGCTGGAACGCCCGCTGATCCGCAACGGCGTTTACGCTGCCGTCGGTTCGGCGCCATACACGGCCCGTGACGACCACCCGTCGATGTTGATGGCGCTCGGCTTCCTGCCCTCGACTCCGCTGATCGACGAGCACACGATGGCGGCCACATTCGACGACGTGCTCGCGCGCTGGGACCTGCACAGCACGTGGGGCTGGGACTACCCGGTTCTGGCCATGTGCGCGACCAAGCTCGGCCGGCCCGATGACGCAGTTGACGCCCTCATGATGGACACCTTCAAGAACCACTACCTCGCCAATGGGCACGTCCCGCAGATTCCAGGCGCCTTGAGCGTCTACCTTCCCGCCAACGGCGGTCTGCTGGCGGCGATAGCGATGATGGTCGCCGGCTGGGAGGGCGCTGGTGGCGAGCTTCCCGGCTTCCCGTGCGGCACCTGGCGGGTCCGGCACGAGGGACTGAACCGCTTCCCGCCGGACGTTGGCGCCTCAGCCGGAGAGTGACGCGACCGCGCGCCGGGTGAGCTGTGAAAGCGCGATCGCGCGCCGGTCGACCCCCCCGGGGTAGGACATCGGCTGGGTCATATAGCCGAACGCGAGCTCGTACATCGGGTCTGCGAACCCGAGCGCTCCGCCCGCTCCATCGTGGCCGAACGCCAGGTGGCTCCCCCACGGCGCCTGTGGGTCTGGCTTCATATAGACGATGCCATAGCCGTTGGTGCGGCCGAGGACCAGGTCGGGTCCCCAGACCTGCTGCTGGGCCATCGTCTCGACGGTGTCCTGGCTGAGCAGACGTCCACGGCCGAGGTCCGATATGCAAGTGGCATAAGCGCGTGCCAGGCCGCGGGCGGAGCCGACGCCGCCTCCCGCAGCGAACCCGGCTTCCCGGGCAGCGGCGGAGTTGACCAGCTCGTTGAGCCTCCCGTCGAACCCGGTTACCGTGCCAGCGAGGGCGGTGAGGCCATCCGGTTCGGCGGCTGGCCACGGACCTTCTGCCAGCTGCTCAGGTGACGGTCGCGGTGGCTGGATCGGCTGCCAGCGGGCCATCTCGGACTCTGGCAGGCCCAGGAAGAAGTCCACCCTGTGAGGCTCTGCAACCTCCGCCCAGTACAGCCGCTGGAGGCTCAAGCCAGTGGCCCGGCGAACCAGCTCTTCCATGAACACGCCGATTGTGAACGCGTGGTATCCGTGCGCCGTCCCTGGACGCCACAGTGGGCGCATGGCTGCGAGCGCCTCGGCCGCGGCCGGGGAGAGCAGGCCGGCGAGCGTCAGTCCGCCAGGCGGCGCGATTAGCCCAGCCTGGTGCGAGAGGAGTTCGCGTACCTTGATCGAATCCTTGCCAGCCTGTCCAAACTCGGGCCAGTAGTGCGTCACCTCGGCGTTCAGGTCGAGCTCGCCCCGATCGGCCAGTAACGCGATGCAGATGGCCGCGACACCTTTCGTCGCCGAGAAGGCCGCGGTGAGTGTGTCCCGCCGCATCGCAGGCCCACCGGCGAGGTCGACCACCATCTCTCCTTGCCAGTACACGCAGACCTGAGCGCTGTAGCCCGGATCGGCGGCGAGGAACTCGGCCAGAGCCTCTGCGACCGGCTGGAAGCCGTTGGCGACATCACCCTCCAACTCTGGTGCCGTCTGCGCCATCCCAGACGAAACGGCTAGCAGGCGGCGGGCGGCGCTGTCGACCCGCGCCGGACCAGCTCTACCGGCAGCTCGATATGAATCGCAGTTGGCCGTCCGCTGTCGATCCACTGCAGGAGCAGGTCGGCGGCCGCGGTGCCGATCTGCGCTAGCGGCTGGCGCACGGTGGTCAGGGCGGGAGTGACCAGTGACGCCGGCTCCAGGTCATCGAACCCGACCACCGATAGCTGGGCTGGCACTGAAATGCCCAGCTCGTGCGCTGCGCGCAGGACGCCAAAGGCGAGCACGTCGTTGAACGCGAAGATCGCGGTAGGCGGGTCAGGTGCGCTCAGCAGCTCCATCGCAGCCGTGTAACCACCGTCTGGCGCGCGGTAGCTCCGCTGTCGCACCAAAGTCTCCTCGATTGTCATGCCCGCGGCGGACAGGGCCTGGCGAACGCCGTGCATGCGGTCGAGGGTCGCCATCACCATCGGCTCCCCCGTGACGATGCCGATGCGCCGGTGACCAAGCTCAAGCAGGTGCGTGACGGCGTCGCGGGCGCCAACTGCGTGGGCGCACGTGATCCAGGGCAGCGGCGCTTTGGGGGGATCGATGGCGTCGACCACTACGAAGCGAAGCCCGCTGCGGTATACGTCCTCAAGCTCGCTCGGAGACTCGTCAGGGAGCAGGAGCAGGGCGCCGTCGATGCCGGAGCGCATGAGCTTGTGCAGAACGCCCTTCTGGCGGTCGTGGCTGTGTGCGGTCGTCTCCAGCATCAGGCTCACACCGCGCCGATGGAAGACCTCGGCCGCCCCGGCCAGGATCCGGGCGAAGTACTCGGCGTGCACGTGCGGGAGGGTCACTGCCACCCGGCTGTGCTTGCCCGATGACAGTGCACGGGCGGCGACGTTGTGAGTGAACTGCCTGTCGCGCGCGATCTTGAGGATGGCGGCGCGGGTGTCCGACGAAACTCCGGGCCGGCCGTTCAGGGCGCGCGACACGGACGCGGCGGAGACGCCGGCGAGGTCGGCGATGTCGCCGATGGTTAGCCTGTCGGAAGCGCTCACAGCGCGAGTCGAGAGCAAACGATTACGCGCACCGTTTCGCGTACAGCATGGAGCATCGGCGCGGCCAAGTCTAGGCCAGCGCACGCGCAAGATCACAAGGTTGACACGCGACCTGGATGTGCTTACCGTGCTGCAGCATCGCGCAAGCGCTTACGTGACGTTTGCGTAATCAGGCGGAGGAGGATTGGGTGCTCCGGGTTGTGGTGCGGCGGCTGCTGTGGTCGATCCCGCTGGTGCTCGTAGCTACTTCGGTGTCTTTCATCCTGGGCGCCCTCGTGCCGGGTGACGCGGCTCGCGCGATCCTGGGGCCGGTAGCCACGCAGGCCCAGCTGCAGGCTCTCCAGGCGCAGCTCGGACTGGACAAGCCCCTGCTCAGGCAGTACGGCGACTGGATCTTTCACGCGCTCCAGGGTCAGCTCGGCTCGTCCATCTTCACCGGCCAGCCGGTGACGACCGAGCTTAACCAGCACCTGGAGGTCACTCTCTCACTGCTGGTCCTGGGCACACTCATGGGCGCAGTGGTCGGCGTCGCACTCGGTACCGCCGCTGCCGTGCGCCGCGGCGCCCTTGGCCGCGCGGTCGACATCTTGGCTCTCGCCGGCCTGGCAATCCCGAGCTTCTGGGTAGCCCTGGTCCTGACCGCGGTGTTCGCTGTCACGCTCCGCCTCTTCCCGGTCGTCGGTTACGTAAGCATCACCGAATCGCCGCTGCGTTGGGCGCAGTCGCTCGTCCTCCCCGTGACCGCGCTCGCCCTCGGCTCGTCCACCGTCATCGCGAAGCAGACGCGTGACTCGCTGCTGCAGGTTCTCGATCAGGACTTCATCCGCGTCCTGCGCGCCAACGGCTTCTCGCGGCGCTCCATCCTCTACCGCCACGCTCTGCGAAACGCCGGGATCCCGGTTCTCACCGTCATCGGCGTCGTGTTCGCCAGCTTGATCGGCGGCACCGTCTTCGTCGAGCAGATATTCGCGATGCCAGGGCTCGGTAGCGAAGCGGTCCGGGCGACGACCACCCACAACCTGCCCGTCATCCAGGGAGTAGTCGTCTATTTCACATTGTTGGTGGTCGCGGTCAATCTGCTGACCGACCTCTGCTACGCGGCGCTCGATCCGCGCGTTCGGACTGCGTGAGTACCGCCGAACTGGTCGCCCCGACGGTACGGGCGCCCGCAGGGCTGCGCCGTTCAACGCCTGGCCTCATCCGGCGGCCGCTCGCGGTCGTCGCGCTGCTGTGGCTGCTCCTGGTCGCCGCCAGCAGCCTGGCCGCCCCGGTGCTGGCTCCGTATCCCGCCAGCCACACAGACCTGCTGCACGTCTTGGAGGGTCCGACCGCCCGCCACCTCCTGGGTTCCGATCAGCTGGGGCGCGACGTCCTCAGCCGGCTAATGCTGGGCGGCCGCGACGCCCTGCTCGGCGCGGCGGAGGCGACGCTGGTCTTCGTCGCGGTCGGCGTCACGCTCGGCGTCTTGGCAGGCTACTACAGCGGTTGGATCGACTGGACGGTCACGCGCTGGGCGGAGATCACGGTCGCGCTGCCAGCGATCCTCATCCTGCTCGTCGTCCTGGCTGTGTTTGCGCACAACGAGACGGCAGCGATGGTCACCTTCGGGCTGCTCGCCGCGTCCGGGCTCCTCCGGATCGTGCGTGCCGAGACGCTGCGGGTGAAGAACGAGCTCTACATCGCGGCGGCTCGCGTGTCGGGCCTGAGCGACGGGCAGATACTGCGCCGCCACGTCGTCAGCCGGCTGGTGACGACGATCATCGTCCAGGCCGCGCTCCTGGCCTCAGTCGCGATCGTCGTGCAGGCCGGGCTCGCGTTCCTCGGCCTTGGTCCTCAGGAGCCGCAGCCCAGCTGGGGCGGCATGGTGAACGAGGCGTCCACCGTCATCGACCGGCAGTCCTGGCTGCTGGTGCCGAGCGGCGGCGTGATCGCGCTTACTGTGATGGCGCTGGGACTTCTTGGCGACGCGCTTCGTGACGCGACCGCCGAGCGTTGGGAGCGCGGCCGTGGCGAGGCGCGTCGGGGAGGAATGACGGTCCTGGCGCCGGCCGCGGACAGCGCCATCGATCCCCACGCCTTGCTAAGCGTTCGGGGCCTCTCGGTGAGCTTCGATACACCCGTCGGAACCGTCTCCGTCGTCCGGGACATATCTTTCGACGTCGCTCCAGGCGAGACGCTCGGAATCGTCGGCGAGTCGGGCTGCGGGAAGTCCGTCACGGCCGGCGCCATTCTCGGCCTGCTGCCGTCCAACGCGACCGTTACCGCTCACTCCTGCCGCTTTCAGGGTGCCGAGCTGTTCAGCATGCAGGGCAGCCAGCGTGACGCTCTGCGCGGGCGCGCCATCGCCTACATCTCGCAGGAGCCAATGACGGCGCTGGACCCAACCGCACGCGTCGGCGGCCTGCTGGCCGAGGCCGTTCGCCGCCACCGCGGCGTCTCGCGCACTGAGTCGCGGGCCATCGCTCTGGACCTGCTCAAGACGGTGAACCTACGCGACCCGGCTGAGGTCGCCCGCAGCTATCCGCACCAGATATCGGGAGGCATGGCCCAGCGGGTCGCCATCGCGCTCGCGCTGGCTGGGCAGCCGCGGCTCGTCATCGCCGACGAGCCGACCACGGCGCTGGACGCCACGATCCAGCGCGGGATTCTGTCGCTGTTGCACAGCCTGCAGGAGGAGAACGGGCTTTCCCTGATTCTCATCACGCACGACTGGGGTGTCGTAGCCCAGCTCTGCTCCCGCGCGCTCGTGATGTACGCGGGCGAGGTCGTCGAGATCGGGCGAACCGGGCAGTTGTACGGCGACCCGGCGCATCCGTACACAGCCGGGCTCCTCGCGGCCAATCCGCAGCGGGCGTTGGAGATCGGCGGGCCGCTGTTGAAGCGGCTGCCATCGATCCCCGGCACAGTGCCGGCGCCCTCAGAGTGGCCGCTCAGCTGCCACTTCCAGGATCGCTGCCATCTCGTCAGCCCCGAATGTCGCCGGCAGCCGATCCCGCTTTTGGCCGTCGGTGACGGCCGTCACAGCCGCTGCGTGCACATCGACGCGCTGCGGGCGGCCGAGGTCAGCTCGTGAGCCCGGCGCTGCTAGAGATGCGCGGCATCACGCTCGATTACCCGCGGGGCTTGCGGCGCACTCCGCTCCGGGCCCTTGACGGCGTCGACCTCGACGTCGGGCACGGCGAGACGGTTGGGCTGGTGGGGGAGTCGGGCTCGGGGAAGACATCGCTCGGTCGCATCGCGCTCGGCCTCCAGCCCCCGACGGCGGGTTCTGTCTGCTTTGACGGTGAGGACGTCACGCGAGCGAACCGGCGCCGCCGACGGGCGCTCGCCCTTGATCTGCAGGCCATCTTCCAGGACCCATATAGCTCGCTCAACCCGACTCTCCGTATCGGCGTGTCGGTCGCCGAGCCGCTGCTGCAGCGTCGGCACGAGCTCTCAAGGGATGAGATCGATCAGCGCGTCGTCGAAGTCCTGCGCAGCGTCGGGCTGGACGCCGACGCTTCCTGGCGCTATCCACGCCACTTTTCGGGCGGTCAGCGACAGCGGATCGCGGTCGCGCGCGCCCTGATCGTGTCACCGAAGCTCGTCGTCTGCGACGAGCCGGTCAGCGCCCTCGATCTATCGGTCCAGGCGCAGGTCCTCAATCTGCTGGCCGAGCTCCAGGAGAAGTTCGGCCTCAGCTACCTCTTCATTGCACACGACCTCTCGGTCGTGAGGTTTCTCTGCCGGCGCGCATTCGTATTGCGGGCCGGCCAGGTGGTCGAGTCGGGGTCGGTCGAGGACGTCTACCGCTCTCCTCGCCATCCCTATACGCAGGAGCTGCTGGCGGCGGTCCTGCAACCCAATCCCGATCTCGCCGGGCGTGTCCGCGGCGACGCGCCGGTGTCGGTATCCGAAGGAGGAATGAAGTGAAGAAACGTTTCAACTCGACACTTGTCGCCGCGCTGCTCGCGGCCAGCCTGGCCACGGGCGCATGTCAGGGCTCCGGCAGCACGACGAGCACGAGCACAACCCTGACCGCCCTCGCCCTCGCCGCTCCGAACAGTCTCAACCCGGCGCTGAATTCGGTCTGTGCGTCATGTGACTGGTTCACAACGCTCGCCTACGACCCCCTTATCAAGATGGGGGCGCACGGCAAGCTCGAGCCGGGCATCGCGACCTCCTGGGAATACGTCGGCAGCGGCAACACACACTTCCGCCTCCACCTCCGCTCGGGTGTCAAGTTCAGTGACGGAACGCCGGTCGACGGCGACGCCGTCGTCCAGTCGCTGAACTACATTCGCAAGGCTGGAGGCCAGCTCGCCGTGTATCTGACCGGCATCGACTCGATGACTGCGACTGACGCGTCCACGGTCGACATCACGCTGACGCAGGCCAACCCCGAGCTGCCCAGCCTCCTGTCCGGACCCTATCAGCTCGGCGACCTGATCAGCCCGAAGGCCCTTGCCAACCCGTCTGACCTCGGCAACCGGACTGCGGGCGCGGGGCCCTACATGTTGGACGCATCGCAGACGGTTTCTAACGACCACTACACGTATGTGCCCAATCCCAACTACTGGAACAAGAGCGCTGTCCGGTACAAGCAGATCACGATCAAGATCGTCAGCAACACGACGGCTGCGTTGAACGTCCTTCGCACGGGGGCCGCGGATATCGCGATCGGCGACCTCAACACCGAAGCCAGCGCGCACAGCGCTGGGCTCAAGACCTACTCGACTCTGGTCGCAGAGACCGGAATCGACCTGATCGACCGCAACGGCGCTGTCTCCAAGCCGCTGGCCGACGTGCGCGTCCGTCAGGCGCTGAACTACGCCATCGACCGCAAGACGATCGCGCAGGCGGTGCTGCACGGCAAGGGGCAGCCGGTCAACCAGGTCGGCACGCCGGAGACGCCCGACTACCTCCAGTCGGCGGCCAACCAGTACGCCTACGACCCGACGAAGGCGAAGCAGCTGCTGGCCGACGCCGGCTACCCCAACGGCTTTTCACTCAATATGGAGATCTACTCGCAGAACCCGCCCACGGGTGACGTAGCTCAAGCCGTGATCAGCGACTGGCAGCAGATCGGGGTCAAAGTTGAAGCGAACGTGGTCGGGGACGGCGGCACCTACGCCAAGGACGTCGCCTCAAAGAAGTTCGCGACGTTCTCTTACGGCTTCGGCTACGTGCCGTTTTTCCTCTACGCGCCGGTGTTCTACCTGCCTGTACCCACTCCCTTCAATGCTTTCGGCACCAGCGATGCGCAGCTGACGCAGCTCATAGCCCAGGGCAGCGCCGCCTCGGGAGCTGAGCGAACCAGGCTGTATGGTGAGGCGACACAGCGAGCGCTCGACCTGGCGTGGTTCGCGCCCGTCACGAGCTACCCGGTCTTCTACTTCGCTTCGTCGAAGGTGGGCAACGTACAGATAGACCCCGCCAATCCGCTGCTCGACCTGACTCAGCTCGTCCCCTCCGGCAGTTGAGCGCTGGATTGAGGTTTCCCGACGGCTTCCTCTGGGGCGTGGCTACCTCGGCGCACCAGGTCGAGGGCTCCAATGTGAACAGCGACTGGTGGGAGGATGAGCACACGCCGAGCACTCCAATCGCGGAGGCGAGTGGCGACGCGTGTGACAGCTACCACCGCTACATAAAGGATCTCGACCTAGTCGCGGAGGCGGGCCTGAACGCGTATCGGTTCAGCCTCGAATGGAGCCGGATCGAGCCCGAGCCCGGTGAAGTGTCTCGGGCAGCGCTCGATCACTACTCGCGCATGATCGACGGGTGCCTGGAACGCGAAATGACAGCGGTGCTCACCCTCCAGCACTTCACGCTGCCTCGCTGGTTTGTCCACGAGGGCGGGTGGCGCCGGCGGGACGCAGCGGACCGGTTCGCGCGCTTCTGCGAGACGGTGCTCCCGCTGTGCAGCCGGGTGCGCTGGGTGTGCACGATCAACGAGCCGAATATCGCCGCCATCATCGCCGACCGGCAACCACCTAAACCGACGCGCGGGGCAGGACTTCGGGAGCCGGATTCCGAGATCGTCGAGGCGCTCGTCGCGGCCCACGTCAGGGCGCGAGAGATCGTCGGGTCGCTCGGCGGCGTCAAGGTCGGCTGGACCGTGGCCAACCAGGCGGTGGAGGCGGACGCCGGGTGCGAGGAAGAGGCCCGCCGCTACCGGCGCAGCCGCGAGGACCAATTTCTAGAGGTAGCGCGTGGGGACGACTTTGTCGGCGTTCAGTCCTACAGTCGCACCGTCATCGGGCCTGACGGGCCGTACATTCCGAATTCCAAAAATCCCCGCACCCAGACGGGTTGGGAGTACTACCCGGCAGCCCTTGGGGCGGCCGCGGAACACACGTGGGCTGTCACCCGGGGAACGCCGGTCCTGGTGACCGAAAACGGAATCGCCACCGACGACGACGAGGAACGCATTCGATATACCGACGAAGCGCTGCGCGCTCTTCACAAGGCAATCTCGGGAGGCGTCGACGTTCGCGGCTACCTGCACTGGAGCTTGCTCGACAACTTCGAGTGGTTCGCCGGCTACCGCCCGACGTTCGGTGTGGTCGCGGTAGACAGGACTACGTTCGAACGGCGGCCCAAGCCGAGTGCGAGATGGCTGGGCGAGATCGCTCGGTCGAACGCGCTCGGCGCGGCACCTCGGCGGCCGACGCGTGAGGTTGGGCGTAGATGACGTCGCGGCTGGGGATTGCACTTGCCGCCCTGCTGGCGGCCTCGGCATTTTTCACCGGTCATGGCGTGGCCAGAGCCGCCGGCTCGTCATGCCTGGTCTCCTCGCCCAGCAACGGCAGTGGCTACAAAGAGGGAGTTGAGGCACTGCCCGGGTCGCTCTTTTCAGAACAGCCACGGCCCGGGCCGGCGATCCTCTATGCGTCCACGCCGCGGGCTCCCCAGCTGGAGAACACGGGCATTTGGAAGGCGCCGCCGATCATGATCTCCGGGGCCAGCGCATACCGTCGCGGTGAGTTCGTCTACCAGGGCTTCGTCTATGACGACACCGGGCAAACCTACCCAGCGGCCGCCCAGTACGGCGGGAACGCGGCGAACCTCATCGAGTTTCGGATGAAACCCCAGAGCAAAAGCACGGCCATCCGTCTGACCTACAACACGATGATCGACCCATCGGTGACCGCGACCACGATCGCTCTGGGCTCATCGTCGTCTGCCGTAGAGCCGATGCCCTTCGGGGCAGGTGCCAAAATGCCGGCCAAAATCTTCGTGACCGTGCATGGCTGCATGGCGGTCGTCACCGACGCTGCAACCGGTGCCACGCTTCGCGTCTCTCCCGCCGTCGTCATCGACCACTTCCGCCGGCAAGCGCAGATTCTCCTGCCATATTCGGCGTTCGATCCGCGCGGCCAGACATCCGTCCGTGTCGGGGCGGCCAGCGGGCTGTGGGACCCGAATAACGACCAGTATCTGCGTCCGAGCCCTGTCAAGCCGGCCTTCTTCAATGTCGCTTTTCGCCTCAACGAGCCATTCACCGGCTTCCGCGACAGTCAGCAGAACGCCGCCCTTAGCAGCGGCGACCTGAGCCAGTTCTTCGCCAACGTCGACTTCACCAAGCTGGCAGCGAATGTCGACGACGATATGCCGGGCCAGCCGGGTGGCGTGCCAACAACGGGAAAGATGACGCGGATCTACGCGAGCCACTTCGAGACCGCGCAGGGGCGTGGCAGCTATGATCCGGCGCTCGCAGAAGCAGTTTTCCCCGGCTATCAGCCGTGCAACTCGCCGTGCTCGCCGGAGTACGCGGGGCAGCTGCAGCCCTATGACATTTACGTGCCACAGCGGCCCTCGCCGCTGCAGTGGGGCTTGACTCTGTACCACCACGGCTGCAGCGAGAACTACAACTCCTACATCGCGCGTGGCGCACGGTTCGCGGATCTCGACGGGGGCACGTCGCTGGCGGCGACCAACGAAGCGCGCGGCGAGTGCATCTGGGAGTACGAGCAGGCCGGCGCCGACATATTCGAGGTCTGGGCCGACATCGCCCGCAACTACCACCTCGACCCGAACCGCGTCACGTTCTCCGGGCAGTCTCTCGGTGGCTACGCAACGTGGAAGAACATCGTCCAGTTCCCCGACTTGTTTTCAGCCGCAGCGCCGAACATCGGTCCACCCGCAGCGTCAGGCGATTACATCGGTCCGCCCGCGCCCCCGCAGTCTGGAGAGGGCACACTTGTCTACGACCTGCTGCCTTCGCTGCGGTGGGTGCCGGTGATCCATTGGGTCGGCACAGAGGACGAGCTGGTGCCGTTTACAGCGAGCAAGCCGATCTCGGACGTGCTCGATTCGCTTGGCTATCGGCACTCGTTCCGCGCCTATACGGGTGACCACTTCACGACCGGTGGCGTGCTTGCCAGCTATGACCCGATGGGTGCGTATGTCGCCAACCGCCGCGTTGCGCGTAATCCGGCGCACGTGACGTATGTGTTCAGCAAGTTCATGGACCAACCGCAATATGGGCTGACGTCAAATCACGCCTACTGGCTCTCGAATATCACGCTTCATGACCCCTCCGGGGCTGCACCGACTGGCAGGCTGGACGTTGTTTCTCACGCCTTGGGCGTGGGCAATCCGGCGCCCCAGCCTCGCAGCACAAGTGTCGGCGTGTATCCCACGGTCACGGGCGAGCCCGTTCCTTACTACGGCGAAGACCTGGAGTGGGGCGCCACACCGTCGGCTCGTAAGAGCGACACGTTGGACGTCGATGCGAGGAACATCTCGAGCGTAACGATCTGGGTCGCCCGCGCCGGGCTGAGCTGCCATCCCACGATCAACATCGTCAGCGATGGGCCACTAACGGTTCACCTGGCGGGATGCTGACCAGCGCACTGCCTACACATTGACTGAAGAGCAGCTCCTCAAGCGCCTGGCCGCGATACGAGTGGAGACCCCGTCCTGGGGATATGGAAACTCGGGCACCAGGTTCAAGGTCTTCGCACAGCCCGGCGCGGCGCGCACCATCTGGGAGAAGCTGGCCGACGCCGGCATGGTCCACCATCTGACCGGCGCCTGCCCCACCGTCGCGATTCACATTCCCTGGGACCGGGTCGACGACTGGCAGGACCTGCGGGGCGCCGCCGAGGAGCTGGGAGTCGCCATCGGCTCCGTCAACCCCAATCTGTTCCAGGAGGATGACTACCGGCTGGGCAGTCTCTGCCACCCGGACGCCGCAGTGCGTCGCCGCGCCACCAACCACGTGCTCAAATGCGTCGGGATCGCGCGCGAGGTGGGCTCGAGTGTCGTCAGCCTCTGGGTGCCCGACGGCACCAACTATCCGGGGCAGGATGACCTCCGGGCGCGACGGCGGCGCCTGCTCGAGGGGCTGCGTGAGGTCTACGCCGCGCTCGACACCGACATGCGGCTTCAGCTCGAGTACAAGTTTTTCGAGCCGGCCTTCTACCACACGGACGTCGCCGACTGGGGGGGCGCCTACTCCGTCTGCACCGAGCTAGGCCCCCAGGCGCAGGTACTGGTCGACACCGGCCATCATCCGCAGGGCACCAACATCGAGCACATCGTGGCCCAGCTGCTGGACCGCGCTCGCCTCGGCGGGTTCCACTTCAACTCTCGCAAGTACGCGGACGACGACCTGATCGTCGGCACCATCAACCCCTACGAGCTGTTCCTGGTTTTCAACCAGCTCGTGGCGGCCGAAGACGACCCTGACCCGGCAGTTGCCGGCTGCGCTCGGCGCGTCGCCTACATGATCGACCAGTCGCACAACATCGAGCCGAAGCTGGAGGCAATGGTCCAGTCCGTTGTCAACGTACAGGTTGCCGTCGCCAAGGCGCTGCTCGTGGACCGTGCTCGCCTGCGCGAGACCCAGGCGGCCGGCGACGTACTGCAGGCCAACCGCATCCTCGTCGAGGCATACGAAACCGACGTTCGGCCATTGCTCGCCGCCGCCCGAAGGCGCAGCGGGCTCGACGACGATCCGATTGAAGCGTTGCGGCGCAGCGGCTACGTCGAGAAGGTGACCCTTGAGCGCGGCGCCTCCGCTGTCGCCGGCGGCTATCCGGGGGCTTAGCAGCGTTGTCCGATCGACGCCTGCTGGCGGTCGACCTGGGCGCCGAGAGCGGCCGAGTCGTGGTTGGGCGTTTCAACGGCGACCGTTTGGTTCTCGAGGAGGTCCGTCGCCTCCCCAACGTGCCGGTGTGGGTGGAGGGCACGCTCTACTGGGACGCCCTTCGTCTCTTCGCAGGCCTGCTCGACGGGCTGCGGGCGGCAGGGCCAGTCGAGTCAATCGGCGTCGACGGCTGGGGCGTCGACTTCGGTCTGCTCGACCGTGCCGGCCGGCTCATCGGCAACCCCGTCCATTATCGCGACGGGCGGACTGCGGGAATGGTCGCCGAAGCAGTGCGCCAGGTGCCGGCTGAGGAAATCTATTCGCGCACTGGGACCCAGCTGCTCGAGATCAACACTCTCTACCAGCTTTTGGCGATGACGCTCCGCCGAGATCCCCAGCTAGAAGCCGCGGACCGCCTTCTGATGATGCCGGCGCTGTTCACGGCGTGGCTCTGCGGCAGCCGGGCAAGCGAACTGACCGCTGTGAGCACGACCGGCTGCTGGGACCCCTTCGCAGGTGGCTGGGCGCTCGACCTGCTTGATCGCTTTGGGATCCCGACGCGGCTGTTCGGCGAAGTCGTCGCTCCAGGCACTGATCTGGGTTCCATTCGTCCCGACCTCGGCCTGGGCTCGGCACGGGTGCTCGCCACGGCCAGCCATGACACGGCATCCGCGGTGGCCGCCGTGCCGTTCGAGGCGGGGCGGACAGGTGCGTACATCAGCTCGGGCACATGGTCGCTGGTCGGGCTGGAGCGCACTGTCCCATTGACCGGGCCGGCGGCTCTGGCCGCCAATCTGACCAATGAGGCCGGCGTCGCAGGCAGGGTCCGCCTCCTGCGGAATGTGATGGGTCTCTGGCTTCTCCAGGAGTGCCGCCAAGCGTGGTCGCGCGAAGGGCACTCATGGACTTACGAGGATCTCCTCGCGATGGCAGAGGGCGCGCCGCCCTTTGGCCCTCTGGTCGATCCCGACGACGAACGGTTCTTGCGTCCGGCGAACGTGCCGGGCGCAATCACGGAGGTGTGGCGCGAGCACGTGCCGCGGACCACAGGGGCGCCTGGGGAGATCGTTCGCTGTCTCTTGGAGAGCCTGGCTCTCCGATACGCCTGGACGCTCGAGAGGCTGCAGGCAGTGGCGGGCGACACGATCGACGTGGTCCACGTCGTGGGCGGCGGCGCGCGCAACCGGCTCCTGTGCCAGATGACGGCGGACGCGACCGGCCGCGAGGTGTTGGCGGGTCCGGTGGAGGCGACCGCGGCGGGCAACCTGGCCGTCCAGGCGATCTCGCTCGGACTGGTCGGATCGGTCGCCGAGGCGAGGGAGTTGGTCCGGCGGTCGTTCCGTCTGGACCGTTACGAGCCGCGCTGCGGCGAGCGCTGGGAAGAGGCCCGGGCCCGCTTTGAGGATGTCCTGAGCAAGCAACGGAGGTTCGAATGACCGATTCCGAACGTGAGCTGCGAGAGCAGCTGGTCGGGTACGCGCGCAAGATGCTGACTAGCGGCCTGGTCAAGGGAACCTCAGGCAACATCAGTGCCCGCACCCCCGGTTCGAACTGGTGCCTGGTCACGGCGTCGGGCGTGGACTACGAGACGATGCGGCCCGACGACCTGGTCAAGGTGGACCTACATGGCGAGCCGCGGGGCGCGATCTTGAAGCCATCGGTCGATACCCCAATCCACGTTGCCGTCTACCGAGCCCGTCCAGACGTGGGCGCCTTCATCCACACCCATTCGCCCTACGCCGCCGCCTTCTCCGCCTTGCAGCGGGAGGTGCCTCCGCTGATCACTGAGGCGGCCGGCTACCTCGGCGGGAGCGTGCGGGTGCTGGAATACATTCCGCCCGCGAGGCCGGACACCGGCGAGATGGTTGCAGCCGGGCTCGGCGGCGACCGAGCGGTGCTGCTGCCGAACCATGGAGTGGTCGCCGTCGGCGAGAACCTGAGCAAGTGCTATGGGGCCGCCTATCAGGTGGAGGAGAGTGCCCACATCGCTTTCCTAGCTCTGCAGCTCGGCCAGCCTCAGCTGGTCCTGGACTCGGAGGTCGACCGGATGCACGAGTTCATCCACCACCAGTACGGGCAGCGATGACGAGCGATTTGAGCTGGCGCGAGCTGACATTCAGCGGTCGGACCGTCGTGATCACCGGAGCCGCCCGTGGAATCGGCCGAGCGGTGGCCTACCGGTTGGCCGGCCTCGGCGCCCGGACCGTGATCTGGGATATCGACGGTGCTGAGGCCGAGCGCACAGCAGCAGAGTTGGGCGGCGCGCTCTGGGAGCTAGGCCGGCCTCACCAGTTGGAGTGGCAGCGTGTGGACGTGACGGAGGCTGCCGCTGTTACCGAGGCCATGGAGCGGACCGCCGGCGCTGGATTGGACGTGCTCATCAACAACGCCGGTACGACCACCGTCCAGAGTACGGAGGAGATGTCCCTCGACGAATGGGACCGCATCCTGAGGGTAAACCTGCGCGGCGCCTTCCTATGCTGTCAGGCTGCGATCCCGCATCTCCGCCGCGCGGGAGCGGCGATCGTGAACATCTCCTCGAGCTCGGCTCTGGTGGGTGGGGGAGGCGGTGCCCACTACGCCGCCTCCAAAGCCGGCGTCGACGGCCTGACCCGGCATCTGGCTCGGGAGCTGGCGCCCGTGATCCGGGTCAACGCCATCCAGCCGCGCACAATCGAAACTGACCTTTTCCGGGCGCGCTACGCGCACGCACCGCTTGAGCAGAGCCGGTTGCGTGGACAGGTGCCGCTCGGCCGCTTTGGTCAGCCGGAAGACATCGCCGATGCTGTCGCCTTCCTGGCGTCGGACTGGGCCAGCTTCATCACCGGACAGATCATCCTCATCGACGGCGGGCGGACCTACCAGTAAGGCGAGCGACACTTAGGTGCCGAGGCCCGATGCTGACGTCCTGCCAGACCCCGTAAAGCATCAGCAGGGAGGTCAATAGGAGGCTGACCGGCCGGTGTATCGGGGCGGACGCTCTCGCCATTTCGCGTTACATCGCTTCTCCGCTGAAGGTTTGCGAGACCGAAAACGATGGCGCTCGACAGCCACGATGACAGCCAAGCCGGTGCATACGGTTGGACCCGAGTGGACAGGGCGGCGGCAAATCCGGTCGCAGCCCGTGTTCAAGCGGATGTCTGCGGACGTTGGTGGACGGTTCAAACACAAACTTCAAAACCGT
>CAZXGB010000037.1:0-19548 GCA_964640005.1 uncultured Actinomycetes bacterium | reverse complement strand
AGCGGACCGACATCCGCCGCCTGCCCGGCGTGGTGGGGATGATGCCCGACTCGTAAGGCAGCAGCTTGGCTCGATAGGGCTTGGAGGGACCGAGGACGAAGGAGAGGGTCACCAACAGCCCGACCACGAGGAGCACGATCGCCGCGTAAATAGCGAGCGGTACGTACGCGTTCAGCAAGTCGAGATGGCTTCTCCGTGTGACAACTGCAGCTTGGGAACTCGCCTAATTCTAGGTAGGCGCAAGAGCTGGCGTGACCGCCGGCGCCCAGGGGCGGCCCGGGACTAGCGCACGTCCTTGCGCTCGACCTCGATCCTGACGCCGTGGGTGAGTGTCGCGTCGACCGGGCAGTACTGGTTGCAGGCCTGATCCAGCGCCTCTTCCACGAGCGCCTCGTCGAACGTGCCGTCCCAGGCGATGGTGAAGGTGATCCGAATGCTCTTGAAGGCTTTCGGCCACTGCTCCTGCTGGTCGCCTTCCACCTCCACCTGGAGCGAGCGATAGGGCTGCTTGTACTTCTTGAGGAGAAGGACGGCGTTGATGCCGGTGCAGGCGCCGAGCGCGCCCAGCAGCATTTCGGTCGGCCGCATGCCGAGGTCGTCGCCGAATACGGGCGGTTCGTCGACCACGACGGTGTGGCCGGACGCCGAATGCACCTCGAAGGTAGTGATTGGCTGTCCGCCCTCGCGCCGCTGTCCCGCCCAGTTGACCGTTACCTTGCCGCTCATCGACTGAATCGTAGACTGCCCCGGTGAGCGACCTTGGAGCGGGCGAGACCGTGTTCCTGCACGATCGCAGCGGCCGGCGCTACCGAGTTCGCCTCGAGCCAGGCGGCCGTACCTCGCTGCATACGGGCATCGTCGAGCACGACGCGCTGATCGGACGTCCCGAGGGAACGATCGTCACCACGGCCCGCGGCAGCCGGCTGCTTGCGCTGCGACCGACGTTTGCCGAGGCGGTCGTCGAGCGCAAGCGGCGCGCGCAGCCCATCTATCCAAAGGACCTGGGCGCGATCCTGGTCTTCGCCGACGTCTTTCCAGGGGCGCGTGTGCTCGAGGCGGGTACCGGTACGGGCGCGCTGACGATCGCCCTGCTGCGCGCCGCCGGCCCAACTGGGCGCGTCGTCTCGGTCGAGCTCCGCGAGGAGTTCCTCGAACTCGCGCGATCGGCGGTCGAGGAGGCCTTCGGCGAGCTTCCGGACAACCTCGCCCTGTGCATCGGAGATGCCTACGAGAACATCGAGGAGCGGGACCTCGACCGCGTTCTGCTCGACCTGCCCGAGCCCTGGCGGGCGACCGCCTGGGTGAAGCGCGGGCTGCGGCCGGGAGGGATCGTCTTCGCCCTCTGCCCGAACATTTCGCAGGTACAGCGGTTCACCGAAGGGCTGCGCGACGAGCGTGGCTTCGGGATGATCGAAGTCATCGAGCTCCTCCAGCGGGGCTGGACGGTGCGCGGCCGCTCCCTGCGCCCGGCTCACCGCATGGTCGCCCACACGGCCTTCCTCGTCTTCGCGCGCCGGCTGAGCGGGGACGAGGTCTTCGAGACCGAGGACGAGGGATTTTGAGGTGGATCGTTCACGGCGAGCGCGAGATCTACGGCAGCCGGTGGGTGGGGCTCTCGATCGCCGACGTGGAGCTTCCGGACGGCACGCGCATCGACCACCACGTCGTCAGGGTGCCAACGGGCTCGGCGGCCGCCGTGGTGCATCAGGACGGCAAGGTGCTGCTCCTCTACCGGCACCGCTTCATCGTCGATGTCTGGGGCTGGGAGGTCCCAGGTGGCCGCCTCGATCCCGGTGAGCAGGATCCGGTAGCGGCCGCGCGCCGCGAGGTGCTGGAGGAGACGGGCTGGCTGGCGGGGGCCGGCCACCTGCTCGTGTCCGGCTATCCGATGCCCGGGCTGGCCGACATCCTCCACCACGTGGTCGTCTTCGAGGGGGCCGAGCCGGCTGGCGAGCCGAGCGACCCCTTCGAGGCGGAGCGGGTCGAGTGGGTGACGCCGGCGAGGGCACGGGAGCTGATCGGCACCGGCGAGATGCCCGACGGGTACTCGCAGTACGCGCTGCTCGCCTGGTTCGGTCTCGGCGAAGGAACCTAGGCCGGGAGGAGCTCTCGCACCTCCGACATCTCGGCCTCGAGCTCAGCGGTCGTCTTCAGGATCCGTTCCTGCGCCGCCTCGTCCAGGTGGACGTCCTCGACGACCCTCCAGCCGTCGTGGTGGGTCTGGACCGGGAAGCCGAACTGAAGGCCGGGGGGGATGCCGTACTCGCCGTGGCTGACGACCGCCAGGCTCGTCCAGTCTCCGTGCGGTGTGCCCCGCCAGATGCTGTTGACGGAGTCGATGGCGGCGTTGGCGGCCGAGGCCGCGGAGGAGGAGCCGCGCGCCTTGATCACGGCCGCGCCGCGCTGCTGGACCGTAGCCACGAACTCGCCCAGCAGCCACTCCTCGTCGTCGATGACCTCGGGAACGGGGCGCCCGTCGATTTTCGCGTTGCGGGCGTCGGGAAACTGGGTCGCCGAGTGGTTGCCCCAGATCGTCATGTTCGTGACCCTGGCCACGGACACACCCGCGCGCTTGGCGAGCAGGCTCTTGGCCCGGTTCTCGTCCAGCCGGGTCATCGCGAACCAGCGATCCTCTGGGATATCGGGCGCGTTGGAGCGCGCGATCAGGCAGTTCGTGTTGCAGGGGTTGCCGACCACGAGCACCCGAATGTCAGGTGCCGCAACGTCGTTGAGGGCCCGGCCCTGCACGGAAAAGATGCCCGCGTTGGCGCTCAGCAGGTCTCGCCGCTCCATGCCCTCCTTGCGGGGCATCGCTCCGACCAGGAGCGCCCACGAAGCGCCGTCGAAGGCCTTCGCGGCATCGCTCGCCGTCTCCACGCCGGCGAGCAGCGGGAAAGCGCAGTCGTCGAGCTCCATGACCACGCCCTGGAGCGCGCTCATCGCCGCCTCGACCTCGAGGAGCCGGAGTACGACCGGCTGGTCAGGGCCGAGCAGCTGGCCTGAGGCGATCCGGAAGAGAAGCTGGTACCCAATCTGCCCGGCGGCGCCGGTCACGGCGACCTGGACGGGCTTCTTGCTGTCAGTCACCAATCCAGTCTAGTTCGCGATGACTGACGGGAAAGGGGGTGGACGGTGCCATGCAGGACCGTCCACCCATTCCGGGGAATTCCGTTAGTCGTGGCCGCCCGACTGGCTCGTCTGGTGCTCGCCGCTCTCCCTGTGCTGGGAGCTCCCGCTCGTCGTCACGACGGGCTTGGGTGCCTCGGACTCGTGCTCGTTCTCAGCCCCTTCGGCGGACTCGTGCTCGTCGTCCTTGGCTTCGGGCGTCTCAGTCGCCTCGGGCGACGGCGTCTCAGTCGGCTCCGGCGCCGGCGTGGCCTCGTCCTGTTCCGGAGTCGGGCTGGGCTCGGGCTGTTCCAGCCGCGGTGCCGTGGCGGTCTCGTCTTCGAACTTGCTCGCGCCGGAGAGCCCGTGGGCGCTGGCCGCCGCTGCGGCCCCGACGACAAGCACGCCGGCCGCGACCAGCGCCGTGGCGGCACGTGGAAGTCGCTTCAGCATTCGATTCCTCCTGCAGTTGAGATACGGGATGCCTGGTCTGCAAGGAGGAACGCCTGGCAGCCGCAAAGTCGGAAGTGCCGGCTCAGTGCCCCGCCTCGCCACCCCGGGGTGAGGCGGACGGAGCCGGCGAAACCTGTCCGCCTTCGCGTTCGCCTTCCGGCGTCGGCTTGGGCGTGGGCCGGGCCGCACTGTCCTGATCGCGGTCGGCCGGTTCGGCCGGCAAGGTCTTGCTCTCCCCGGCCTCCGGCTTCTCGGTCGGTTCCGCGCGCCCCGGAGCAGGCTCCTCGGTGGGGCGCGGTGGAATCAGCGCCGGAGCAGTTGAAGGCGGCTCGGAGGGCTCGGCCAACGGCGTCGCCGCGGGCGCCGCGAACGGCAGCCGGTCGACGTCGGCTTGGAGCCAGTGCAGGACTCGAGGCGGGCCGGCGGCGGCCGTCGCCCCCGCCCCGAGCACGAGCGCCGCAGCGGCGGCGAGGGCGCCCGCGGTCGCCAATCGGCGCAGGCGTCCACTGTGCTGCGTGCTCAACCGCTGATAGCGGGCGCTGCCCGGGTGCGGCGCGGCCAGGGGCACCGCGTCGAGCTCGCGGGCCAGCTCAGCCCGCACCCCTTCAGGGATCCGATCGTGTTCAGTCACCCGCTATCTCTCCAACATGGAAACGCCTTCGCCGGCCGAAGTCGGAAGTACCTCCCAGCTCGTGCCGAGCGCCTGCAGGAGGGCGGCGCGTGCCTGAGCCAGGCGGAGGCCGACCATCCGCTCGGAGACGCCGGTGGCGGCCGCGATCTCACGGTTGTTGTAGCCGTGGTAGTGGCGCAGGACGAAGGCCGCCGCGACCTTGGGAGGCAGCCGGCCGAGGGCGGCAACCAACTCGCCTTGTTCTGCCTGGGTTGCGGGATCGGGAGGCGGCGCTGGGCGGCCCAGGCGCCGGATCAGCTCACCGACCTCGCGCAGCTTCATCTTCCGCTTGTACGAGATGGCGACGTTGAGGGCGATCTGGTGGATCCAGGCCTCCGCCGGACGGTCCGGCCGGAACTTCGGCCATGCCTTGAAGGCGCGAACGAAGGCCTCCTGCACGCAGTCCTCGGCAGCGGCGGAATCCCCGACCACCGCGTAGAGGGTGCGCACAAGCCGGGGGTAGGTATCGCGGTAGAGCCGGTCGAAGTCGGCTTTCGAGCCCGGCTCGTACGGGGAGGGGCTCGACATGATCGAGCGGGTACCCTACAGACTCCCTCCGCCCGCCGCCAGCCGGCGTCTGCCGGAACCTCTCGCTTCCGCACCTATCCTTGAGGCCGTGGCTACCGTTCGTCACAGCTACCCCTTCAGCGCGATCGTCGGCCAGGAGAAGATGAAGCTCGCGCTCCTGCTCAACGCAGTCAACCCGACGGTCGGCGGCGTCTTGATTCGGGGCGAGCGGGGAACCGGAAAGTCGACCGCGGTGCGCGCCCTTGCCCGGCTGCTGCCGGAGCGGAGGGTCGTCGAGGGCTGTCACTACGGGTGCAACCCGGAGGAGCGCGAAACGTGGTGCGCGGAATGCATCGAGCGCTCGCACGAGGGCCCGCTGCCCGCTGTCACGCGCCGCATGCGGGTGGTCGACCTTCCGATCAACGCCTCCGAGGACCGGGTCGTGGGCACCATCGACATCGAGGCGGCACTCCAGCACGGCGCCCGGAAGTTCGAGCCGGGCGTACTCGCCGAGGCCAACCACAACATCCTCTACGTCGACGAGGTGAACCTCCTCGACGACCACATCGTCGACGTCCTCCTCGATGCCGCGGCAATGGGAGTCAACACTGTCGAGCGCGAGGGCATCTCGGTCACACACCCATCCCGCTTCATCCTGGTCGGCACCATGAACCCCGAGGAGGGGGAGCTGCGGCCGCAACTGCTCGACCGCTTCGGGCTCTGCGTTGACGTGGAAGGAATTCGCGATCCCGACCTCAGGATCGAGATAGCCGAGCGGGACCAGGCCTTCCGGCGCAGTGACTCCGACTTCCTCAGCCATTGGGAGGCGGTCGACGCGGAGATCGCGGCCCGTCTCGTGGAGGCGATCGAGAGCCTACCCGGGATTCCGCTAACGCAGGCCCAGGCGCGCCTGATCTCGGCGATCTGCGTCGAAGCTCAGGTCCAGGGTCACCGGGGAGACGTGGTCACCGGGCGTACGGCCAGGGCACTGGCGGCGCTCCGCGAGCACCACGCTCCGACTCGAGACGACATTTACGATGCCGCCGAGCTGGCCCTGCTGCACCGCGCTCGCGCGCCGATCCAGCGCGACCGGACGGAGGAGCCGGAGCCGCAGCGGGCGGAGACGCAGGAATCGGGCGAGCGGCAAGAAGCCGAGGGAACGCCGTCCGAACCTTCCGCGGCTGAGGGCGAGGAGGAGGCGGAGGGCGAACCGCAGGCCAGCGAGAGCGAGAGCGGCCAGCAGTCGGCGGGTACCGACGAGGGCACGACGAGCGGGGCCTCCGGAGGCACCGAGGCGGGGGTCGAGGCGAGCGAGCTCTTCAACCTGCGCAAGATCGAGCTGCCGCGCCAGCGTCGCCAGCGCAAGCAGGGCGGCAAGCGCGCGGCGTCGCAGTCCGCCGATCGCCGCGGGCGCTACGTGCGCGCGGAACCACATGAAAAGGTGAGCGACCTGGCGCTCGACGCCACCGTGCGCGCCGCCGCTCCTCACCAGCCTCGGCGAGGGCGGGAGGAGGGCGGCCGGCTGCTGCTGGAGCGGCAGGACCTGCATCAGAAGGTCCGCGAGCGCAAGGTCGGCAACCTCATCGTGTTCGTCGTCGACGCCTCGGCCTCGATGGACGCCGAGCAGCGGATGGCGGCGACCAAGGGTGCGATCCTCTCGCTCCTGCAAGACGCCTACGTCCGCCGCGACCGGGTGGCGGTGGTGATCTTCAAGAACCGGACGGCGGAAGTCGTGCTGCGGCCGACCTCATCGGTCTCCCTCGCCCAGCGCCGCCTGGAACGCCTATCGGTTGGCGGGACGACGCCCCTGACGCACGGCCTCATGGCTGGTTACAAGGTGATCAAGACCGAGCTGATGCGCGATCCGACGACCCGCCCGCTGCTGGTCCTCATCTCGGACGGTCGCGGCAACATCTCGATGTTCAAGGAGGAGCCGCTGGTCGAGGCCCAGAAGGTGGCGGCGCTGATCAACTCCGAGCACATCGAGTCTCTGGTCATCGACTCCGCGCGCGACTTCTCGCACCTGCCTTCGGTCCAGCACCTGGCCCGGGTGGCGCCCATGTACCAGACCTATGCGATCAACGCCTGCGCCGACCTCGCCGAGCGAATGGGCGCGCGCTACTACGGGCTCTACGACCTCTCGCGTGACGAGATCGCCAAGGCGGTGGAGTCGCAGCTCCGACGCTAGAAGCCGTTCGGAAGAGTGGCCGGGCGCCGGTAAACTGCGGTTTCTCCCATGGCAATAGACCGCTACACCTTCCCCTTCACCGCCATCGTCGGCCAGGACCGGATGAAGCTGGCCCTGGTCCTGAACGCGATCCACCCCCCGGTCGGCGGCGTGCTCATCCGGGGTGAGAAGGGCACCGCGAAGTCGACCGCGGTGCGCGCCCTCGCGCGCCTGCTACCCGAGCAGCAGGTGGTTGCGGGGTGCCACTTCGGCTGTCATCCGGACGACCGCGAGACGCTGTGCAGCGACTGCCGGGACCGGCTCGATAACGGGGAAGATCCGCTTCCGAGCACGATCCGCCGCATGCGCGTGGTGGAGCTGCCGATCAACGCGTCCGAGGACCGCGTGGTGGGCACCATCGACCTCGAGGCCGCTCTCAAGGAGGGATCACGGCGATTCGAGCCGGGCGTGCTCGCCGAAGCCAATCGGAACATTCTTTACGTCGACGAGGTCAACCTCCTCGACGACCACATCGTCGACGTGCTCCTGGATGCGGCAGCGATGGGAGTCAACACGGTCGAGCGCGAGGGCGTATCCGTGACCCATCCGGCGCGCTTCATCCTGGTCGGGACGATGAATCCGGAGGAGGGGGAGCTGCGGCCGCAGCTGCTCGACCGCTTCGGCCTCTGCGTGGACGTGGAGGGCATCCGAGACCTCGAGCAGCGGGTGGCGATCGTCGAGCAGCGCGCGGCTTGGGAAGACGACCCGGGTGACTTCTTCGATGCCCACAGCGCCGAGGAGCGCTCCGTCAAGGAGCGCATCGCAGAGGCCATCAACACCTACCCGGAGGTCGCTCTGCCGCGGGAGATCCTGCGTCTGATCGCGCAGCTGTCGGTCGCTCTCGAGGTGGACGGTCACCGGGCCGACCTCGTCTGCGCGCGGGCCGCCCAGGCTAAGGCCGCCTACGACAGCGCCGACGAGGTGTCCATCGGCCACGTCAGCCAGGTGGCGGAGATGGTCTATTCCCACCGCCTCCGCACCGTGCCCTTCGGCCGGGGAGGGCCGAACCTGGGCGAGGTCATCGCCCGGGTGATCGGCTCCCCGAACTAAAGAGGTCCCCTCCGTCGCCGCCCAGCGGCTACACCTCCCCGCCAAGCCAAGCGGGGGGGGCTATAGCTAGAACGTCCGCCGCCGGCGCCAGCCCGCCCCGGTGAACACGCGCAGGAGCGCGAGCAGGATGACCGCGCCGACGAAGGCGACGATGATCTCGCCGAGCAGGGTGGACGCGACCACGCCGAGCGCGCCCAGCACGAAGGCACCCAGAAACGCGCCGATGACTCCTACCACCAGGTCGCCGAGGAGGCCGAAGCCGTGCCCGGCCACGAGGTGCGTGGCCATGAAGCCGGCGACCAAGCCGACCAGCAGGAGGACTATCAGGTGGTCTGGGCTGATGACCGGGTGAATGTCCAATTCTCAAACCTCCCTGTGAAGAAAACGCTACAGCACTAGTATCAGGTAAACCGATAGGCTGGCGCAATCTCGGGAGTCCGGCGGGGCCAGCGAGCTCGAAGGCTGGTTGGGGAGCGAACCATCCGGGTTCCCTCCCGTCATAAGCTGAGTTCGAAGTGACTGAGACCATCGCCGAGAAGACCGGGGCGGAGAGCGTTCGCTGGAATCTGGCCGATCTCTACTCGTCTCCGGAAGATCCCGAGATCGAGAAGATGCTGGCCGAGGGCCTGGAATTCGCGCAGGAGTTCGAGAGGACCTACAAGGAGCGGATCGCCGAGCTGGAGCCGAAGGCCTTCGCGGAGATGATGGCGCGCCTCGGCGAGTACCACGACCAGCAGTCGCGTCCGGCCCTCTATGCCATGCTTCTGCACAGCCTCAAGACGCACGACCCGGTGGTCGGCCGGCTCGTGGGCCGGATTCGGGAGGCGGGCGCGGAGCGGGGCCGGCACCTGGTCTTCTTCGGACTCGAGCTGGCCGCTTTGACGGACGAGCAGGCCGAGCGGCTCTACGCCGACCCCGAGGCCGCACGGTACAAGCACACGGTCGAGCAGGAGCGGCGGGAGCGCCCGCACCAGCTCTCCGAGACAGAGGAGCGGCTCCTGACCGAGATCAGCCCGGTCGGCACCGGCTCCTGGACGCGGCTCTTCGAGGAGCTGACGACGGCCATCATGGTCCCCGTCGACGGCACCAAGGTGCCTCTCGACGCGGCGCTCGCCAACCTGCGCGAACCCGACCGGGAGCTTCGGCGCCAGACCAGTGAGGCGGTGACCGAAGCCCTGCGGTCGGACCTGCGGACCCGGTCCTACGTGTTCAACGTCGTCCTCCAGAGCAAGGCTATCCACGACCGGCTGCGCAAGTACCCGAACTGGATCAGCGCGCGCAACCTGGCCAACGAGATCGACGACACGACGGTCGAGGCGCTGGTCCAGGCGGTGACCAACCGTTACGACATCGTCCACCGCTACTACCGCGTCAAGCGCCGGCTGCTCGGGCTGGAAGAGCTCTACGAGTGGGACCGCTATGCTCCGGTCGCCGAAGCCCAGCGAAAGATCGGGTGGGACGATGCGCGCGAGATCGTGCTCGGGTCCTACTACCGCTTTTCGGAAAAGGCCGGAAAGCTCGTCCAGGACTTCTTCGACTTCGGGTGGATCGACGCGCCCGTCGAGCCGGGCAAGCGGGGCGGGGCCTACTGCGCCGCGGCGACCCCATCTCTGCATCCGTTCGTTCTCATGAACTTCACCGGTCAGCTCAACGACGCGCTCACGCTCGCGCACGAGCTCGGGCACGGGCTGCACGACCGGCTAGCAGCGAAGCAGCACATCTTCGACTACCATCCGCCGCTGACCTTGGCCGAGACCGCCTCCGTGTTCGGCGAGGCGCTGACCTTCGATCGGTTGATGGCCGACGAGAGGGACGCCAAGGTCAGGCTGACGATGCTCTGTCACCAGCTCGAGGACGCCTTCGCGACCATCTTCCGGCAGATCGCGTTCAACCGTTTCGAAGACGCGGTCCACAACGCCCGGCGGAGGGAGGGGGAGCTGGCGCCCGAGCAGATCGGCGAGTACTTCCAGCAGGCGCTGCAGGCGATGTTCGGCGACTCGCTTACCCTCACCGAGGCGCACCGCGTGTGGTGGAGCTACGTCGGCCACTTCATGCACACGCCCGGCTACGTTTACGCCTACGCCTTCGGCAACCTGCTGGCGCTGGCCGTCTATCAGCGCTATCGGGAGGTCGGCCCGCCCTTTGTGGACGCCTACCTCGACTTCCTCGCCGCGGGCGGTTCGCGAAGGCCGGACGAGCTCGTCTCCAGCCTGGGAATGGACGTCAACGACCCTGGCTTCTGGGACTCCGGTCTGAAGATCCTGGATCGGATGGTGTCCGAGGTCGAGCAGCTCGCCTAGCCGGCTGCTGCGAGCCGGAGCCGGGTGGTGGTGAGGGCCATGCCCGGCCGCGTCCAGAGCTGGACCTCTTCATGGTTCGGGTCGAGCACTTTCCAGCGGGTCCCGGTTTCGAGCACCACGACGGAGTGCCCGCCGGTAGCCCAGGTGTGCCGGTCGAGCGGCCGGAATCCCCAGCACCCGTACACGCCCGGCCGCTCCTGGCCGAAGAGCAGATGAGCGACGAGGATTTCGCCACGCCGCCCCGCCCGGAGCGGCAGCCCGGGTACGACCAGACCCGTGTGGGAGCTGACCGGCCGCCCCCGAGCGGCGGCCAGCCTTTCGACGCGGAGGTCGAGGGGGGCGCGCCGGCCGGGGAGGGAGAGGTAGTCGAGAAGGGCCGGAGCGCCGAAGTCGGAACTGGCGCCGAAGAGCCGGCAGGCGTCGCGCAGCGAGGGGAGATCGGGGACTTCGAGGAGGCCGAGCCCAATCAGGAGAGAGGCAGACGTGCAGGCGGCGCCGATATTCCTGACCCACGTCCCACGGGACAGAAACCCATCATCGGTGCCCACGAGAAACCTTATAGTCATACTGACCAGATGCTGCAGCCGAAGCCGCCGTCTGCCTCACCTCAGCTTGCCACTCGGGCCCGCAGCTTTCAGCACGACGCCCTGACCGAGCTGTTCGATCGTTCGATCGACGATGTCTACGAGTACGCACACGCCCTCTGCGGCGATCATCCCACCGCTGAAAGAGTTTGCGAGGCAGCGTTCGAGAGTTTGCTGGAGCGCCTACCGGACATCCAGGGCGAAGGCCAGGCCCTCACAGCCACGGTGCTCGCTCAGGCTGAAGAGGCTGTCCGGCACCTGCCCCACGCCCGCTTCCAGGGCCGGGGCGTTCGCGACGCGATCGCCAAGCTCCCGGCCCCCGAGCACGAGGCGATCACTCTGCGCCTGGTCGCCGGGCTCGATCCAGAGCTGATCGCAACCGCGACCGCCCGCCGAACGGCATCCGTCCTCGGCTCCGAGATCGCTGCTCTGCGCGCCCTGCGCGGCTCCCCGCCGGGGCTGAATTTCGCGATGCCGGCCGCACAGCGCCAGCTGGATGCGGCGCTGGACCGGCTCCTCGACGGGGAGTCGCCGGCGGCCGCGGCCGAGCTGGCCCCTGCCCTCGCCGAAGCGGAGGCACTACTGATGGCGGCCGCCAGCCTGGTATCGCTGCCGGCCGGGTCGCCACCGCCCGAGGTCCGGGCCAGGCTGCGCAACCACTTCCTGGCCGGGGGTGAAGAGCGGCGCGCCCACTGGGTCCACCAGCATCACCTGCCCGCCGTCGTGCCCGGCCGTCGTGCCCGGCCGCACGCCAATCCGCTGGGCGCCGGCGCCGCCCTCGTCCTCTCCGGATTGCTGGCCGTGGTCGCCGGCGTGCTGCTGGCCTTTGCGGCCAACTTCTCGACGCCGAGCTCCGCGATGTATCCGCTCAAGCGCGCCGACGAGAACTTCCTGCTCGCATTCACCTTCGATCGGGTCGCCAGGGCCAATCTCGAGGTGAAGCTCTCCGACGAGCGCATGCGCGAAGCCGAGACCGAGGCCGCGACGCGCCATAGCGGCAAGGCGGTCCAGGCCATGAGCGACCGCTTCGACTCACTTCGCGCGGCCGCCTACGACCTCGGCTCCATCAAGCGCCACAGCGGGAGCTGGAAAAAGGTGCGCGACTACTACATCCAGCAGGCCTCGGCCCCGGTCGACCCCTTGAACCGGCTGCTGAGCACGAACGGTATGAAGACGGATGCCGAGTCCGTTGCCCGCCTCAACGAGCAGTTCCAGCAGGAGCGGAAGACGCTCGAGCGCGGACTTGGCGACCTCAACCCGACGCAGCCAGGCGCCGTCCCTTCCGGAGCACCGAACACAACGCCCGCGCCCCAACAATAGACAGGTGGTCGCCGAGACAGGGACTCGAGCCCGTCCGCGGGTCCATGTCGTTCCCCACACCCACTGGGATCGCGAGTGGTACCTGCCCTTTGCGGTCTACCGGCGGCGCCTGGTGGCGCTCATCGACAGCCTCCTCGCGACGCTGCCTGAAGAGCCGGCGTTTCGATTTCACCTGGATGGTCAGATGGCGGTGGTCGACGATTACCTCGAGGTTCGCCCCTGGCGGGAAGCCGAGCTGCGCGCTGCCGCCGAGACGGGGCGGGTCTCCCTCGGCCCGTGGTACACGCTGCCCGACGAGCACCTGGTCAGCGGAGAGGCGCTGATTCGCAACCTCGAGCTGGGACTGGAGCGAGCGCGTGCCTTCGCGCCGGCCGCGGAGCCGATGGCGATCGGATACGTGCCCGACCAGTTCGGGCACACCGCACAGCTTCCACAGCTGCTGCGCCGCTTCGGCATCGACGTCGCCGTGCTCTGGCGGGGCGTGCCCGGCTTCGTTCGTTCCAGCGTCTTCACGTGGGTCGCGCTCGACGGCTCCGAGATCGAGGTGGTGCACATGCGGCGCGGGTACGGGCACGGCCGCCAGATGCCGGTGGCCGGCCCCGAGCTGGGCGAGCGGCTGGACCAAGAGGTGGACTGGCAGCGCGAGCACAACCCGGAGGGCCCCTGGCTGGTGATGACCGGCGACGATCACCTTCCGGTCCCCGTCGGACTCACCGTGGGTCTGGAGGAGGCCCGGACGGTCGATCCGGCGGCGATCTCGTCGCTCGCCGAGTATGTCGCAGTGCGGCCCAAGGCTCAGGAGAGAGTCGAGGGCGAGCTCCACTCGGCCGCGAGCTCCTTCGTACTCAAAGGCACGCTTTCGGCCCGCTTCCCGCTGAAGCTCCGCCACGCCGCCCTCGAGCGCCGCCTGGAGAGGTACCTGGAGCCGGCCTGGACTCTCAGCGGGCGGCCCTGGCCCGACCGGAAGCTGCGCTACGCCTGGCGTCAGCTGATCCTCAACAGCGCCCACGACAGCATCTGCGGCTGCTCGATCGACCAGGTCCACGAGCAGGCCTCCCAGCGGCTTGCGCGAGCCGAGTCGGCCGCCGGCCGCCTGTGGTCGGAGCTTGGCACCTCGGGCGAGAATCGCTTCTTCAACCCCAGCCCGTTTGAGCGGCTGGGCGTCCCGGCCCTCGGCGTCGGCACGCCCGTACAGGAGTCGCCGCAGCCAATCGACGCGGCCGGCCTGGACCTTGAGTTGGAGCACATCGAAGATCGCGGCGACGAGTACACGTTCGACCCGCCACCCGGCGCCCGGCCGGAGCGTTGGCGGCTGACCGACGCCACCGCGCTGCGCGACCCCGAGGGCTTCGTGCGCCTGCGGATCCGCATCGACAACGAGACCCCCAACCACCGCCTTCGGCTCGTGATACCCGCCGACACGTCCGGGGGCGCCTGGGCGGGCGTCGCCTTCGGCGCGGTCCAGCGCGCCTACCGATCCCCGGGGAGCGCTCCGGGGTTCGAGTTCGACCTGCGCACCGATCCCGCCCGCGGCTGGGTCTTCAGCGGCGGCCGCGCGGTCGCCCTCGCCGGGCCCTTCGAGTACGAGCTCCTGGCCGACGGGATCGCGGTGACCCTGCTGCGCTGTGTCGGCTGGCTCTCCCGCCCGGACCTCCAGAACCGGCCCGGGGCCGCGGGTCCCACACTGGCCACTCCAGGCGCGCAGATGCTCGGCAGCCACGAGTTCGAGCTGGCCGTTGCGGGCGCCGCTTCCTGGCCCGAGGCCGCCCTTTTGCACGAACGCTTCGCGCACCCGCTGGTGCCGGCTCCGGCGGTCGAATTGGCGCCTTTTGCCGGCGTGCCTGATGGCGAGGTGCTGAGCGCGCTCAGGCGCGTCGGTGGGCGGGCGCAGGTGCGGACCTGGTCGCCGAAGACGTTCAAGATCGAGGACCGTTGGCTCGACTGAGCGAGCCGCTCGTCCTGGCGCTGGACGTCGGGTCGTCGTCGGTGCGCGCGATCCTTCATGACGCGCGCGGCGCACCGGTCAAGGGCGCCGCCGCCCAACGCGCGTACGAACCCCGCAGCGGGCAGGACGGAACGGCGGAGGTGCCGCCGGCGCAGCTGCTGGGCCTGGTCGAGCGCACTATTGACGAGGCCCTCGAGGGCCGGCGCGAGGAGGTTGCCGCCGTCGCCGTGTCGACCTTCTGGCACGGGCTGATGGGACTTCGCGGTGGCCGGCCGCTGACTCCGGTCTGGCTGTGGTCGGACTCGCGTAGCTGGCGGGAGGCGGAGGCCCTGCGAGAGCAGGTCGACGGCGAGGAGATCCGCCAGCGCACCGGCTGCCCGATCCACCCCAGCTATTGGCCGGCCAAGCTGAAGTGGGCCGGAGCGGCCACCGCTGAACACTGGTGCAGCTTCGGCGACTACTTCTATCTGCGGCTCTTTCGTGAGCTCAGCACCTCGCTCTCGATGGCCTCGGGTACGGGCATCCTGGCGCTCAGACGGCCGGAATGGGACGAGGGCATGCTCGACCTGCTCGAGCTCCACCGAGATCAGCTTCCAGAGATCGGGGAGGAGGGGGGACGCCTGACCGGCGCCTACGCGCGCCGCTGGCCGCAGCTCGCTCGGGCTCGTTGGTTCAACGCGGCCGGGGACGGCGCCTGTGCGAACCTGGGCAGCGGCTGCGTCGACCCCAACTTGCGCGCGGTCACGATCGGCACCTCAGCCGCCATCCGGGTCACGGCGAGCGAGCTTCCGAGCCGGCTCCCGGAGGGGCTCTGGTGCTACCGGCTCGACGCTCGCCGAGTCATCCTCGGCGGTGCCTTCAGCACCGGCGGCAACTTCCACGCATGGGTGATCCAGAACTTTCGGGCCGAGGCAAATGACATGGAGCGCCGGATTGCCCGCATGCCCGCGGCCGGCCATGGCCTGCTCTTGCTGCCCCTGCTGGCGGGCGAGCGCAGCCCGGGCTACGCCACGCGGGCCCGGGGCGCCATCGCCGGCTTGACCCTGGCCACGACCCCGGCCGACATCATGCGCGCAGGCATGGAGGCGATTGGCATCGCGTTCGCACGGGTGGACGGCCGGCTCGATCAGGGGGCGCCCGGCGCCCAGCTGCTCGTGGCCAGCGGCGCTGCACTGCTCGCCAGCCCCGCCTGGATGCAGATCCTGGCCGACTCCGTCGGCAAGCCGCTGGTGCGTGTCCCCTATCAGGAGGCGTCGTGCCGGGGAGCCGCGATATTCGCGCTCGAGATGCTGGGCGTGAGTGTTCCGCAGCGGCTTCCGAGAGGGCGTACCTTTAGCCCCGACGCCGCGGCACACGCCATATACGAAGGAGAGGTGCGGCGACAGGACCGCCTGTACCAGGCGCTGGTGGTCGACGGGCTCGCGGACGGGGGGACATCCCCGTACCTGCGACGTTAACCGCGGAAGCGGTCAAATTGGAGATGAAATGGCTCTCGCAGGGACACTTGAGAAGCAGGACATTGATTTCATCCGCGAGCTCGGGCAGCAGCTCCGCATCGACTCCATCCGCTCCAGTACGGCGGCGGGCTCCGGCCACCCGACGTCTTCGATGTCGGCCGCCGACCTGATCGCGGTCCTCATCACCCGGCATCTGCACTACGACTGGGCGAACCCCGAAGAGCCGAACAACGATCACCTGATCTTCTCCAAGGGTCACGCGTCGCCGCTCCTGTACGCGATGTTCAAGGCGGTTGGCGCCATCAGCGATGAGGAGCTGATGAGCTTCCGCAAGTTCGGCTCCCGCCTGCAGGGTCACCCAACGCCGGTCATCCCCTGGGTGGATGTCGCCACCGGTTCGCTCGGCCAGGGCCTGCCGATTGCGACCGGAATCGCGCTTGCGGGCAAGTATCTGGACAGGCTGCCGTACCACGTATGGGTGCTCTGTGGCGACTCCGAGCTGGCTGAGGGCTCGATGTGGGAAGCGCTCGACAAGGCTTCGCACTATGGCCTCTCCAACCTGACTCCGATCTTCGACATCAACCGTCTCGGCCAGCGCGGCGAGACCGAGTTCGGCTGGGATCTGGATGTGTACGCGCGGCGCGTGGAGGCGTTCGGCTGGCGTCCGATCGTGATCGACGGACACGATGTGCTCGAGATCGACCGCGCGCTGACCGAGGCACATTCGGCCACCGGCCAGCCGGCGGTGGTGATCGCCCGGACCATCAAAGGCAAGGGCTTCAGCGAGATCGAGAACAAGGACGGCTGGCACGGCAAGCCGCTCCCAGAGGACATGGCCGAACGCGCCATCAAAGAGCTCGGCGGCGAGCGCGACCTGAGGGTGGAGACGTTCAAGCCAGAGCCGGGCCAGCCGTTCCAGCTGTCACAGGAGGCTTTGCCGGTCCAGCTCCCGACCTGGAACAAGGGTGAGAAGGTGGCGACGCGGAAGGCCTATGGCGAGGCTCTCAAGGCGCTCGCCGCCGACCCGGCGGTGGTGGCGACCGATGGCGAGGTTTCGAATTCGACCTTTGCGGAGATCTTCGCCCAGGCCCATCCGGGGCGCTTTTTCGAGATGTACATCGCGGAGCAGGAGATGGTGGCGGCCGCGGTGGGCATGGCGGTTCGCGGCTACAAGCCGTTCGCGTCCACCTTCGCTGCCTTCTTCAGCCGCGCCTATGACTTCATCCGGATGGCCGGCATCTCCGAGGCCGACATCCGGCTCTCAGGGTCCCACGCGGGAGTCGAGATCGGCCAGGACGGCCCCTCCCAGATGGCGCTCGAGGACCTGGCTGCGATGCGGGCGATCAACACCTCGACCGTGCTCTATCCGGCCGACGCCAATGCCGCCGCCAAACTGGTCGACGTTATGGCCTCGACGCCCGGCGTCGTCTACATGCGCACGACGCGCGGCGCCTATCCCGTCCTCTACGACGCGTCCGAGACCTTTGAGGTGGGCGGTTCCAAGATCGTGCGCAACGCGCCCAATCCGCAGGTGGCCCTGATCGGCGCCGGCATCACCCTTTACAACTGCCTGGCGGCCGCCGAGACGCTCGCCGCGGAGGGCATCGAGGCACAGGTCATCGACCTCTACTCGGTCAAGCCGGTCGATGTCGACACCCTGATTGCGGCCAACACCGACACCGGGGGAAGGATCGTCGTCGCCGAGGACCACTATCCGCAGGGCGGCTTGACCGCGGCCGTCCTGGAGGCGCTGGCCTCGGAGCCGGACCCTCCGCAGGTGCTGCAATGCGCGGTCAGTGAGCTTCCCGGCTCGGGCAAGCCGGAAGAGCTCATGCAGTCGGTCGGGATCTCGCCCGACCACATCGCCGACGCCGCGCGCCGGTTGGTTCGGGAGTAAACCCAGATGCCTGAGACGAACGGGAGCCCGATCAAGCTCCTCCGGAAGGAAGGCCAGAGCCTCTGGCTCGACAACATCCGCCGCAACCTGATCACGAGCGGCGAACTGGCCAAGCTGCGTGACGAAGGCGTGAGTGGAGTCACCTCCAACCCGACCATATTCGAGAAGGCGGTCTCCGGCTCGACGGACTACGACCAGGCGATGGTCCGGCTGGTCGACAAGGGCCGCAAGCCCGACGCGATGCTTTGGGATCTCATGGTGGAGGACATCCAGGCCGCGGCCGACGTTTTCCGGCCGGTTTACGACCAGACCAAGGGCGCCGACGGCTTCGTCTCCATCGAGGTCTCACCAGCCGTAGCCCGCTCGACAAAGAAGACGATCGCCATGGCGCAGGACCTGTGGGACCGGTGCGCCCGCCCCAACGTAATGGTCAAGATCCCGGGGACGAAGCCGGGCCTGCCCGCGATCCGCGAGATGCTGGGCCGCGGGGTCAACATCAACGTCACGCTCCTCTTCTCGGTCAACCGCTATGAGGAGGTGGTTGATGCCTTCATGTCCGGGTTGGAGGACCTCCAGAAGAAGGGCGGTGACCTGTCCAAGGTCCACAGCGTCGCCAGCTTCTTCGTCAGCCGGGTCGACAGCAAGGTGGACAAGCTCCTCGAGGCCAAGATCAGCGCTGAGCAGGATCCCAAGCGCAAGGCCGACCTGCGGAAGCTGATGGGCAAGGCCGGCATCGACAACGCCAAGATGGCCTACGACCGCTTCAAGGCGCTCCACTCTGGCGAGCGCTGGCAGGCGCTGGCGGCCGCGGGGGCGGGGGTGCAGAAGTGCCTCTGGGCCTCGACGTCGACCAAGAATCCCGCCTACCCCGACACGATGTACGTCGAGGAGCTGATCGGGCCCGACACCGTCGATACGGTGCCGCCGCAGACACTGGCGGCGTTCCGCGAGCACGGGGAGGTCCGGCGTTCGCTGGACGAAAACCTGCCCGCCTCCAAGAGGCGCCTCAAGGCGCTGGAGGCGGCGGGGATCTCGCTCGACCAGGTCACGGAGGAGCTCGAGGTAGAGGGAGTCGACGCCTTCGCCGAGTCGTACGAGAGCCTGTTCAAGGCGATCAAAGACCAGGTCAAGGCGATCAAGGCGGGCAAGGGCCCACGGCAGTGGTACAGCCTGGGCCAGCTCCAGCCGGTGGTCGCCGAGACCGGAGCCCGGCTGGCCAAGGAAGACCTGCCCCGCCGCCTCTGGGCCAAGGATGCGACTCTCTGGTCGGACGACGAGGCCAAGAAGCAGGAGATCGTCGACCGGCTGGGCTGGCTGTCGGTCGCCGAGAAGATGCAGGGCGACCTCGACCGGCTGCGCACGCTGGCGCGGGACGCGCGGTCGTACTCGGACGTCGTCGTCTTCGGAATGGGCGGATCCTCACTCTGTCCCGACGTTCTGCGGACCACCTTCGGAACCGTCAAGGGCCACCCGAAGCTGCAGGTCGTCGACACCACCGACCCGGCGACGATCGCCGCCCTCGGACGCCGGATCGACGCCGCGGACACCCTCTTCGTCATCTCCAGCAAGTCGGGCACGACCACGGAGACCCTCAGCCACTTCGCCTACGCCTGGGAGCTGGTGAGCAAGGCGAAGAGCAAGAATCCCGGACGCAACTTCGCGGCGGTCACCGACCCCGGCACGCCGCTCGAGAAGCTGGCCCGCGAACGGGACTTCAGGTGGCTCTTCCTCAACCCGCCCGACATCGGCGGCCGCTACTCGGCGCTCTCCTACTTCGGGCTGGTGCCGGGAGCCCTGATGGGCGTCGACGTCGCCGGACTGCTCGATCGGGCGGCGGAGATGATGACCTCCTGCGACGCCAGCGTGCCTATCGAGACCAATCCCGGGGTCTGGCTCGGGAACGTCTTCGGCAGCCTCGCCAAGGCCGGTCGGGACAAGCTGACGCTGATCGTCTCGCCCAAGGTCGAAAGCTTCGGCTACTGGGTCGAGCAGCTGATCGCCGAGTCGACGGGCAAGAACGGGACCGGAATCGT
>CAZXGB010000036.1:0-19668 GCA_964640005.1 uncultured Actinomycetes bacterium | reverse complement strand
TGCGGCGCCTGGCCAAGCACCTGGAGGAGCAGGAGATCGAGATCGAGGTGACGACAGCCGCCAAGGACAAGCTCGGCGAGGAGGGCTTCGACAAGGTCTACGGCGCGCGCCCTCTCCGGCGCGTGATTACGACTCGGATCGAAGACCAGCTCTCGGAGGAGCTTCTACGGGGCCGTGTCAATCGGGGCGACAAGGTGACAATCGATGTCGATCCGGAGGGCGGGTTCACCTTCAACTCCACCCCGAGCGAGAAGGCGCGGAAGAAGGAGCCCGAACCGGCGGCTCCCAGCCCGAGCGAGTAATCAATCCGGGGGGCGGCTATCCAGCCGCCCCCCGGTCACTTTTATCAGCCATTCGAGCGATCCCAGCAGGAGCGACCCCTGACCGGTGGGCTCGATATCAATCACCAGGCGTTCGCCGTCGGCTCGGACGTCTTTGAGGGTCCAGCGGCGCTGGTCGGGCTGAAACCAGTAGATCCAGGCCCGCAGCGACCACTTGTCGATGACGCAGTTGATCATCCGGACGTCGTCGCTGCAGCTGTCAACGAACCAGCGTGGCAGCAGCTCGCGCCACTCATCCAGGCTTGGCCATGCCGGCCTTGGTTGGAAGACCATGTCGAGGACCTCGCGCACCCGCTCGCGAGCGGGCTCCGCGCCCTCGGGATAGTGAGCGACCAATGTCTCCATGGGGGCGGCCTACAGCATCGTGTAGCCGCCGCTCACCGAGAGGGTCTGGCCGGTGATGTAGGAGGCTTTGTCGGAGGCCAGGAAGAGCACGGCCGGGGCCATGTCCTCGGGTGTGCCAAGGCGGCGGAGCGGATAAGACTTGGCGACCCGCTCCAGGATCTCGGGAGTGAAAAGGGATCCCTGATCGTGCGCCCACATCGACTCCGAGCCTGAGGTCTCGGGCTTGCCCGGGACGAACCCAGGGCACACTGTGTTGAGGGTGATCCCGTATTTCCCGACCTCGCGGGCGATCGCCTTCGACATCGCGATGATGCCTGCCTTGGTGCCGGAATACACGGCCTCGCGCCACTCGCCGATGCGGCCGGCGTCGGAGGAGATGGACACGATCCGTCCCCGGCGGCGCTCGATCATGTGCTCGAGGACGGCGCGGGTGCAGTTGATGAAGCCCCACATGTGGATAGAGATCTCTTTCTCCCACTCCTCACGTGGCTTTTCGATGAAGAGGCGATCGACCGTCCAGCCGGCGCAGTTGACGAGCACGTCGACCGCTCCGAGCCGTTCGATGGCGGCCGCCGCCATCGCTTGCGCGGATTCCCAGGAGGTGACGTCGGTGGGCTGGATGGTGACATCGCCAGGCGCCTCGTCGGCAGTGGTCCGTGCCCTCCGCTCGTCGAGGTCTGCGATCATCACGCGGGCTCCCTCGGAAGCGAAGCCATGAACGATCGCCCGACCGATATTGGAGGCGCCGCCGGTCACCACCACGCCGCGTCCAGAGAGTTGAAGGTCCACCGTCAGAAGCTTATGCGTGGCCATAACCTCACGTCGGCTACGCCGGTCCCCTACCTGCCCGTCAGCTACCTGGCATGGAACGCAGGGCGGCGGCCCGAGGCTGCCGCGGTCATCGATCCCGGGCGAACGCTCGGGTTCCTCGAGCTCCTGCTGCTGGTGGAGGAGGTTGGGCGCCGGCTCCCGGAGGTTGGATTGCGCAGCGGAGTTCCGGTCGCCGTCCAGCTGCCGAACGTCTGGGAGTACGTCGTGCTCGAACTCGCAATCCCCCATTCCGGTGGGGTGATCCTGCCGCTGCCGCTGAATCTGGGACCCGCCGAGATTGCGCGGGCGTTTGATGCCGCCGGCGCTTCGGCGCTCATTACCTACGAAACGGAGGAGCACCGGATCGCGATCGAGCTCGCGCGCGCTCGGGGTCTGCCGATCACGGATGCTCGGGAGCTCTGCGCCCCGCAGAGCGCCACGTCCAGTGCAGCCAACGCCTGGCGCAGCCGTACGCCGGATCCGGATCCCGATGCGATCGTCGAGATCGCGCTGACCTCCGGCACGACCGGGATGCCGAAGCTGGCTGCGCTGTCAGCACGCCTGAAGCAGGCCACCTTCGAGGGCTTCACCGAGCGGCTGGAAGTGGCGCCCGACGATCGCGTCCTGGTCATGTCGCCACTGATGCAGGGCATTGGCGGGATGTGCCTGTTCTGCCTTCGCCGGGGCGCGGCGCTCGTCATGCTGCGCGAACCACGGTTCAGCGCCGAGTGGACGCTGGAGTATGCAGCTCAGACCCGCTCCACGCTGCTCGTCGGCGTGCCGACCAACGTGATCCGGATGCTCCAGTCACCCGACATCGCCGGTTCCGACTTGTCGGCCGCCCGCTGCACAGCCGTCGCCGGCTCTCCGATGCCGCCCGACATCGCGCGCCGGTGGGAGGAGGCCACCGGCTCGCGTGTCGTCTCGTTCTATGGGTCGATGGATGCCGGGCAGCTCGCGGTCGGCCGGCCATCCGACCCGGCGTCAAAGCGCTGGCATACGGTCGGTAGACCCCATGACCGCGCCGAGTGGATGATCTCCGATGCCGAAGGCCGGCCCTTACCGTCAGGCGAGGTGGGGGAGATCTGCATGCGCGGGCCGACCGTGCAGGAGCGGTATTGGGGGGAGCAGCGCGGGCCCTTCGCGGAGGATGGCTGGGCCCACATGGGCGATCTCGGCCGGATCGACGAGGATGGCTATCTCGAGGTTGTAGGCCGCCTCAAGGACATCGTGATCCGAGGCGGGACCAACATCAACCCGTACGAGATCGAGGACCACCTGCGCGCCCATCCACACGTCAGGGACGTCTGCGTTGTCGGCCGCCCGGATCCCGAACTGGGCGAGCGGCCGGTGGCGTTTGTCGTCGGCGAACTCTCCATGCAGTCCATGCGCGCGCATCTCAGCGAGCGGGGCATCGCGCACTACAAGTGGCCGGAAGCTATCGTGCCGATCGTTGAGATCCCGCTCTCCGGGCCCGGGAAAGTAAACCGACGCTTGCTCAAGGAGATGGCCAGTGCCGAGAACCCGCTGCCGTGACATAGACACCGCCTGGTACGAGGTGGGCCGGGGGGAGCCGGTCGTCCTGGTTCACGGTCTCGCCGACGATCACCGGGCCTGGCGCCGGCTGCTGCCGGCACTGAGTCTCCGTTTTCGGGTCATCCTCTACGACCTCCGCGGGCACGGTCAGACGAGCGCGGGCGATCCGAATGGCACGCTCGAACAGCTGAGTGGCGACCTGGTCGCGCTGATGGACGCCGTGGAGCTCGAGAGAGCGAACCTGATCGGTTTCTCGCTCGGAGGCACGATCGTGATGCGAACCGCGATCGATCAGCCGGCCCGCGTCGATCGCCTGATCCCGGTCGCGACCTCATCGCGCGTCGGCCGCTCGGCCGCCGAGTGGTACTCGATCCGCGCTGAGATGGTGCGTTCGAATTCGCCCGAGCTGCGCTCGACTCTTGAGCAGGACACCCGCGAGGTCTACTTCAACCAGCCAGAGGAGTTTGAGGGCGGCTGGCTTATCCGGAGCCAGTCGACGGCCGACCCGACCGGCTATGGCAATGCGTGCGCTGCGATGGCCGCCCTCCACGAGGGGCCGCTGGATCCCGAGTTGGGACGGATTCGCGCCCCGACTCTGGTCATTGCCGGCGATCGAGACCAGCACTGCCCACCGCGTGCGGCCGAAATAATTCGGGCCGGGGTCGCGGATTCAACGCTCGAGGTGCTTGCTGGGGCCGGCCATCCGATTCCGGTGGAGAAGCCGATCGAGCTGTCATCTCTGATCCTCGACTTCCTGCGTTGAGGTAGGCGGATGGTTCTGGTAACCGGCGCTTCCGGCTTCGTCGGATCACATTTCGTCCGGCGAGCCGCAGAGGGCGGAATGCCGGTACGGGCTTTGGTCCGCCGGCGGATGCGAATACAGGGGGCGGAGATGGCGGTCGGCGACCTGTCCATGCCCGAGACCCTCAGCGATGCAATGGCTGGCGTCGATACGGTGGTCCATGCCGCCGCGATTACAGGCAACACCAAGGAACCCTTCCGAGGAGCCTATGACCAGATCAACCGGCAGGGAACGGAGAACCTGGTCGCAGCTGCCGGCGCAGCCGGCGTCCGCCGTTTCGTACTCATGTCCGGGCTAGGAACCGTAAGGGCTCCAGCGGGAACCTACATGGCGACGCGATGGGGGATGGAGGAGGCCGTCCGTCGCTCTGGCATCGAATACGTGATCCTGCAGCCCTCAGTGCTCTTCGGCGACAACGCCGAGTTTGTCGCTGCCCTCGCCGGTCTGGTTCGCGACCTGCCGATCATCCCGGTTATCGGACCTAGCGATCTTGAATTTCAGCCCTTCTGGGTCGAGGACCTTGTGACCTGCCTGCTAAAGAGTGTGGGAGAGGGTGCCCCGGTCGGGAGGGCTGTCCCTCTCGGCGGACCGGAGCGGCTCACGTTCACAGAGGTGGTCAGAACGATCTGCGAAGCAATGGGAAAGCGCCGGCTGCTCGTGAGGGTGCCGCTGCCGGTAGCCCGGATTCAAGCCCAGGTCATGAGCGCCCTGCTGCCCAAGCCGCCTCTGACCCCGGCAGCGTTGGAGCTGTTCAGCTTCAACAACGCGACCGAGGTTGACTCTGTGCAGAGGGCCTTCCACTTCGAGCCCCGCTCGTTGCGCGACCACCTGATGCAGCACGGCATCGGCGGCTGAACGTCAGGCGCTCAGCCTCGCAGCCAGCTTTCCACGCCGCCTGCCAGCTTGGCGGGGGTTGTCTGGCTCTTGATCAGGTACTCCAGCGCGCCCAGCTTCAGGCCGCGTTCAACAAGCTCCCGCTCCGAGTAGTTCGAGAGGATCACGACCGGCACATGCCTGGTTCTCTCGTCGGCCCGCAGCGCCTCCAGCACCGCGAGACCGTCGAGCTTCGGGAGCCTGATGTCGAGGAAGATGAGGTCGGGGGTCGCCTCCCTTGCCATTCCCAGAGCGATTTCTCCGTCCGGAGCGATCTCGACCTGATAGCCGTCGAGTTCGAGCTTCAGCTTGTACATCTGGGCGACCGCCGGGTCGTCCTCCACGAAGAGCACATGGACCTCGTCGTCCGCAGCCGCTGCCACTAGATCGTCACCTCCTCCACCCGCGGTAATCGTCTGCCATATCGCTCGACTATGGACGGCACGAATTGTGACCTTACACCCGACGAAAGTCACGCCTACCCGCGCGAAAGCAAAAGCGTCTCCCTGCCGTCGGCTCGAGGCGCTATGTTCGCCGGAGTGAAGCTGGCAATCAGCATCGGGATCAGCCCACGACAGTCGCTAGCCAGCTGGACGGGGCTGGCCGCGGATCTCGAGGCGTCAGGCGTCGACCGGCTGTGGCTTATCGACTCCCAACTGGCGATGAAAGACGTCTATGCGGGCCTTTATCTCGCGGCCACGTCGACTTCCCACATCGAGCTCGGTACAGGGGTGACCAACCCACTCACTCGGCACCCCACGGTAACGGCGAGCGCGGTGGCGGCCCTTTCGGAGCTCTCCAGTGGCCGAGCACTGCTGGGCGTTGGCGCTGGCGACTCGGCCGTCTACGGGCTGGGCTGGAAGCCCGCGCGGGTGGCGGAGGTCGAAGAGACCCTCCGCTTCTTCAGGTCGGTTCTCGCCGGGCAGCCGGGGCAGCTCGGCGGCCGCGGCTACATTCTTCCTTACTCCGTGCCCCCGGTACCTATTTGGTTGGCGGCGAGCCAGAAGCGAATGTGCCGGCTGGCCGGCCGGGTCTGCGACGGCGTGATCCTGATGGGGCCCGCCGCTCCTGATTTCGTCCGCCGTCAGGTGGAGTGGGTTGAGGCCGGACTCGCCGAGGCTGGACGCAGGCGCGACGAAATCGAGATCGGACTGATGACCACGCTCTCGGCGAGCGACGAAGACCCCATCGCGGCGCTCGACGCCGTCCGATCGTGGGCCAGCACCCAGGCGCGGCTGATCGCCGACTTCATCGAGTTCCCGGCCAGCCTCGAACCTTTTAGGGACGAGATCCTGCGCGCCAGGGAGACTTACGACTATTCGCAGCATCTGTCCACTCATGCCGACCATCAAGCCTCGGTATCCGACGAACTGACGCGAACCCTGGCCGTTGCCGGTACTACTCGGGAATGCGCGACGCGGGTTCGCAGCCTGCTGGCGGCGGGGGTCGACAGCTGCATCTTCCCGCTCCTTGGCGGAGGTCGCCTGGAGCGACTGCGAATACTCCGCGAGTCCATCCTGCCGGCGGTGACCGCGTGAAGCCGGCCCCTTTCGAGTATCACCGGCCGGAGTCCTTGGACGAGGTCTTGAGCCTGCTCGGCGAGCTGGGTGACGAGGCTAAGCCACTGGCGGGCGGTCAGAGCCTGGTGCCGCTCCTGGCCATGCGTCTTTCGCAGCCCGCACACATCGTGGACCTCGAGCGAGTCCCTCAACTGCGTGGGATGGAGCATGACGGCGAGTGCGTGACCATCCGGGCGATGACGAGCCAATCCGAGGTTGCGCGCCGGGGGTCGCAACTCGACCTTCCGGCTGCGGTTCTGCAGGCCATTCCGCATATCGGTCACTTCCAGATCAGGAACCGAGGAACGGTGGGCGGCTCGATCACTCACGGGGATCCCGCGGCCGAGTGGCCGGCCCTCCTTCTTCTCCTCGACGCCTCGATCAAGGCGCGCTCGGCGCGCAACGAGCGGAGCATCGCCGCGGGCGACTTTTACCTCGGGCCGCTGATGACGGCGCTGGAGCCAGACGAACTCCTGGTGGAAGTTCATTTGCCGGTCAGCTCCGGCCCCTCGGCATTCGCCGAAGTCGAGCGCCGGCATGGCGACTTCGCACTGGTCGGCGCGGCTTGCGACGCGGGCCGGGTGGTCGTCTTCGGGACTGGATCGCGGCCCCAGCGCCTGCTCGAGGTCGAGTCTTACCTCGCAAGCGCGGTAGTCGACCTCGGTGACCTGGGCCGCCTCGCTGAGGCGGAGATCGAAGCGGTCAGCGACCTGCATGCGTCGGCTGCCTATCGGAAGAAGGTCGGCGGCGAGCTCGTCGCCAGGGTCGTGAGTCAGTGCCTGCACTGATCGCCGTCAGCACGACCATCAACGGGCGCCCCTGGACCGGCGAAGTGCCGGGCCGGCAGACGCTCGCTGATTTCCTGCGCGACACTCTGCGGCTGACGGGCACCCACCTCGGCTGCGAACAGGGCGTCTGCGGAGCCTGCACCGTACTCGTTGACGGCGCCGCCGTGCGTTCCTGCTTGATGTTCGCGGGCCAGGCGGACGGACATGAGGTCACGACCGTGGAGAGCCTCGGCTCAGACGGCGGTCTTTCGCGACTGCAAGAGGCCTTCCGCCGGTGGGGAGCGTTCCAGTGTGGCTTCTGCACGCCCGGCTTCCTCATGACCGCCGAAGCGTTGATTCGAGCAGGCAATCGGATGTCGAAGGCCGAGCTCCGAAGAGAGCTGGCGGGGAACATCTGTCGCTGCACTGGATACGACCCGATCGTGGAGGCCGTGTTCGAGTGCCTTTGATGGACGCCGGTGCGGGCGAACGCACCGTAGCCGGTCGCGGCCGCTACCTGGCGGACATCGACCTCCCGACTGAAGCACTCGAAGTTGCCTTCGTCCGCTCGCCGTTTGCCCACGCCGCGTTCACGACGATCCGGGGCGCCGCCGCAACCGGCCAATCCCTCGGCTTGCGCCCTCTGCTGCTCGACGGCGCCGGCCTCCAGCCCGAACCCTGGACCGCGTTGCCCTCCGGGCACACGCGTTACGTCGGCGAACCCGTCGCAATGGTTTGGGCGGCTGACCGCTACCGAGCCGAAGACGTCGCGGACGAAGTCGAGATCGACTGGGATGCACTCGATCCAGAGCCGCCGCGGCAGGTCTTCGAAGCGTACGGTGGCAATGGCGACCTGGAAGCGATCTTCGCGAGAGCAGACCGCGTTTTCGAACGCACCTTCAGGGCTGCCCGCCAGTCCGGCGTCCCCATCGAGATGCGCGGCGTGATCGCGGCGCCGGTTGAAGGTGGCCGCCTGCATCTATGGACGTCCACGCAGGTGCCGCACCTGGTCCGGCGGGATGTCGCCTCCGCCACCGGGATCCCCGAGGGGCAGATCCGGGTTCTCGTTCCCGAGGTTGGTGGTGGGTTCGGCCTCAAGGCGCACGTTTTTGCGGAGGAGATAGCGCTGGCGGCGGCGGCGTGGCGAACCGGCCTCACCCTGCGCTGGATCGAGGATCGGCGGGAGAACCTGATCGCCAGCAGCCACGCCCACGACACGACCGTTCGGCTGCGGCTTGCGATGACGCGCAGCGGCCGCTTTCTGGCCGTCCAGGCGGCTGTGACCGCTGACGTCGGCGCCTACTCGATCCAACCCTTCTCGGCTTCGCTCGAGCCGATGACGTGCGCGACCACTCTTTTTGGACCGTATTCGGTCGACGCCCTGCGATTTGAGGCGCGCGCGTTTCTTACCAACAAATGCCCGGTCGGCGCCCTTCGCGGCGTTGGTATGGACGCTGCCGTCTACGCCACCGAGCGGATGGTCGACGAGGTGGCCGTGGAACTCGGCCTCGACCCCCTCGAGCTGCGCCGCCGCAATGCCTTCCCCCAGCTTCCGGTGACCACCGCTAGCGGCCGGCAGCTGGACTCGGGCGATTACCCGCGCCTTCTCGACCAGCTCGCGGAACGCGCGGGCTATGAATCGCTGCGCGAGCAGCAGCAGGCGGCGCGTCAGGCCGGCCGGCTGTTCGGGATCGGTATCGCCCTCTTCAACGAGCACAGCGGCACCGGCTCCGCCGACTACCGCCGCCGCGGCATCTCCGCCGTCCCCGGCATCGACGCCGCGACCATTCGCGTTACCGAGGACGGTCGTCTCGTCATCTACACGAGTGCCGCCGAGGCGGGGCAGGGGCACGCCGCCACTTACCGCGCGCTCGCGCTCAGCGAGCTCGGGATCGATCCCGGGCGGGTCGACGTAGAGGAGGGGGACACTGATACAGCGCCACCTGGAACTGGCACGTTTGCGAGTCGGGGCGCGGTGGGTGTCGTCGAGGCGGTTGTCCAGTGCTTGCGCGCGGTCGCGGCGGCCGACATCGAACCGGGATTCGAGGTCACGCGGAGCGTCGACCCCACCCAGGTCTTTCCCAGCGGGGCTCACCTGGCTGTCGTCGACGTCGATCCGCTTGGCTACGTTCCGACTGTTCTTTCGTATACGACGGTCGAGGACGTCGGCACGGTTCTCGACGAGGCGCTCGTCGATGGTCAGGTCCGGGGTGGGGTTGCCATGGGCATCGGCGGGACCGTCCTCGAGGCGCACGCGTACGCCGCGGACGGACAGATCCTGACGTCGACGCTTCTTGACTACCTTCTCCCCCTCGCCACTGACGTGCCGCCGGTCACGATGAGCCACCTCGCGTCGCCGAGTCCGCGGACGATCCTCGGCAGCAAAGGGGTCGGGGAGGCGGGCACGGTCGGGGCCTACGGGGCGGTCGCGAACGCGGTGGCGGACGCCGTGCGCCCGCTCGGCGCGCTTCTCGACCGCCTGCCCTACTCGCCGGCGCTCCTTTTCGACGCCATCGAGGCGGCCAAAGCCGGGCGTGCTGGGCTGTCCGCCACCAAGCAGGCGCCGGACGAACCGGAGCCAGCGCCGCACTAACCGAATCAGGACGGAAAGCCCCGCCATCGGCCCGATCGTCAGGCGTGGTGGGCGAGGTTGTCACCAGAGGCTGTTAAGAAGGCGTCGACAGGTTCCCGAAGCTCGTGTCCTGGGTCCACAATCGCCGCCTCAGATGAACGGAACTCGCAGCGGCCCTGGACTCCCACTGGCCGCTCAACGCCCGGAAATAAAAAGACGGCGCCGTCCAGGGGGTAGTCAGGCCGGCGCCGCGGGACAGGAGTTCGGCCGGGCGCACATCCGGCTTGCTCCAAGGCATATAACGTGGCAGGTGTCGAAAAAGATTCGCGCCAGCCAAAAATTGTCGCGCGGGCCTACAACAGTCGGCGCTGAAGGCGCGGGTCCGGATGCCTAAGACGAGCACGACCTACGTTTGCCGGGAGTGCGGTGGTGAGTCGCTCCGGTGGTCGGGCCAGTGCCCGCATTGCCGGCAGTGGAACACGCTCGAGGAGTTCACGGTCCGTGCCGCGGCGCCGCGTCACGCCGCCCGTGACTTCACCAAGGCCCCACCTGGTCAGGGCAGTCCGGCGGGTGTCACAGGCCGGTCGCGCCCGACTCCGGTCACCGATGTCAGCGAGGCGGACGCAGCGCGCCTGCCTCTCGAGTGGTCGGAGCTCAATCGCGTCCTCGGCGGCGGGTTCGTAGTCGGCAGCATCACGCTCATCGGGGGCGAGCCAGGTGTGGGCAAGTCGACCCTCCTGATGCACGTGTCAGATCAGCTCGCGCGCGCGGGCCACCGCGTCCTCTATGCGACAGGCGAAGAGTCGGCCCGACAGGTCCGGATGCGCGCCAGTCGTCTTGGCGCATTGCACCCGAATCTCCTCCTGCTGGCTGAGAACGACCTCGAGTCAATCCTCGACGCAACCACACGTGACGGCCTGCCAGGGCTTCTCATCGTGGATTCGATCCAGACCGTGTTCGACTCCGCGATCGACGCTTCGCCCGGCAGTGTGACCCAGGTTCGGGAAGCCGCCGGCCGGCTCCTGCAGCTGGCCAAGGCAACCGGGGTGCCGGTCGTCCTCGTTGGTCACGTCACTAAGGAAGGGGCTATCGCCGGCCCCCGCGTGCTCGAACACATGGTTGACACCGTTCTCTATCTGGAGGGTGAGCGCCGGCAGGAGCATCGGATCCTGCGCGCAAACAAGAATCGCTTCGGGTCGACGGAGGAAATCGGCGTCTTTGCGATGGGCGAGGCGGGCCTGGAAGAAGTCGCGGATCCAAGCGCGATGCTCCTTGCCGAAGCCAGCCTGACGAGGCCGGGTACCGTCGCCGTGCCGGTCATGGAGGGCACTCGACCGCTCCTTGTCGAGCTGCAAAGCCTGGTCGCCAAGGTCAATGCCGGCTTTCCGCGACGGACAGCGACCGGCCTCGACCTGAACCGCCTCCACATGCTGCTCGCGGTCCTCGAGCAGCGCGCCGGGATCGCCGTCAGCGACAAGGACGTCTACATCAACGTCACGGGCGGAATCCACATTCCGGAAACTGCCGCCGACCTCGGCGTTGCGGTCAGCGTGGCGGGCAACCTCTGCGGTGCGGGTGTGGGCGAGCGGACCGTAGTCCTGGGCGAGATCGGGCTCACGGGTGAAGTCCGCCGGGTGACCCAGATGGAGCGGCGCCTGCAGGAGGCGGCCCGGCGGGGATTCTCGCGTGCGATCATTCCTCGACTGGTCCCCGGCCAGCCAAGGCCGGACGGACTCCAGCTGATCGAGGTCCGGGACGTCGCCCAGGCGATCGTCGAAGCCTTCGGCAGCCGGTTGGCGCAGTCCCGCAGCAACGGAAGGAGGGAGGACGACAGTTGAGGTCCCAGCGCTGGGTGCGCTACGCGAGCGCGGTCCTCGGTGTGGTGGGCGGCTTCGCACTCGGGTACGCGATGGTCGTGAGCGCCGACATCAAGGCGCCGGCGAGCACGGTGATCATCGGGCTGACCACGCTTGAGGGGCTGATCTTCCTCTATCTCGGCACGCCCTACGTGCTCGGAGGCTGGCGCGAGATGAATCTCCGCCTCACGACGACGCCTCTTCCGGATCTGGTGAGCGGCGTGTTCGGGGTCATCGTCGGACTGATCCTGGCCGTCCTGATCGGATACTTCGTCCGCGATTTTCAGTACGGCGTGCCTTTGAGCGCCGTCCTGGCCGCCCTGCTTGCCCTAACCGGCGCCCAGGTCGGTGTGACCCGCCGGCAGGAACTCGTGGCGCTGATATCGGGATCGCGGGACAAGCGGGACGACGAGCCGGCGCGGGTGAAGGGCGTGCTCCTCGATACTTCGGTGATCATCGACGGCCGCATCCTGGACCTGGTCCGGACCGGATTCCTCGACATGCCGCTCTACGTGCCCCGCTCGGTGCTCAAGGAGCTTCAGTACGTAGCCGACTCCGCCGATGCCATTCGCCGCAATCGCGGCCGGCGGGGCCTGGACGTTCTCAAGCAGCTGCAGGACGAGCCGAAGGCGGTCCTTCGCTTTCATGAGGACGACCTGAGCGGCGAGCTGGACATCGACGCCCGCCTGGTCAGGCTCGCCAAGCAGACGGGGTGGTCGGTGATGACGAACGACTTCAACCTCAACCGGGTCGCGGCTCTCGAGGGCGTTCGGGTCCTCAACCTGAACGAGCTCGCCAACGCGATGAAGCCGATCGCCATACCGGGCGAGGCGCTGCGAGTGCTGGTCGTAAAAGAGGGCAAGGAGGCCGGTCAGGGGATCGCGTACCTGGATGACGGTACGATGGTGGTGGTCGAAAACGGACGTCGCCACATTGATGCGACGATCAATGTGACCGTGACCTCGATCCTCCAGACCGCCGCTGGACGGATGATCTTCGCGGCCCCCGCCGGTGAGAACGGCAGTGGCCCGCGGCGGCGCACCAGGACTAGCTCGTGACCGTGACGAATGTTCCCCCCGGCATCAGGGTCGGCGTCATCATCGCCGCCGCCGGCACCGGCACCCGGCTTGGCCTCGGCAGCAAGGCGCTCGTGCAGCTGAACGGCCGGACGACATTGAGCCGCGTCCTGGAGCTCTTCTTGGGGCTCGAGGAGGTGGCGGAGGTCGTGGTCGCGGGACCGCCTGGCCGGTTGGAGCGCGCGCAAGCCGAAGTCGGCCTGCTGGCTCCGGCCAAACCGGTACGAGTGTGCGCGGGGGGCGAAACACGCCAGCAGTCGGTTCGCGCCGGCCTCGGCCTTCTCCAGGGCTGCACGCACGTCCTCGTCCACGATGCCGCCCGACCTATGGCAACTCCCGGGTTGGCACGGCGGGTGCTGGCCGCCGCCGTCGAGCATGGCGCCGCCGTGCCCGGCCTGCCGTCTCGGGACGCCGTCAAGCGGGTCGAGGGTGGACGGTTGGTCGAAAGTCTCGATCGATCGAAGATCGTGCTCGCCCAGACGCCGCAGGGGTTCGCCTATCAGCTGCTTCTGAGAGCGCACTTCGAGGCTGCCGACGCCGGCCTGGTTGGAGACGACGACGCGCAGTTGGTGGCAGCGGCCGGCCATCAAGTGGCCGTCGTCGCCGGCGAGCCGACCAACATCAAGCTGACGACCGCGGAGGATATGGAGGTCCTTCAGGCGTTGATCAGGGGCAACGAGGCAGCGCAGGCGGCGGAGGGCGCGGCCAGGTCTTGAGAATCGGCCTCGGCTATGACCTCCATCCGCTGGTGGAGGGCAGGCCGCTCGTCCTCGGCGGCGTCACCGTCCCCTACTCGAAGGGGCTGGCCGGACACTCGGATGCGGACGTGCTCACGCACGCAGTGGTCGACGCCGTTCTCGGTGCGGCAGCATTGGGCACGATCGGTGAGCACTTTCCCGATACGGACGAGCGCTACCGAGGCGCCTTCAGCCTGGACCTGCTCGCCGCGGCGGCGGAGATGCTGAAGGGTGCCGGCTACCGCTTGTTGAACGTCGACAGCGTGGTTGTCGCCGCCCAACCCCGGCTCCAGGCGCACCTCGGTGCGATGGCCTCGCTCATGGCCGAGCGTCTCGGTGTCGCCACCAAAATGGTCTCTGTGAAGGCCACGAGCCCTGAAGGGTTGGGATCGCTCGGACGGCTGGAGGGCATCGCCGCCCAGGCCGTCGCCCTCGTCGAGGAGATATGACGGTCCGGCTGACGAACACACTGAGCGGCCGCAAGGAGGAGTTTCAGCCGCAGGATCCTGTTCGCGTCCGCATGTATACCTGCGGCCCGACCGTCTGGAACTATGCCCACGTTGGGAACTTCCGGGCGATGCTCTTCTACGACCTGCTCAAACGTCACCTGCTCTTTTCTGGCTACCAGGTGACGCACATCATGAACATCACCGACATCGACGACCGGATCCTGCACGAGGCGATGCACGCCGGGCAGACGATCCGGGAGTACACGGAGCGGTACACACAGGCCTTTTTCGCGGACATGGCTCAGCTGCGGTTTCTGCCGGCCGACTTTTACCCCCGTGCCACCGACAACATCCCCGACATTGTCGAGCTGGTCTCCGGCCTGGTCGCGAAGGGCAACGCCTACGTCGCCGACGGCGATGTCTACTTCCGGGTTTCCAGCTTTCCGCGCTACGGCGAGCTGTCGCACATCGATCGCTCGGGCTTGAAAGTTGGGGCGCGCGTGGCGCAGGACCGGTACGACAAGGAATCGGCCACCGACTTTGCGCTCTGGAAGCGGTCGCAGCCGGGCGATGAGGCGCTCGGCGCGAGCTGGCGTTCACCCTTTGGCAGCGGCCGTCCTGGCTGGCACATAGAGTGCTCGGCGATGGCGATGCGCTACCTGGGCCCAACCCTGGACATCCATGCCGGCGGCATCGACCTGCTGTTTCCGCATCACGAGAACGAAATAGCTCAGTCGGAGGCGTTCACGGGCAAGCCATTCGCCTGCTACTGGCTCCACAACGAGCACCTGGCCGACGCTCGTGGACAGACGATGTCGAAGAGCACGGGCAATATCAGCACGCTCAGCGAGCTGACTGAGGCCGGCCACGATCCCGTCGCGATCCGCTACTTCTTGATTGCCGGTGCCCACTACCGGAGCCGGCTGACGTTCGACGACGCCGGCCTTCACTCGGCGGCAGAGCAGGTGCGCCGCCTGCGCGATCTCGACGAGCGCCTCCGGCGGACGCCGCCCAATCCCACAACCGACGACGCGGGCCTCGTTCGCCACGCGAACGAGACGAGATATCACTATCGCGCTGCGCTGGACGACGATCTCAACCTCCCTCATGCGCTGGGCTATGTCTTCGAGTTGGTGCGGGACGCCAATTCGCACCTCGACCGGGACGCCGTCGGTCCGGCGGCGCATCGGGCGGTGCTTGAGGTGCTTCGCGACGCCGACTTTCATCTCGACGTCGTCAAGGGTGGTGAGCTCGTGCTCGACGAGGAAGTGGAGGCTCAGATAGCCAAACGGGAGGAAGCTCGCGCCCGCCGGGACTTCGCAACCGCCGACCGCATCCGGTCGGAGCTGCGGGAACGCGGGATTACGCTCGAGGACACAGCACAGGGGGTTCGCTGGCGCCGAACGAACCCGGGTGAGACAGGCGGATGAAGGGCAAGGGACCGCGCCGCCAGCCGCAGGGCAAAGACGGGCGTGGGGAGCGTTCGAGCCGATCGCCTCGCCCTACGAGCGCAAGCCGCGCTCCTCGCCGGCAAGGCACCGAACGGCGCGAGCGCACAGAACCCGCTGAACGAACGCCGCGGTCCGTTCGCGGGGAGCGATTGCCGCGTGCCTCGGCGGCAGCGCGGGAGGACCTGATCTACGGGCGGAATCCCGTCCTCGAGGCCGTTCGAGCCGGCCGGGCTCGCCGAGTCCTTATGGTCAGGACGGCAGACTCAGACGTCCGGCTGGACGAGATCCGCTCGCAGGCGAGGAAGCTTGACACGGTCGACGCAGCGACGCTCGACCGCCTGGCGCCGGGCCGCGTTCACCAGGGAGTGGTGGCCGAGGTGGCGCCCCGCCAGTTCGAAACCCTGCGTGGATTGCTGACCGGCCATCCCGATCTTCTCGTCGCCCTTGACTCAATTCTCGATCCCCAGAATCTCGGCGCCATCCTGCGGAGCGCCGAGGCGGCGGGAGCCAGCGGTGTGATCCTGCCCGCCCGCCGCACCGCCCCCTTGAGTCCCGCTGCGGTGAAGGCCAGCTCGGGCGCCAGCGAGCACCTTCGGATCGCGCGGGTGGCCGGCCTCCCGAGTGCCATCAGCGATGTGCGACGGGCGGGCATCTGGTGCGTCGCTCTCGATCCCAGGGGCGAGCTGGCGGCCTGGGAGTTCGATTACCGAAACCCGGTCTGCATCGTCGTCGGAGGCGAAGGACCGGGCGTTCACCGCCTCGTCCGCGAGCGCTGCGACGCCCGCGTGCGCCTGCCGATGCGGGGTCGCGTTGCGAGCTACAACGCGTCGGCTGCGGCGGCCGCGCTCCTCTACGAGGTGCTGCGGCAGAGGTCGACTGCTGCTGATCGGTAAACTCGGCCCGATGCGTCGGACGCGCATCGTTTGCACACTGGGGCCGTCGAGCACCGAGGCGGGCGTTCTTCGCCGGCTCATCTCGGCGGGGATGGACGTCGCACGCCTGAATTTCTCTCACGGTGATGCCGATACCCATCGGCGTGCGGTCAAGCTCGTCCGTCAAGTCGCCCGCTCCATGGACCGGCAGGTGGCGCTGCTGCAGGACCTGCAGGGGCCGAAGATCCGGACCGGGCGCCTGGAGGAACCCCTGGTCAGGCTGGCGCGCGGGAAGGAAGTGGTCCTCACTTCCGAGGACGTCATCGGCAACGATCGTCGGATCCACGTCAGTCACCCCGAGATCTGTGGGGCTGCGCAGCCCGGTGACCGCATCCTCCTGGCCGATGGCCAGATCGAGCTCAAGGTCGTGGGCGGCGACGGACACTCTTCCACGTGCCGCGTGCTTCGGGGCGGACTTCTCGGCGAGAGGAAGGGTGTCATCCTCCCCGGGCGCGCTCTCGACATGCCGGCCATGACCGAGAAAGACCGCGCCGACCTTCGGCTGGGTGCCGAGCTCGGGTTCGATTGGCTCGCGCTCTCGTTCGTCCGCTCGGCTCACGACATCGAGGAGTGCCGGCGCGAGCTGGACATCGTGGGGTGGCGAGTTCCAATCATTGCCAAGCTCGAAAAGGTCGAGGCGATTCGGAACTTGCGCTCGATCATCCAGGTCGCCGACGGGGTGATGGTCGCCCGCGGTGACCTCGGGGTCGAACTACCGCTGGGCGAGGTGCCCGCTGTGCAGAAGGACATCATCAGTCGCGCGAACCGGGCCGGCGTGCCTGTGATCACGGCCACCGAAATGCTGGAGTCCATGGTCACGAGCAACCGCCCCACGCGCGCCGAGGCGTCCGACGTCGCAAACGCGATCTGGGACGGAACCGACGCAGTGATGCTGTCCCAGGAAACCTCTACGGGGGCGCACCCCGTCGAGGCGGTGCGAGCGATGGCGAGGATCTGTCTGAGCGCCGAGTCCCACCCTACCTACACGCGCGAACGGCCGGTCTGGAAGGAGAACTCGCTTTCGAGCGCTATCGCGCACGCGGCGGCTCAGATCGCAGCGGAGATCAAGGCGAACTACATCATCGCCTTCACGGAGTCCGGCGCCACGGCACTCCGCGCCAGCAAGGCGCACGCCCCGGTGCCGGTGATTGCGGCCAGCCCGTACCAGGAGGTGCTGCGGCGGACCCAGCTATACGCAGACGTGATCCCACTCCATGTCGGCATGGGGAAGGACACCGACGACATGATCGACAAGGCGATCAAGGCGGCCGTCGAGCAGAACATCGTCCGCAGGGGCGACCGGGTTCTACTGATCGCGGGCGTTCCGGTCGGGCGGCCGGGCCAGACGAACATGCTCAAGGTCGAGACGATTCACTGATGGCGGAGCAGGGCGAAGCAAGGAGCGCCCAACTGCAGGCTATCTCCGCACTCGGCCATGAGCTGCGCCGGCCGCTCACGGTCATCCGGGGGGCCGCCACGCTGATGCTCGAGAGCGCGGGCGTGTTGGAGCCAAAAGCCCAGCGTCAGATGCTCACCCTCATCGACCAGAACGTCGAGGAGCTCTCGGACATGATCGAGGACGTGCTCCTCATGACCCACCTCGAGGCCGGAGATCTGAGCCTCTTCCTGGAGCCTGTCGACGTCGCCGTGATCACCGCCTCCGCTGTGGAGGGGGAGAGGCGCCACACCGGCGACCACCCGGTCACGGTGCTGGGAGCGACACCCGGAGTCAAGGTACACGCGGACCGCGACCGAGCCGTGCGCGCCCTTCGCGCCCTGCTTCACAATGCCGCACGGTTCACTGAACCGGGGTCGCCAGTCGAGATCAGCGTCCACACCGAGGACGGACAGAGTGTGCGCTTCGAGGTCGTCGACCAGGGACAGGGCATCCCCGCCGCCGATCGCCAGCGGGCCTTCGAACGCTATCAGCAGTACGGTGCGAGCGCCCAGGGATTGGGCTTGGGCCTGTACCTGGTGCGAGGCCTGGCGCGTGCGATGGGGGGCGACGCTGGCATGGGCGACCATGCGGGCGGCGGATTCTCGGTCTGGTTTACGCTCAGTCGTCGTGACTGACGAGGAGACGCCGATCGAGAGCGCGCTAGAGGGCGCGCAAGAAAAGGAGGCCGAAAAGCCGGAGGAAAAGCCGATCGAGCGCGTGCTCGTAGTCTCCGCCCACCCTGACGACCCGGAGTTCGGTTCGGGTGCCACCGTGGCCCGGTTTGCCGCCGCCGGGGCCGACGTCTTCTACTGCATCTGCACCGACGGCTCGCAAGGCGGGGAGGACCCCTCGGTCCCGGACGCCGAGTTGAGCGAGCGGCGTTACGCCGAGCAGCGCGCCGCGGCCGAGCTCCTGGGCGTCAAGGACGTCGCGTTTCTCGGCTTTCGTGATGGCCACCTGGAGCCGAACATCGAGCTGCGAAAGGCGATCACCATGGAGATCCGCCGCCGCAAACCCGATCTCGTGATCACGCACACGCCCGTTCGCATGCTGCTCACCCAGGGCATCGGCGCGTTCCATCCCGACCACCTGGCGGTCGGACAGGCTGCCCTCTCCGCTGTCTATCCCGACGCGCGCAATCCCCGTGCCTATCCCGAGCTCCTCGAGCAGGGACTCGAGCCGCACAAGGTACGTGAGGTCTGGATTCCCGCCTTCACCGAGTCCGACCACTACGTCGAGGTCACCGAAGACCTGCTGCAAAGGAAGATCGACGCCATCCTGTGCCACCAGAGCCAGTTCGAGAAGCCCGGGATGGAGGACGGCGCCCCCGGGAAGTGGATCAGGGAGCGCATGCGCCAGACGGGCGAGCGGGCCGGTTTCCAGTACGCCGAGGGATACAAGCGGCTCGAGACCGCCTGACGGCGTGAAGGATCAGGTCCGCCGCCAGTTCGCCGCCACCGCGGCCAACTACGTCACCAGTCAGCAGCACGCCAGCGGGGACGACCTCGCCCTTCTGGTCAGCCTCGCCCAGCCCAATCCCACCGACCGCGTCCTGGACATCGCGACCGGCGGAGGCCACACGGCGCTCGCGCTGGCTCCGCACGTAGCGGAGGTGGTGGCGACCGACTTCACGGCTGAGATGCTGGAAGCCGCGCGCGTGTTCCTCACCGAGAAGGGCGTGCAAAACGTCACGTTCGAGGCCGCCGACGCCGAGGAGCTGCCGTTTCCGGAGGCGTCCTTTGACATCGTGACCTCCCGGATCGCGCCCCACCACTTTCCGGCGCCGGAGACCTTCGTACGCGAAGCCGCCCGCGTCCTCCGGCCGGGAGGCAGGTTCGTGCTCGACGACAACATGGCGCCCGAGGAGCCCGAGCTGGACGAATTCATGAACACCGCCGAGAAATGGCGCGACCCGACCCACGTGCGGGCCCACCGCTCCAGCGAGTGGACCCACTGGATTGAGGAAGCGGGCCTCGTGATGGTGCGGCAGGAGCCGCTCGCCTTCAAGCGGCATCCCTACGCTGCCTGGACCGCGCGGAGCCAGACGCCGAAGGACGTGGCGGAGGAGCTGGAGCGGTGGATCCTCGCCGCCGGTCCGCGCATCCGCGACTACTTTCGCATCGA
>CAZXGB010000035.1:14458-19753 GCA_964640005.1 uncultured Actinomycetes bacterium | reverse complement strand
CCCCCGGCGAGGACCAGTCGCGCTTCCTCCAGCTCTACTCGAAGGAGATCCTGCCGCGACTCCGGGATCGGTTCGCCTGACCCTTATCGCCGTCCTCGTCAAGGACTTCGAAAGTGCCAAACAGCGGCTCTCACCGGCGCTGGAGCCGGCCGAGCGGCGTGAGCTGGCGATCCGCAATGCCCGGCGCGCGCTGCGAGCGGCGAGGTCGGCGGGAGCACGCGTCGTCGCCGTCTGCGGGAGCGAGCAGGCGGCCGCGCTGGCCCGAGAGGAGAACGCTGAGGTCGTCCTCGAGCGCGAGCCGGCGGGCCAGAACCCGGCCGCCCGCGCGGCCATTGACTACGCGCTCGAGCAGGGGGTCGACGAGCTGCTGCTGGTGTCCAGCGACCTCCCGCTGATTACGCCAGAGGCGATCGAGCTCGTCATCGCGGCCGCCGGCGGCGAGAGCCGGGCTGCCGTGGCCGCAGCGGCCAGCGGTCGGGGCGGTACCAACGCGCTCTTGATGCGCCCGCCGGGTGCGATCGGGCTCTTCTTCGGAGACGAGTCGCTGCCCAAGTTCGAGGCGGATGCCAGCAGCCGAGGCGTCAGCTTCACGATCGTCGAGCCGCCCGAGCTCGCGCTCGACCTCGACGAGCCATCGGACCTGGAAGCGCTGGCCAGAACTTGATCAAGCAGTGATCGAGATCCATCCGGTCGAGGGGATCCCCGAAGTCGTCGAGGGGGACGACCTGGCCGTCCTGGCGGCCGAGCACTTCGAGCTTCGGAACGGGGACGTGCTGGTGGTGGCCCAGAAGGTCGTCTCCAAAGCCGAGGGCCGCCTGCGCCGCCTGTCCGAAATCGAGCCCACGGAGAAAGCGGTCACCCTGGGCATGGAGATAAGTCACGACCCCCGGCTCGTCCAGGCCATCCTCGACGAGAGCGTCCGCATCGTCCGCAAGGAACGGATCCTGATCGTCGAGACGCCCCACGGCTACGTCTGCGCAAACGCGGGAATCGATCACTCGAACGTGCCCGGCGACGACACGGTGACCCTGCTTCCGATCGACTGCGACGCCAGCGCAGAGCGCATTCGATTGCGGCTCGAGGAGGTCGCCGGTGTCGACGTGGGCGTGATCGTGTCGGACACGTTCGGGCGTCCCTGGCGGATGGGGATCGAGAATGTCGCGCTGGGGGCCGCGGGCGTCCCGGTTTTGGTCGACTACCGCGGCCAGCTGGACGACCACGGAAAGGAGTTGAGCGTCACCGTGGTGGCGGTCGCGGACGAGCTGGCCGCCGCCGCTGAGCTGGTCATGGGCAAGACGGCCAGGGTGCCGCTGGTCGCCATCCGCGGCTACCGCGCCGAGGGCGCACCGGGTTCGGGCAGCGAGCTGGTGCGTCCGCGCGAGCTCGATCTTTTTCGATGAGAGTCGTGCTCGTCGCCGGCGGTACCGGCGGCGCCAAGCTGGCGGTCGGACTGCAGGCCGTGCTCTCCCCCGGCGACCTCACGGTGGTGACCAATGTCGCCGACGACGGCATCTTCTGGGGGCTGCACGTCAGCCCGGACACCGACTCGGTCCTCTTCCGGCTGGCCGGGATCTTCAACGAGGAGGCAGGGTTCGGAGTGGTGGACGAGACCTTCGCGACCATGGACATGATGGGCACGCTCGGCGCTCCCACCTGGTTCGCGCTCGGCGACCGCGACCTTGCCTTCCACGTGCTCCGGAGCCAGATGCTCCATGCCGGCCTCCGGCTCACGGACACTGCGCTCGAGCTGGCTCGCCGCCTCGGCATTCCCTCTCGCGTTTTGCCAGTCACGGACGACCCGGTCCGCACCTGGTTCGATACGGACCGCGGGGCTCTGCCCTTTCAGGAGTACTACGTCCTCCATCGCGCCCAGCCGGCGGTTTGTGGCGTCAGCTACCGCGGCATCGAGCTGGCGCGGCCGACGCCCGAGGCCGTGGAGGCGGTGGCGGACGCCGACCTCGTTGTCATCGGTCCCTCCAACCCGGTGGTCAGCGTCTGGCCGGTGCTCCAGCTCCTGGCCGGCAACCTGCGTGCGGCGCGAACGGTCGCGGTCTGCCCGACTGTGGGCGGTCGAGCCCTGAAAGGGCCGACTGTGGAGATGATGCGGTCGCTCGGCCGCGACCCCTCGCCGGAGGGCGTGGCGCGAGAGTACATGGAGGTCGCCCGGGGCTTCGTCCTCGACCGGCAGGACGCAGGGTTCGCCACCGCGATCGAAGGGCTCGGCTACCGTGCGCTCGTCACGGACACGCTGATGGCCGGCTCCGGCGCCGCCGAGCGCCTGGCGCAGGAGTTGCTAGCCGGCTTCTGAGACGGCTTTGCCGCCCGCGAGCACGCGGCCGTCGTCGGTCAATACGAGCGGCCGCCGGAGCATGCGGGGTTCCGAGAGGATGAGGTCGAACAGCTCCTCCTCGGAAAAGCTCGAAGGATCTCGCTCGAGCTTCTTGAAGCTGGGCGAGTTGAAGGCGAACACGTTGCGGACGCCGCCCGCGCGCTCCGCTATCTGTGCCAGCTCCTCGCGCCCCAGCGGCTGCGCGAAGAAATCGCGCTCCTCAGCGCTGATTCCACGCTCCGCAAGCCTTTCCCGGGCCTGCCTACAGGTGCTTCACTTCGCCCAGTGATAGAGCCTCAAGTCCGGCAGCGAGTTTACGGCGTGACGGTGGCGGTCCTCCTGACGGCGGCCCTGTTCGTCGCGCGTGTCTATTCGGCGCCCAGCGCAGCCGGCTATCGGCACGCCATCGCGCCCGCTCCCGGAGCCGGCATCTACGCGGTCCAGGCCGGCCAAACCCTGCTCGTCGACAGCCTGGGCCACGTACGGCGGTTGGGAGCGAGCGGGAGCGCGCTGCCCCTGGCGCTCGCCGCCGACGGTCAATCCCTCGTGCTCGGCAGCGCCAGCGGTGTCGCGGTCTCCGGCGACGGGGGCGTGACCTGGCACCAAGCCCGTCTCCCCGCCGGCCGCTATCCGGCGGTATGGACGGCCGGCTCGACAGTGCTCGCGGGGCAGTGGTCGGGCTCCATCTGGCTCTCGCAGGACCAGGGCCTCTCCTGGCGCTCGATCGGGGCGCCGGGTGGCGGTGAGTACCAGACCTTCGCGGCCTCGGTGGGCGCCTGGTACGTGGCTACGCTGACCGGCGTTTGGGTGACCGCGGACGGCGGCCGGCTCTGGGAGCGGACGGCGCTGCCCTCACGTGTCACGGCGCTCGAGAAGGCGGAGCCGGGCGTGATCGCCGGCGATTGGCGAGGCGACCTCTATTCGGCGCAGGGTGTCGCGCCGGCCCAGCGGATCGCCAGCCTTGGCGCCGGCGTTTGGGCGCTCAGCGGGTCGCTCGTCGCCACCACGGACGGCATCCGGAGTGACCGTGGCTTGCTCCTGGCGGGACGGGAGGTGTCGGCACTCGTCTCAGCCGGTGACGGCCTCTACGCCGGCCTCGCCGGGGGCCCGGTGCTCGCCTCTAGGGACGCCGGCCGCAGCTGGCGCACAGTCCTCCAGGGTTGAGGTCCAGGCGAGCAGCACCAGGATCGCCATCATCGTCACGTAGTTCGGGGCCAGCGTCCGGCCGAGCAGGAAGAGCGTGGCCGCGATCGCCGCGGCCCAGAGCCAGAAGCCGGGCCAGCTGAAGCGGACGCTGAGCCGGCGCCAGCCGGCCACTACGACTGCGACGCCCACAACAATTTGTATGACCGCGGGGTATGGAGCCCAGCGGCTGGGAAGGACGCCGGCGCTGAGCAACAGTCCGGGCAGGCCCCACCCGCGGATGGGGAAGGAGTCGAGGCCCGAGCCGTAGAAGTAGCGCGCAGTGTCGGCCAGAAACGCCGCCGGAGACCAGATGACGAAGGGCAGCACCACGGCCGCTACGCCGGCGGTCGCCGAGGCCGCGAAGCGGGCGAGGCTGTGCCTATCGAGGCGGTAGGCGAGCAGCAGGAGCGGGGGCACGAAGACCAGCGCCGTCTGCTTCAGGGAGAGCGCCGCCGCCAGGGCAAGTCCGGCCGCCAAGGGCCGGCGGCGGCGCAGCAGGCCCACCGCCAGCAGTGAGGCCGTGAGCACGAAGAGGTCGTTGAAGAGGTACAGCGTGTCGAGCAGGAGCAGGGGGCTGAGCGCGGCCGCGATCGCGCCGGCGGCGCGTACGGCGTACCAGCCGGCCGCCGCGAGCGCGACCGCCGCGGGTGGCCAGAGCCACGCAACCGACAGCCCGGCGGCGTGCAGCGGGCCGGCCAGCAGGATCATCCCGGGCGGGTAGGCGTAGTGGCCGAGCAGCGGATTCACGGGCAGCTCCGGCAGCCAGAACGCGCGCAGCGCGGGATCGTCGATGTAGTCGTGGCCGTAGGGGTCGAGCCCGTGCAGCAGGCGGCCGGCCGCAGCGTCCGTGATGAGGAGGCCGTCCTGGACGGGGGCCTGGGGCGGACGGCCCGCGATGAGAGCCGCCTGGGGGACGACGAGCGCGCCGGCGAGCAGCATCGCGATCGCCAGCGGGCGCTGCCCTATGCGGTCGAGCATGATCGCCACCAGGGCGGCAACCGCGGGAATCGGCGCCAACCAGCGCTGCGGCGTTGACCACAGGATGCCGCCAGCGAGCAAGCCGTCCGCGATCGCGAAGGCGAGCAAGAGGTCGCCGAGGGCTACCCTTCGCGACCCTCCTCCCCGCGTGGCGGGGAGGTGTCGCCGCCTCGCGGCGACGGAGGGGTCAGCGCGCCCTATGCGCCGCACGCTTAGCGGGAGGTGGCGAGCATCAGAAGGACGCCCAGCAGCACGACCACGAGCGCGCCGACCAGCACGGCATAGCTGAGCACGGTCTGGACGGCCGGATGGTGCCGGGAATAGGACGGCGGCTGTGCGAGCAGGAAGTCCTGGTCGCGCTCGTGCCTCTGGTGGGGAACGATGTCCCAGGCCGGCTGTTTGTCTTCGGACTCCTCGACGGGCCTCGCCGAACCTCCGGCGGGCGTCTCCTTGCTTGCCGGTTCGACGATGCTCCAGCCCGCCGAGTTCTCTTTGGTCTCGCCCGCCGGCTCTGAGTCGGCCGCGTGTTCTGGCTCGGGTTCGGGCTGGGAGGGGGCGGTGATCGCCCGCGTCTCAACCGGCGGCGGTTCGACCGCTGCGGTTGATTCGAATGTGGGGACGGGCACGGTCGCAGCCACCGGCGGGACGGGCGACCGGTCCCAGGCGGGCGGCGGGGCCGGAGCGGCGGGTTCGGGTGTGGCGGGTTCCGGTGCGGCGACCGGCGCGGCGACCGCGAGCTGCGCGGCCGGCGGCTGCGTCATGGCCGGCGCGGGGCCGGCCGGGACCGGCTGGGGAGGCGGCTC
>CAZXGB010000035.1:0-14358 GCA_964640005.1 uncultured Actinomycetes bacterium | reverse complement strand
GCGGCTGCGTCATGGCCGGCGCGGGGCCGGCCGGGACCGGCTGGGGAGGCGGCTCAGGCGCCAGGGCGCGTTCGCGCCGCTCCTGGGCTCGCTCCTCGAGCAGTGTGCGGCGCGCGGAATAGAGCGACTGCTGCGTGCGCGCCCGTGTCCGCAGGACGATGAAGGCCGCAAAGATCCCGAGCAGTGCGACGGCCGGGCCGAGGAGGAGAGCCATCGGCGGCGAAGGTTATCGGATGCGAGAATCGATCTGTGGCTCTCTTCGAGCGAATCGACGCCGAGATGTTCGAATCACGAAAGCGTCGTGATGAACTCGCGGTGAGCACGCTGGGGATGTTGAAGAGCGAGGTTGTCAAGGCGACCAAGGAGCCGGGCGCCGGCGGTGAGGCGGATGATGAGCTCGTCATTCGCGTCGTTCGCCGAGAGGTGAAGCGGCGTGAGGAGGCTGCCGGCGCCTATCGAGCGGCCGGGCGCGACGAATCGGCTGCTCGCGAGATGAGCGAGGCCGGCATCCTGCGCGCCTACCTCCCCGCCGCGCTCAGCGAAGCCGAGCTCGAGACGGAGGTCCGCGCCGTCATCGACGAAGTCCAGCCCTCGGGTCCGGGAGGATTCGGCCAGGTCATGAAAGAGGCGTCCCGCCGGCTCTCCGGACGCGCCGAGGGCGGGGACATCGCGGCGGTCGCGCGCAGGCTCCTTGGCCAAGGCTAAGCCGAAGACCGACCCGCAGCTCGAGGCACCACGGGGGGCTCGGTCGCGGGCGCTCAAGACAGTGGAGCGCCTGCGCGAGGCATACCCGGCCGCGACCGAACTGGTACACGATGGTCCCTTCCAGCTGCTGATCGCGACCATCCTCTCGGCACAGACCACCGACCGGACGGTCAACGAGGTCACGCCAAAGCTCTTCGCGCGCTACCCCACACCGGAAGACCTGGCCGCCGCCGACCCTGCCGAGGTGGAGGCGATCATCAAGCCGACGGGCTTCTTCCGCAGCAAGACGCGCGCGATCATCGCCAACGCCCGCCAGCTCGTCGAACGTTTCGGCGGAGAGGTGCCGCCCGACATGGAGAAGCTCGTCACACTGCCGGGAATCGGCCGCAAGACGGCCAACGTCATTCTCGGCGTGGCCTTCGACATTCCCGGCTTTGCCGTCGACACCCACGTGATCCGGCTCACCAACCGCCTCAAATTGGTCGCCACCAAGGATCCGGCGAAGATCGAGAAGATCGTGACCTCGATGGTGCCCAAGGGTGAGTGGACCGGCCTCTCGCTGCGCTTGATCCTGCACGGCCGTCGCGTCTGCATCGCCCGGCGTCCGCGCTGCGAGGAGTGCATCCTCAACGACTTCTGCCCCTCGTCGCTGGTCCGTCCCAAGGCCGCTCGAGCAGCTAACAGCGGCTGAGCCGCAAACGCGAACGTTTGTTCTAGACTCGGTTGTATGTTGGCGGCGGAGCTGGAACCGCGGCGCGCGGACGTCGAATACCTGGAGCAGCCGTGCAAGGTCGCGCTCAACCGGGTCAAGGGAATGCCCTTCAAGTGGTCGCTCAACCCTTATATGGGCTGCGAGCACCGCTGCACCTTCTGCTACGTCCGCGCCTTCGAGAAGCGCGCCGACCGCCCGTCCGACGACCGCTACGGGCGTGCCATCCGCGTCAAGACCAACGTTGCGAGCGTGCTTCGGCAGGAACTGGCACGCAAGAGCTGGAAGCGCGAGGGGATCGCGGTGGGCGCCGCCACCGACCCTTACCAGCCGGCCGAGGGCACTTACCGGCTGACGCGCGGCTGCCTGGAGGCGTTTGCCGACTTCGCAAATCCAATGGGCCTGATCACCCGGGGCCCGATGATCGTCCGCGACATCGACGTCTTGACCACGCTGGCTCGCCGAGCCGAGGTCACCGTGACCTTCAGCATCCCGACGCTGGATGACGAGATCTGGCGGCGAACGGAGCCTGGGACGGCGCATCCGCGCCAGCGCCTTCGCGCCCTCGAGCGGCTCACCGCCGCCGGGATTCGGGCCAGCGTCGGCATGGCGCCCATCCTGCCCGGGCTCAGCGACGACCCGGCCGCCATGGAGGAGGTCGTCCGCGCTGCCCGCGCCGCCGGGGCGGCCGGCATCTGGGCCAACGTGCTCTACCTGCGACCGGGAACGCGCGAACATTTCATGGAGTCCCTGGCCAGGCACTGGCCGGAGCTCGTGCCTCACTACAAGGACCTGTACGCACGCGGCTCCTATCTGCCGAAGGAGCAGGTGCGGCCTGTGCAGGAAAAGGTCCAGGAGCTGAGCCGTCACCACGCCGTCGCCCCGCGGCCGGTCGAGTTCCTCCGCCCGCCCGCGGCACCGCAGCAGCTTTCCCTGCTCACTTAGCATGAGCAGCGATGCGCTCACCCCTCGACGTCGTCATGGGCCGGGTCGGTGGCTTTCCGATCCGCGAGATAACACGCCGCACCGTCCCCTGCTACAAGTACGTCGTCGAGGACGGCCGGGAGGCGCTCTCGGTGTGCCTGTTGATCGACGGGCGCTATCTCTACAGCTACCCCTTCGAGCAGAAGAAGGGCGTTGGCAATCTCGAGACCAAGGCCGCCTATCTGCGCGGCGAGATGGAGCATCTGAGGCTCCGTGAGTTCCAGCCGGGGGTCTGCCGCTACGTCAACCAGAAGGCGAGCTCCGGACAAGCCTCCTGACGGCAGCGCCGCTCCAGGCGTCGTCCAGGAACTGCTCGCCGAGCGCCGTGAGCTGATGGTGGCCAACGAGCGCCTGCGCCTGGAGGCCGAGGACCTGCGCCGGCGCGCCGGCCGTCACGATCCTCGTATCTCCCGGCTGGAAGCGGAGGTGGCGCGCCTGAAGGCTCTTCTCGAGGAGGCGCGCGCCGCGCGTGACGAGCTCCAGGCCGGCATCGAGTCAGCGCTCGCCGCGCTCCGCGCTGAGAAATGAAAAGGGCCCCGCCGCGGTGGGGCCCTTTTCTTGAACTGAATTCTTAGTTGACGGAGTTCATCAGCTGCTCGGTGTAGGGCCGAGCCATGCTGCCAACGATCGGTGCCTCAAAGCGGGCACCGCCGCCTGTCCAGGCCTTGTACATGCAGTAGATCCACAGGATCACCTCGATCACCCAGACGACGAAGCCGAGGATCCCGATGACTCCGAGGAAATTGCTGGCAATCGAGATGAGGATCTGCAGAACCGTCAGCGATCCGAACACCACGATCGACTGGGCCGCATGGTACTTGACGTCCGGATCGTTCTTGCCCACGAAGAGGAAGATGATGCCGGTGACCCAGATAGCGAGATACGAAAGAAACGCCCCAGTGCGCTTATCCACGCCGGTGGACGCCGCCGGCTGTGGCGGGCCGGGGGGATTTTGCATGAATTGGTCCTCCAATAAAGAACTTCCCGCGGACGGCCGGATTATCGTCAAAAAAGCCCAAATTGCCAATAGACCCGCCCCTGTGCGCCGCCTGGCGTAGCTAGATCGCGCAGGGCTCCTCTGATAGGCTCCGGCGGCGTGACCGACACCGGCCCACCGAGGCCGCCGAGCCCTCCGAGCGGGCCGCACCCCCAGGCTCCGCCGCCCGGGGTCCCGGCCTCGCCCGCGGTTCCTCCCACGCAGCGACGCCAGATCGGCAAGTACCTCGTCAAGCGTGAGCTGGGGCGCGGGGGAATGGGGGCGGTGTACCTGGCCGAGCAGCCCGGACTCGCCCGCGAGGTGGCGATCAAGGAGCTTATCGTCAGTCCGGCCGCCGACCCCACCGCCCTGACGCGGTTCCTTCAGGAGGCGCAGGTGATGGCGCGCTCCACACACCCGAACCTCGTCCAGGTGCACGACATGGAGCAGCTGGGCAATGCCCGCTACATCATCCTCGAGTTCGTGCGCGGCGAGTCGCTGCGCGACAAGGCAAACCGGGCGCGGCTGCCGCTGCCGCACGTTTTCGCGATCATGCACGGCGTTCTCCAGGGGCTCAACTACGCGCACCGTCACAACGTCGTCCACCGCGACATGAAGCCCGAGAACGTGCTGATCAGCGAAGAGGGCGACGTCAAGGTCGCCGATTTCGGGATCGCACGATTGACGGATGACAGCGGCGGGGGCTCGACCGCGACCAAGGTCGGCACGACGGTCGGGACGCCGCAGTACATGTCGCCCGAGCAGGTGTCGACCAGCAAGGTCGACGGCCGGAGTGACCTCTACAGCGCCGGGATCATGCTCTACGAGCTCGTGTGCGGCCGGCCACCGTTTGTCGCCAGCGAGTCGGACGGACCCTTCACCCTGATGGCGAAGCACGTCCAGGCTCCGCCACCGCCGCCGGCGATCCACCGCCCCGATGTCGACGCCGGTCTCGAGCAGGTCATGCTGAAGGCCCTCGCCAAGCGGCCCGAGGACCGCTACCAGACCGGAGCCGAGTTCGACGACGCACTGAAGCAGGTGGCCGACCGCATCGCTCCGGGTTGGGAGCGGTCACTGGAACCGGGCGCCGATCTCTCGAAGATGGTGGCGCCGGCGTCGGTCACGCCATCGATCGCCGCGGTGCCCGCTGCCCCGGCGGGAGCGCCCGTTACACCCCCGCCCCCATGGACGCCGGTGGCCCCGCCCACCGGGCCCATTGCGCCCGGCGCGGTACAGCCGCCGGTGCCGCCTGCCGCTTACAGTCCCGCGCCGCCGGTCAAGGAGAGCGGCACCAAGAAAGCCGCTCTGGGCTGCCTGAGCGTGCTCGCGCTCGCTGCCGCCGGCACGGCTTCTGCGGGACTCATCGCGGCTCAACTCATGCGCTGACGGCGGCCCGGAGCCGAGCGCGCGGCCGGGCTGGCTACTCGACCGGCCTCTAGGATTCCTCAGTGGCCGTTCGCTGCGGAATCGCCGGCTGGATCGACAAGTCGCTGATCGACTCCAAGGCCTTCTACCCCCTCGGCTGCACCACCTCTGAGGACCGGCTTCGCTTCTACGCGTCACAGTTCCCGGTGGTCGAGGTCGACAGCACTTACTACGGGATGCCCAAGAAGGAGAACTCGCAGATGTGGGTGGCGCGGACGCCGTCCACCTTCCGCTTCGACGTCAAGGCCTTCTCGCTCTTCACGCAGCATCCGACGAAGCCGGGCGCGTTGCCGAAGGAGCTTCGCGACGGGCTTCCGCGAGACCTGCAGGAGAAGAAGAGCTTCTACCTCGACCAGGTTCCGGCGGATGTCGTCGACGAGGCCTGGGAGATGTTTCGCGACGCGCTCGAACCCCTGCGCGCAGCCGGCCGGCTGGGCGCCGTGTTCTTCCAGTTCCCGCCCTGGTTTTACCCCGCCAGGCGGCACCTGACCTACATCGAGCAGGTCCAGGAGAGGATGTTCGGATTTGACATCGCCGTCGAGTTCCGTAAGCACGACTGGCTCGACGAAGAGCACGGCGAAGGCACGCTCGACTTCCTGCGGGTCCGCGGGATTCCCTACGTCGCCGTGGATGCGCCGGCAGCGGCAGGCGACAGCGCACTTCCGCCGGTGGCCGAAGCTACCTCACCGAAGCTGGCGGTCGTGCGCTTCCACGGGCGCAACCGAGAGACGTGGAACATCAAGGGCGCTCCCCCCAACCTGCGCTTCCGTTGGGACTACGCGGACGAGGAACTGGCGGAGTGGCTGCCGCGGATCCAGGCGCTCGAGGAGCACGTGGCCGAGGTGCACGCGATCATGAACAACAACTATTCGAACTGGAGCACCAAGAACGCCGAGCAGCTGGAACGCCTGCTCGAGCAGGCGGGCTCGAAGGTCATCCACCCAGCCTGAGTCCATCCTTCGCCAGGCTGCGACCCCTCAGGCCCCTCCGTCGCCGCTTCGCGGCGCCACCTCCCCATCGAGTCGAGTGGGGAGGAGGCACGCAGCCTCGGCTACCGCCGAGGCGCTTCCCGTCGCCGGATCTCTCCCAGCACGTGGTCCAGGGGCCCGCCCAGGACCGGCTCGGCCAGCATTCCCAGCCGGTAGGGCACCATCACGACGTCGCGCCGCGGCCAGCGCGCCGTGCGGACGATCGCCCGCGCCACCCAGTCGGCGCTCTGGGTGACGCCCGCCGGTTGTTCGTTCTTGAAGAACTCGGTGTCCGTCGTGCCCGGGTACACAGTGCTGACCTTGACGCCGGTGCCGCTCAGCTCACCCCGGAGGGCGTGCGAGAGCCCGACCACCGCATGTTTGGTGGCGCTGTACCACGCCGAGTACGGAACCGCCCGGAAGCCAACCACCGAGGCAACGTTGATGATGACGCCCTTCCGCTGCTGCAGCATGGCGGGCAGCACCGCCTGGATCGCCACTCCGAGCCCGACCAGGTTCGTCTCCAGCAGCTCCCGCAGGTTCTCCTCAGGCATCTCCTGGAACCGGCCCCGCCAGCCGAGTCCGGCGTTATTGACGAGCACGTCTACGCGGTCGAAGTCGCGCAGGGCGCCGGCTACGAAAGCGCGGACGTCGGCCGGCCGGGAGACGTCCGTCCGGCGCACCGCGACCGAGCGCGCACCGAGGGAACGGCACTCATCGGCTACATCGTTCAGCCGGTCGAGCCGGCGCGCGCAGATGCACAGGTGCGCGCCGGCCCGAGCGAACCGGCGCGCCGTGGCTGCCCCGATGCCCGATGAGGCACCGGTGATCAATACGATCGCTCCCTTCAGCCGCATGCGGGCTCCAGAGTAGCCCGCGACGAGCGTGGTTAGCCGGCGATCTCCCGCTGGGCCGGCTCTGCCTCCCGGCGCGTGCCGTACCGGCTCCGGGCATCGTTAACCATGTCTCGCGCGGTCTCCAGGTAGGCCTGCAGTGCCCGCCGAAGGTCCTCTGTCGAGGGCTCGGACTTGAGCGACGTCGCGATGCGGTAGCGCTCCGACATCTGCCGGCTGTTGTAGCGAAGGTCGCGCACGCGCTCCTCGTTGCTTATCCGAACCGGGTAGCCCATTCGAGTCAGCATGTCGTCGACCAGGAGCTTGGCCGCGGCCACCGCTTCACGAGGCTGGTTGACGAACATCCTCTCGATCTCGTCGATGCGGCGGCTGTAGGGATCGATGTAGTTCTCCGGGAACATGCGCGTCTCGAAGGGCGCGCGCCGCCGCTGGCCCAAGACCCACATCAGGACGAGTCCGAGCAGAATCGCGATCGCGACGACCACGATCGCCACCCACAGGATCTGGTGCATCAGGCAACCTCCAGCGTCGGATTAATAAATAGTGACAACGTACCTATCACTATAGTGACGACTCCGGATTTCGCCAAATCGCAGGATCCGGGTGAGCTATAGAATCCGGCCGTGAAGGCAGTCACCTATCAGGACGTGGGCGACTTCAAGGTCATCGACGTCCCCAGGCCATCGATCCAGAACGCCACCGACGTCTTGGTCCGGGTGACCCTGGGTGCCATCTGCGGCTCCGATCTCCACATCTATCACGGCCACACCCCGATCAACCCAGGGGCCGTGGTCGGGCACGAGTTCGTTGGCCTTGTCGAGGAAGCGGGCCCGGAGGTCAGGCGCTTCAAGCCCGGCGACCGGGTCGTCTCTTCCTTCTATTCCGCCTGCGGGCACTGCTATCTGTGCCGCCGCGGATGGTACGGGCAGTGCGTCGAGAAGGGAATCTTCGGCCACGGGGAGTACTTCGGCGGCCTGGGCGGCGGCCAAGCGGAGTACGTGGTGGTGCCGCTGGCCGACGGCACCCTGGAGCGCATCCCGGACGGAATGACCGATGAGCAGGCCATTTTCGTGGGCGACATCCTCGCCACGGGTTACTTCGGAGCCGAGCGGGCCGAGATCAGGCCGGGAGACACGGTGGCCGTGATCGGCGCCGGTCCGGTCGGCCTCTGCGCCGTGATGACCGCTCAGCTCTTCGGCCCCGCTCGCGTGTTCGCGGTCGACCAGGTGGACGCTCGCCTGGAGCTGGCCGAGGACTTGGGCGCCATCCCCGTGAACATGAACCAGGTGCACCCCGTCGAGTTCCTCCAGTCGCAGACCGAAGGGCACGGCGTGGACAGCTCGATCGAGTGTGTCGGGCACGTGTCGGCCGTGGAGACCTCGATCCACTGCGTTCGCGGCGGCGGCACAATCTCGATGGTCGGAGTGCCCAGCAAGTCCGAGTGGCCCTTCCCACTGCTCCATTCCTGGCTGCACGACATCACCTTCCGGACCGGCATCTCGAACGTGCCGAAATACATGCGGCCACTGCTCGACCTGATCGCCAGCGGACGGCTGCAGCCGGAACGAATCATCAGCCACCGCATGAAGCTCGAGCAGGCCGAGGAGGCGTACCGGATGTTCGATGCACGCGAGGCGACCAAGGTCGTCCTGTCGCCCTAGCGGCCGGCCTTTTAGTCCGGCTCGCCGTCCAAAGGCCCGCCGGCGCGGTGGTCGACGGCGATCAGGTAGCCGCGAGCCCGCTCCGCCAGCGCGTACTGGTTGACGACCTCCCAGAACTTGGGTCCGTGCTCCGGCACCTCCAGGTGCGCGAGCTCATGGACCACGATGTAGTCGAGCACCCAACCGGGCAAGCCCTTGGCCCGCTCGGCGATGTGAATTAGCTGTGCGCCTGAGTCGCAGCTGCCCCATCGCCCCACGGTCGGCGCCCAGGTGATCGAGCGCCAGCGGAAGCGGCCGCCGAAGAGCCTGCGGTTCAGCGATTCCGCGCGCTCCTGCAGGCTCGCATTCGACGGCTTCGCACGCCTGATCTGGCGCGAGATGCGGTCGCGCATCTTTTCCGCCCACTGCCGGCGCTCGGCCTCGGGCATCCACTGCGGGACGATCACCTCGAGGGTTCCGTCGACGATGCGCGCGGTCACCGTACGGCGCCGGCGGCGCGACGAGACGACGCGAATGGGAGGATTCCAGCGGGATTCAAGGGGACCGGTGGCCATGCCCGGCCGATTCTAGGGGCGCCCGCGATCCAGAACAGCCCCGGCTGTTAAGGACTACAGTGGCGCCGCGAGAAATGCCCCGCAGCATCGTGATTGGGAACGGCAGCGTCCTCGTCGGCTTCGACGCTTCCTACTCCGTCCGCGACCTCTACTACCCGCGGATCGGCGATGCCAACCAGACAATGGGCAACCTCTGCCGGACCGGTTTCTTCGTCGACGGCAGGTTCGCGTGGGTCTCCGATCCGGGCTGGGAACGCGACCTCGGATACGAGGAGGGCACACTCGTCACCAAGGTCGCTCTCCGCCATCCCGACCTCGGGCTCACGGTTCTCTTCAGCGACTACGTGGACATGGCGCGGAACTACTTCGTGCGCAAGCTTAGGGTGAGCGCTCGCGACGGCTTCAAGGTCGCGCGAGTCTTCTTTCACTACGACTGGTGGATCGACGGCTCCGACCTCGGCAACACGGTCTTCTACGACCCCAAGCACCGCGCGGTCTGCGCCTATAAGGACAACCGCTACTTCCTCCTCGGCGGCTACCGCGGGCCACAGCTCGGCCCCACGACATGGGCTTGTGGCAAGAAGGGAGGCGAGTTCGCGGGGACCTGGGTTGACGCCGAGGACGGCGAGCTCGGGCGCAATCCTATCGACCAGGGTTCTGTGGACTGCACGCTCGGCTTCGAGCTCGCCGCCGCCGGGGCCGATGAGGCGAGGGAGCTTACACACTGGGTCTGCATGGGCGAGAGCTGGGAGGAGGTCGCGCACTTCGGGCAGGAGCTCCTCCTCAGCCGCGGAGAGGAGACCTACCGCACCCGCACGACGACCTACTGGAGCGTCTGGTGCGACAAGGACCACCGGCACATCGAGGACGAGCTCGGCCGGCCGGCGCGCGACCTCTTCCGGCGCAGCGTGCTGACCGCGCGCACCCATGTCGACAACGGTGGCGGCATCATCGCCGCCACCGACTACGACATCACAAAGTTCGCACGCGACACCTACGACTACGTCTGGCCCCGGGATGGCGCGCTGGTCGCGAACGCGCTCGACCGCGCCGGCCACGAGGACGTCACCCGTCAGTTCTTCACGTTCTGCCGGAGCGTGCTCCCGCCTGAGGGCTACTTTCTGCACAAGTACACGCCAGCCGGCTGGATCGGAAGCTCCTGGCATCCCTGGATGAACGCCGCCGGGGAGCGCGTCCTCCCGATCCAGGAGGACGAGACCGGCCTCGTCCTTTGGGCGCTCTGGCAGCACTACCAGAGACACCGCAACCTCGACTTCGTTGTCGACCTCTACACCTCACTGGTGCTGCCGGCCGCGGACTGGATGGCCGCGTACACCGACGAGGCGACCGGCCTGCCGCTGCCCTCCTGGGATCTTTGGGAGGAGCGCCACGGCGTTCACGCCTTCACCATCGGCGCCGTCCACGGCGGCCTGGAGGCTGCTTACAACTTCAGCCGCCTCTTTGGGGATGCGAGCGCGGGGGAACGGTATACGGCTGCGCTGGCTCGGCTTCGCCAGGCCGCCGACGAGCATCTCTACCGGCCCGAGCTGGGGCGCTTCGCGCGCCGGCTGATGGCGAACGGCAGCGGCGGGTTCGACTATGACCCAGTCCTCGACAGCGCGCTCAGCGGCCTCTGGCGCTTCGGTATGTACCCGCCGGACGACCCACGGATCCGAACAACCATGGAGGCGATCGGCCGTGAGCTGGGCAACAAGGCGGCCTGCGGCGGGATCGCCCGCTACGCCAACGACTACTACTTCCAGGTCGAGCGCGATGTTGCGCTGGTGCCCGGCAACCCCTGGTTCATCTGTACGCTCTGGCAGGCGCAGTGGCACATCGCCACCGCACGCTCGCTCGACGACCTGCGGCCGGCGCGCGACATCATCGACTGGACGGTGGCCCGTCAGCTGCCGGCCGGGCTGCTCTCGGAGCAGGTGGACCCACACACCGGTGCGCCGCTCTCGGTGGCGCCGCTGACCTGGAGCCACGCCGAGTTCGTCATCACCGTCGAGGAATACGTCCGCCGCGCGGCCGAGCTCAGGGAGCCGGGCGCGCGACGCGTCCCGAGATCGGGTGCTCGCGCTGCGGCGTCCTGATCGCTACTTTGGCTCGGGGGGCGGGCTGGGCCGCAAGCATGGTTCCAGCTTCCGCTGCCGCGCGGGCCGACCCTGGCCCAGCCTGCCCCTAAAAGCGCGGCTGGGCGTCGACCTGGGCTGAGGATGGCGCCGGGCGGTTAATCTCCCGGCCGTGCTCCGAATCGCGGTTCTCGCCACCGCCATTCTGCTCGCCGCCTGCGACGGCGGCGCCACCGCAGCGGTGGCGGAGAGCCCGGTGGCGGCTGCACCGAGTCCGGCGGCGACGCTCGCCGCCAGCGCATCCGCACCCGCCGGCTGCCATGTTCGCGGCCAGCTGCCCGACCCGACCTGCACGCCAGGCGTCATCGACCCGAGCGTGACCCAAGAGAACATCGGACAAACCATCTGCAGCCGTGGCTACACGGCCACGGTCCGGCCGCCCGTCTCCTACACCAATCCGCTCAAGCTCCAGCAGATGGCCCTCTACGGCGAGACCGGTCAGCCCTCGCAGTACGAGGAGGACCACCTGATCCCCCTCGAGCTGGGTGGGCATCCGACCGACCCGCGCAACCTGTGGCCTCAACCCGGCGCCAGCCCAAACGAGAAGGACCGGGTAGAGAACCGCCTCCGCGAGCTGGTCTGTGCCGGCGCCGTGCCGCTGGCTCGGGCGCAGGCGGCGATTGCCAGCGACTGGACGGCAGCTGAGCAGGCCGTATTGGCGCGATAACACAAGGGCGCATCCGCGGGCATATCACGCCATTTAGGAGTGCCCGAAGCGAGCATCCGCGGGCATATCCCGGTAGTTCCGCGGATCCTTAGAGCGGGATGTTGCCGTGCTTGCGGGGCGGCCGCTCGACCGTCTTCCGCAGGCACAGCTCGAGGCCCCGGATCAGCTCCCGCCGCGTCTCGCGAGGTTCGACCACGTCGTCGATATAACCTCGCTCGGCGGCGACGTAGGGGTTGGCGAAGCGAGCCGTGTACTCGTTCACCAGCTCCTTGCGGAGGGCATCGGGGTCCCGCGCCACCACCAGGTCCCGCTTGTAGATGATGTTGACCGCCGCCTCCGGACCCATGACGGCGATCTCCGCCGTCGGCCACGCCAGGTTGAGGTCCGCCCCCATCTGCTTGGGTCCCATGACGCAGTAGGCCCCGCCGTAGTCCTTGCGCGTGATGACCGTCAGCTTGGGCACCGTCGCCTCGGCGTAGGCGTAGAGGAGCTTGGCGCCGTGGCGGATGATCCCCTCGTGCTCCTGTGCGGTACCGGGCAGGTAACCAGGGACGTCGACCAGGGAGACGATCGGGATATTGAACGCGTCGCAGAAGCGGATGAACCGGGCCGCCTTCACAGAGGCGCCGATGTCGATGGCACCCGCCAGGACCTTGGGCTGATTGCCGACGACGCCGACCGTATTCCCACCCAGCCGCCCCAGCCCGACCACGATGTTCTGCGCGAAGAAGGGCTGCACCTCCAGGAACTGGCGGTCGTCAAGGATCCGGGCGATCACTTCCCTCATGTCGTAGGGGATGTTCGGGCTCTCCGGGACGAGTGTCTGGAGCTCGGGGTCAGCGCGCTCGGGATCGTCATCGGTCGGCCGGACCGGCGGGTGGTCCTCGTTGCTCGAGGGCAGGTAGGAGAGCAGCTCGCGGACCATTTGCGCACACTCCGCCTCGTCCTTGGGCAGGAAGTGTGCGACCCCCGACTTCAGGTTGTGAACCTCGCCGCCGCCGAGTTCCGAGAAGCTGACGTCCTCGCCGGTGGTCACCCTGACGACCTCGGGTCCGGTGATGAACATATAGCCGATCTGGTCGACGATGAATATGAAGTCCGTGATCGCTGGCGAGTAAACAGCGCCGCCGGTGCAGGGACCGGCGATCACCGAGAGCTGCGGGATGACGCCTGAGGCGCGGACGTTGCGGAAGAAGATATCCGCGTAGCCGGCCAGGGCGACCACGCCTTCCTGGATGCGCGCGCCGCCGGAGTCGTTGATGCCGATGATCGGAATCCGGTTCCGGAGGGCGAGCTCCTGGATCTTGACGATCTTCTCGGCGGTAACCTCGCCGAGCGATCCGCCGAGGACTGTTGCGTCATACGCGTAGACCGCCACGTCGCGCCCGTCCACGGTGCCGAAGCCGGTGACCACGCCGTCGCCCGGCACGCGCCGATCTTCCATGCCGAATCCTTGGGCGCGCTGGGTGGCGAAGGGGTCGGTTTCGACGAACGACCCCTCGTCGAGGAGCAGGCCGATCCGCTCGCGAGCGGTGAGCTTGCCTTCCTTTCGCCGGCGTTCGACGACCTCGGCCGGCATGGTGTGGAGCACGTCGTAGCGGCGCTTCCGGTACTGGTTGAGCTTTTGCTCGGAGACGCTGGCGGGCGTGAGGTCTGGGGCCTCCGGCTCGGTTCGCTTATGGCGGGTACGCCGGACCGGACTCAGCCCACGAGGCTTTCTAGCTTGCGCCACGCCAGATATCGTAGGCGCCGTGGCGGAGACGCCCGACGGGCAATCACTCCAGCTCGATCGCGACATCACCCTGCACCAGCTCCGGACCTTCAAGGCCGTCGCCGACCACTTGAGCTTCAGCACCGCCGCTCAGGTGATGCGCATCAGCCAGCCGTCGGTCTCGTACCAGGTAAAGGAGCTCGAGACAGCGGTCGGGTTGCCGCTGCTCGACCGGCTGGGCAAGCGCGTCCAGTTGACGGAAGCCGGCCAGCTGCTCTACGGGTACGCGCGCCGGACCCTCAACCTGCTCGACGAGGCAGCCGTTGCACTCGAGGACATGCGCGGAATCCGGCGCGGGTCGTTGAAGGTCGGCGCGAGCACGACGGTGGGCATCTACGTCATCCCGGCCGCCCTCGGTGCCTTCAAGAAGCTTCACCCCGACCTCCAGATCTCGCTCGAGATCGGCAACCGCGGAACGGTGCAGGAGCGCGTGCTGCGCAACGAGCTCGACCTGGCGGTGGTGGGCCCGCCGCTCAAGGACCCTGACCTGGAGGCGGTCAAGTTCATGTCCGACGAGCTGGTGGTAGTGGCGCCGGCCGGGCATCCGCTCGCGCGCCGCGACGGGCTCGCGCTGCGCGACCTCAAAGACGAGCCGTTCGTGATGCGCGAATCCGGTTCCGGCACTCGCTGGGCGGTCGAGAAGGCGGCGCACCGGGCCGGCTTCTCGCTGCGCGCGGAAATGGAGCTGGGCAGCAATGGCGCCATCAAGCACGCGGTCGAGAGCGGGCTCGGCCTGGCTGTCCTGTCCCGCTACGCCATCGGCCTCGAGTCGGCCAGCGGCGGGCTGGTCGTCCTCGACGTCGCCGGCTTTCCGCTCCGTCGCGACTGGCACATCGTTCACCTGCGCCGGCGCAAGCTGCCGAACGCCGTGTCGGAGTTCATCACCTTCCTGAAAAGGGGGCGCTGGCTTCCCCGCGGTAGCCGGGCGCCTTCCGATTAGCTGCCGCGC
>CAZXGB010000034.1:0-20184 GCA_964640005.1 uncultured Actinomycetes bacterium | reverse complement strand
TCGCCGATCGGGTCGGGCAACGGCCTGGTCACGATCGAGCAGATCCAGATCATCATCGAGAACGCCCGCGTGCCGGTGGTCGTCGACGCCGGGATCGGCGGCGCCGCCGACGCCGCGCTGGCGATGGAGATCGGCGCCGACGCCGTCCTCGTCAACACCGCGATCGCCCACGCGAGCAACCCTCCCCTGATGGCGGAGGCGATTCGCATGGGTGTGGAGGCAGGCCGGAAGTCTTTCCTGGCCGGTCGCATCCCCCGCTCTCCCCAAGCCAGCCCGTCCTCCCCGACGGAGGGCATCTCGCGGCGCACCTGAAGCTGCCTGCCGCCATGGCCGTGGTGCCCGCGGCGACGGCCGGCGGAGTCGCTCTCACGCGCGGTGCCACCATCCTTCAGCTCCGGATCCCGGGCGCCCCGGCGGCGCTGCTCGAGAAGGAGGCGCGGACCCTGATCGCAACCTCTCACGTCCCTGTTCTGGTCAGCTCGCGGGCGGACGTGGTGCTCGCCGTGGGAGCGATCGGCGTCCACCTTCCCGAGAGCGACATCCCGGTCGCCGACGCTCGGCAGCTGTTGGGCAGCACCCGCCTCATTGGCCGGTCGGTGCACTCCCTGGAAGCCGCGCTGGAAGCCGCTGGTCAGGGCGCGGACTACTTGGTCTTCGGGCCCGTGTTCGAAACGGAGTCCCACCAAGATCAGGCCCCGGCCGGCGTTTCCGCCCTGCGCGAAGTCTGCGCGGCGGTGCGGATCCCCGTCCTTGCGATCGGGGGCGTGGACGGCGCCCGGGCACGCGAGATCCAGGAGGCCGGAGCGGCCGGCTACGCAGCGATCAGGGCGTTCGCCAGGTGATCAGGCTCCAGATCAACGGCAAGCCCGTCGAGCTGGCCGCGCCTACGTCGCTGCTCGACTACCTGGCTCGGCTGGGCGTCGATCCCCGGATCGTCGCCGTCGAGCACAACGAGCGCATCCTCGACCGCTCCGAGTTCGCCTCGACGGTGCTCGGTGCGGGTGACAGGGTGGAGATCGTCAGGATGGTCGGCGGGGGCTGAGAACCGCTTTTATCGCTGCCTCCGCCTCGGCCCGCTCGTCCCAGGGCTCCTTGCCGGCGGCCGTCTGCATCGTCCGCTCGTGCCCCTTGCCGGCCAGGAGGACCGTGTCACCGGGTCGCGCCACCTCGATCGCGCCCCGGATCGCGCGCCTGCGGTCGAGCACGATCTCGTAGTCGCGGTCCCGCTGCCGCCCGCCGACGCCCGACTCCACCTCGCGCGCGATCTCGGCCGGGTCCTGGTCGAGTGGATCGTCAGTGGTGATCACGAAGTAGTCGGCGCCCTCCCCCGCCGCTCGGCCCATCCCGGGGCGGTCGTGGTCGGAGCGCGCGGTGCTGCCGAAGACCAGGATCAGGCGGCCCGCGGTCAGGGGCCGCAGCTCGTTCAAAGCCGAGCGCAGCGCGCCCGCCGAGTGCGCGAAATCGATGTAGACGCGGAAGTCCTGCCCCAGATCGACCTGCTCGAGCCGGCCGCGGACGCCGGGGAACGTGCTCAGCCCTTCGGCCACCTGCTCCAACCCGGCTCCCAGCGCCAGGCAGACGGCGGCCGCACAGAGGGCGTTGTAGACGTTGAAGCGGGCGGGCAGGCGAAGCTCGGCAGGCGCCTCGCCGAACGGCGTGACCAGCCGGAAGCGCGAGCCGTTGGCGTCGCCCCAGAGATCGACCGCGCGGAAGTCGGCCGCCTCCTCCAGTGAATACGTCCAGAGCCGCTCGATCGGCCGCCCGCGCAGCCGCTCCCAGCTGATGTCGTCGCGGTTGAGGATGCCCGTCTTGGGGATGCCCTTCGGGTACCCGGCCGCGCAGAGGTCGATGAGCCGCGCCTTCGCCTCCAGGTAGTCGTCCCAGCTGGGGTGGAAGTCGAGGTGGTCGAATCCCACATTGGTGATGGCGGCGACGTCGAAGTCGCAGGCGCCGGCGCGGCCCTGGACCAGTCCGTGAGAGGTGACCTCGACCACCGCGCACTCGACGCCTTCGCCCGCCATCCTGGCCAGCCACCGCTGGAGGTCGGACGCCTCGACCGTGCTCTGGCCGGTGTCGTTGACGAACTCGTGGCCGCCGATCGCGAAACCCGCCGTGCTCGTGAGGCCCGAGCGAAGTCCGGCCTGTTGAAGGATGTGCGCGGCCAGATAGGTGGTCGTGGTCTTGCCGTCCGTGCCGGTGATCCCGGCCATCCGCAGGCGGCGGGCGGGACGCCCGTAGAGCTCCGCCGCCAGCTCCGAGAGCGCGGTGCGGGTGTCCGGGACGCGCAGTTCGGGCGTGCCCGGGGGCAGATCGACAGGTCGTTCGAGAGCAACCGCCGCTCCGCCTGCGGCAGCGGCGGCGGCGTGGTCGTGGCCGTCGGCGCGGTAGCCGCGGATGGCAACGAACAGTGAACCGGGGCCGGTGCGGCGAGAGTCGAAGCCGACCTCCGTAACCTCCCGGTCGCCGCCGGAAACCACCTCCGCTCCGGCCACGCCGGCCGCAAGGTCGGCGAGTCGCATCACGCGCAGGATAATCGTGCGGTGACAGCGCCCCTGCCCTTCACCCGGGGCGGGCGAGTTCAGGTGATGGGAATCGTCAACGTCACCCCCGACTCGTTCAGCGGAGACGGGCTGGCCGGAGATCCCGATGCCGCCGTCCGCCAGGGGCTCGCAATGGTGGCCGCGGGCGCCGGCATCCTGGACGTCGGCGGCGAGTCGACCAGGCCCGGACACCAGCCGGTGACAGCGGAAGAGGAGATTCGGCGGGTCCTCGCCATCGTGCGCCGCCTGGCGGCGGAGAGCGGCGTGCCCGTCTCCGTCGACACCTACAAGCTCGAGGTCGCCGAGGCCGCCGTCGAGGCGGGGGCGACGATCATCAATGACATCTGGGGACTCCAGCGATCCCCCGCCATCGCCGACCTCGCCGCGCGCTGCGGCTGCGCGCTTGTCCTGATGCACAACCAGGACGGGCATGAGTACGAGGACATGCTGGGCGAGATCGAGTCCGCACTCCGGAATTCGCTGGCACTGGCCCTCAGCGCCGGCGTCCCCCGCGAGCGGATCGCACTCGATCCCGGCATCGGGTTCGGCAAGAACGCGGAGCAGAACCTGGTCGTCCTGCGCCACCTCGACCGCTTCGCCGCCCTCGGGCAGCCGCTGCTGATCGGCACCTCCCGCAAATCCTTTCTCGGCAAGCTGTTCGGGCAGGAGATGCCGGATCGCGCTTGGGGCACTGCGGCCACAGTTGCTGTCTCGATCCTCCGGGGCGCGGACGTCGTGCGCGTCCACGACGTGGCCGAGATGGTGCGCGTCGTGCGGGTGGCCGAGGCGCTGCGCTGACCACCGGCTACCTGGCCCTCGGCTCCAACGTCGGCGATCGCGACGCTTACCTGGAGGCGGCCCGCTCCGGCCTGGAGCGGGCGGGGGTGCGGCTTATCCGCGGGAGCCGCATCATCGAGACCGAGCCCTTCGGGGTGACCGACCAGCCGCACTTCCTGAACCAGGTGCTGGAGGTTGACTGGCAGGGGTCGGCGCGGGATCTGCTGCGGACCGTGAAGGCCGTCGAGCAAGAGGTCGGGCGTACGCCGACCTATCGCTGGGGGCCGCGGGAGATCGACATCGACATCCTGCTCTTGGGACGGCAGCGGATCGACGAGCCCGATCTCCGGATCCCGCATCCCGGTCTCGCCGACCGGCAGTTCGTTCGCGTACTGCTGGCCGAGCTCCGGCCCGACATACTGGAGGCGGAGGCATGACATGCGGATCGCCTGGATTGGACACCGTTCGCCGAAGCTCGGGGGTGGCATGGCGACCTACTCGCAGGAGATCGTCCCCAGGCTGCGCAGCCGCGGCGTCCATGTGACCTTCTTCACTCACGGGATCAAGGACGAAGACGAGCCCCGCGCGGCGGACGTGGTGCGCCTGGAGTCGACGCCGCTGGTCAGGCCCATCGTCTACTCCGGTCCCCGCGCCAAGCGCGCGCTGATCGATCGGCTGGGCAAGCACGACTTCGACCTCGTCCACGCCAACTTCTGGTTCTCCAGCCTTGACTTCGAGCTCGCCCAGACCTGCCGCCGGCTCGGAATCCCGCTCGTCGCCACCTTTCACGTCGCCTTTGACAAGCGCCTGACCGTCTGGGGCGGCATCACGAACGCGACCTACCGGCTGTACGCGCCGGTGCTCGCGCAGTGCGATCGCGTGATCGTGTTCGGCGAGCGCCAGCGCCAGCTGCTCACAGAGCTGGGTGTCCCCGCGGAGCGCCTCCGGATCCTGCCCAACGGCGTCGACGTCGAGCGCTGGTCGCCGGGGCCCTCCGACTGGAAGAGCCGGCTCGGCGCCTTCCAGCTCTTTGTCTACATGGGCCGGGTCGACGCCGAGAAGAACGTTGACGTGCTGCTGCGTTCCTTCCTGGACGCCGATCCGCCCGAGGGCACACGTTTGGTCGTGGTCGGGCAGGGCACCGAGCGGCGGCGACTGCAGCGGCAGTTCCAGGACCGCCGGGTGGAGTTCACCGGTCACCTGGCTGCCTTCGAGGACCGCGTCGGCATCCTGCGCGCGGCCGACGCCTTCTTCCTGCCCTCCCAGGTGGAGGGCCTGTCGCTGGCGATGCTGGAGGCCATGTCCTGCGGCTTGGCCACGGTGGCCACCGACGTCGGCGTCGACGGTGACGCGCTGCGGGGCGCCGGCCTCCTGCTCGACCCTCGGGAGCTCGCCGAGCAGCTGCACCTGGCAATCCACTCATTGCTAGAGATGCCATGGCTGGCTGAGCCGCTGGGCGTGCGGGCGCGCGAGCGCGTGCTCGAGCGCTACTCGCTCGAGCACAACGTCGACGAACTGCTGCAGCTCTATCAGGAGGTGGCCCCGGCGGCGGAGGCCACCGCGTGACACTGCGCGTCGCCTGGCTCGGCCACCGCTCCACGAAGGGCGCGGACGGGATCATCACCTACTCGCGCGAGACCACGGGCGCACTCCTACGGCGAGGCGTCGAGGTGGTCTTCTTCCACCACGAGCCGAGCATGGCCGACGACCACTCGGTCGTCCTCGACGCGCTCTCGCTTTCGCACCGGCTCGTCATCTCGCGCCCGGGCACCAAGCGCAAGCTCGTCGATCTGCTGCAGCGTCACGAGGTCGACGTGGTCCACATCTCCTTCGCCTTCTCGAGCCTCGACTTCAACCTGCCCAAGCTCTGTCACCAGCTCGGAATACCCGTCGTCGGAACGTTCCACGTGCCTTTCGACCAGCGGGTGTCGGTCTGGAGCACTGTCACCAGCGCGCTCTACCGCGTGTACGCGCAGGCGCTGGCGAACTGCGACGCGGTCATCATCTTCAGCGACGCGCAGCGGGCGATTCTGTCCCGGCTGGGCGTTCCCGACCGCGTCATCCAGGTGCTGCCGAACGGGGTCGACGTGAACAAGTATTCGCCAGGGCCTTCGACCAAGCGCGAGGAGTTCGGCGCCCGCCGCCTCTTCGCCTACCTGGGCCGCCTCGACCCGGAAAAGAACGTCGATCACCTGGTCGCCGCCTTTGTCGCCGCCCACCCGCCGCCGGACGTCAAGCTGGTGGTCATCGGCGGTGGGTCCGAGCGGCGCCGTTTAGAGCGGCGCTACCGCGGACCGCAGGTGATCTTCACCGGACCGATCACGGACGAGGCGGAGCGGATCGCCATCCTTCGGGCCAGCGACGCCTTCTTCCTCCCAAGTGACGTCGAGGGCCTTTCCCTGGCCATGCTGGAGGCGATGGGCTGCGGCGTCGCCACCGTCGCCACCGACGTCGGTTCCGACGGCGAGGCGCTCCGGGGGGCGGGGATCGTCCTCGACCCCGGCGGCCTGGGCGACGAGCTGCGAGGAGCGATCCGGCTGCTGGTCGAGGTGCCGGAGGTGTGCGCCACGCTGGGACCACTGGCCCGCCGCCGGGTGCTCGAACGCTATTCGCTGGAGAAGAACGTCGACGCGCTGGTAGCTCTCTATAACGAGCTCAGAGAGCGAGTGCCCAGCGGCCGCTAGGCGCGAGTCACGTTCGTTCGCCTACTTGAGCTCGATGTAGGCCCTGGGGTCGACCGGCTGGCCGGCGCGGCGTACTTCGAAGTGGAGGTGCGGTCCGGTCGAGTTGCCGGTGGATCCCTCGGCGCCGATCGGCTGGCCGCGCTGGACCGGCTGTCCCTGCCGGACCGCGATCGAGTCGAGGTGACCGTAGAGCGTGTCCAGGCCGCCGGCGTGGGCGATGACGACATAGTTGCCGTAGCCGCCTGAGTTGAACCCTGCGAGGAGCACGGTCCCGGCCGAAGCGGCGAGCACAGGGGTGCCGGCCGCGGCGGCGACATCGACTCCGGTGTGGAAGTGCGGGAAGCCGGCGAACGGCGGCTCGAAGGGCAGGTCCGTGGGCCCGAACTGCTGGGTGACCACCGCGCCCGGCAGCGGATTGGTGAAAGGACCGCCCCCATCGCCCGGTACCTGGCCGCCGTTCAGGAGGAGGACTTGCTCCCACACGGACTGGTAGGCCGCGGCCGCCGCCTCCGCCTGCTCCGCAGCCAGCGCACCGGCGATATAGGCCGCGGTGGCGGCCGACTGCGAGTTGACCGAAGCCAGCTCGATGCGGCTGGAGGCGAGCTTGGCCTGGAGCGTGTCCAGGGCCGCCTGCTGCTGGTCGTTGAGCTGGCGCAGCCGGTCCGCCTTCGCCTGGAGGCCATCGCGCACGGTCGCCTGCTTCTGGCGGTCGTCCGCCTCTCGCTTGCGGTCGGCGGCCAGCTGTGCCTGGTCGCGGTCGAGCTGCTGCTGGAGGGCGCGGGCCCGGCGCGACGCCGACTGCAGACCGGCGACGCCTCCGAGCAGGTCCTGCATGCTGCCAGCCTGGGCGAGCGCCATCAGCAGTGAGTCCGGCTGAACGTAGAGGGCGCGTGCCAGCCGGTCGAGCTGCCGGCGTTCGGCGGCGATTTGGGCCTCGAGAAGCTGGCGCCGGCGGTCGAGCGCGGCCAGCTCGGCGTCGAGGGCGGCGAGTTTGGCGTTGGCTTCGGCGACCTGCCCGGCGAGTGCGTCCGACTGCCGGCGGTTCTCCGCCAGCGCCTGGGTCAGCTGGTCCTGAGCGGAGAGATTGGCGGCCATGGTGCTGCCGAGCTGCGCCCGGACCTGCGCCAGCTGTGCCTGGCGCGCCTTTGCGGCGGCCAGGCTGGACGGAGGAGGAGCGGCCGCCGCCACGGGCTCGACGAAGAGAGCGAAAAGCCCCGCAAGGATGACGACCAGAGCGAGGCGGCGCACCGTGCTTCGACCGTAGGTTGGTGTCCGGCCCAGAGCTCAGCCCTCATGGTCAAGGGCTGTTCAGATTCGCCGATGTTGTCGCCGCCCAGCGGACGAACAGGACGGCCGCGCACCGGCAGGGGTTTCCGTCCACCGGACAGATCCAGCCGTCTCGGCGGCTCTCCTCCTCGTAGAAGCGCTCCACGCGGCCCGACTCCTCGAAGCCGAGGCTGCGCAGCAGGGGCAGTGAGGAATCGGAGCGGCCGGAATCCCAGCCGACGACCACGATCGCGCGCGCGCCGGCCTCGACCAGCCACTCCGCGGCTGCCTCGACCAGCGCCCGGCCGATGCCCCGGTGGCGCTCCGCCGGTGCCACCGCCAGGGCCTCGATCGAACCCACCAGGCCAGCGGCGAAGGCGCGCTGGGCGAGTTCGCCGAACCGCTCGTAGTAGGCGAGGTCCTCGGGTATCAGCAGCCGGCCCAGCACGGCGGATGCACGGCCCTCGACGAGGAACACGACCTCCGGATCGGCGAGGTCGGCCTCGAGGTCGGCGAGGGAGTACATGGATTGCCCGAGCTCGCGATCGAACAGCTCGAGGACGGCCGGGAGTTCTCGCAACGAGGCTTTAACCATCAACAACTACAATCGCGACAAGTACGGAGGTAAGTGTCACGTGAGCATCCTGCGCCGGATGTCGGATCTCTTCCAGAGCAAGGTCAACGCTGCCCTGGACGCCGCCGAGGACCCCAACCAGGCCCTCGATCTTTCCTATGAAAAGCAGCTCGAGCTGCTGCAGCAGGTCCGCCGGAATGTGGCCGATGTGCTGACGTCTGAGAAGCGCCTCGAAATCCAGGACAACGAGCTGCGCGCCAGCCAGCAAAAGCTGCAGCTGCAAGCCCAGCAGGCGCTGCAGCAGGGCAAAGAGGACCTGGCCCGGCTCGCCCTCACCCGCTCTCAGGGGATTGCCGCCCAGATCGCGGATCTCGATCAGCAGATCGAGCAGTTGAAGGCCCAGGAGCAGAAGCTCGAGGTGCTCGCCCAGAAGCTGCAGCAGCGCGTGGAGGCTTTCCGCACGCAGAAAGAGACCATGAAGGCGCAGTACCAGGCCGCGCAGGCATCCACGCATGTCGGCGAAGCCGTGACCGGGCTCTCTGAGCAGATGGCCGACGTGAGCCTGATGATCGACCGGGCCAAGGACAAGACACAGCGAATGCAGGCGCGCTCGGCGGCCATCGACCAGCTCGTCGACTCCGGCGCCCTCGACCAGATCGGAACCGGCGAAAACGACGACATCGATCGCCAGCTCCAGGCGGCGGCCAGCTCGAGCGCCGTCGATGCGCAGCTGGCGGCGATGAAGCAGCAGATGGCGCTACCCGAAGCATCCGTCGTCGTCCGCATTCAGGGCGAGGACCAGTACCGGCTGGGGGAATCCGACCACGCCCAGCTCGACGCCTATGACAAGCAGCTGGTGACCGCGATCGAGTCGGGCGATCAGGCCGCCTTCCACAAGGCGCTGCAGGATGTCCTGGCCTTCGTTCGCAGCCGAGGCGTGCGTGTTTCCGCAACCGAGAGCGTCGCCTCGGCCGTGGTGATTCCGGGCGAAGACATGACTTTGGAGGAGGCCAAGGCGATCATGGCGGCGCCCAGCGCCTGATCGGATGACGGACCCGACGGTCGGCAACTTCGACCTCCTGGCCGCCTCGATCCGAGCTGACACCTCGGATCTGCGGACCTATCTCGACGTCGTCGCCGCCAAGCTCGCCGACGCGCTCCCCGGCAGCGTCCGGGTGGAACGCGAGGGCGGCCTCTTCGTCCGCGATCACCGGGTTCGGCGCGTCACCCTCCATCTCGCCGAACTCAACTACCAGCTGGAGTGGACGGGCCAGGGCCTGGTGGCCCGGATCGGGCCCAACGAGGTGTCGCTGGACGATTGGGCTGAAAATCTGGGCGCCCAGCTGAGCCGGCGCGCGCGTACCGACGCGCGGTCGCGCACCGCCATGGACAGCCTGGTCGCGGGCCGTCTGCCGGCCCAGGTGCTCACGCGGCCAGCCGGCTCCGGAATCCTCGCCCGGCATTCAGCGCAGCGCTTCTCGCCGGACTCCTCCATCGAAGTCGGGGTCGGCGACAGCGCCGTCCTGGTTGTGGGCAGCCAGGTCTTGGACGCGCTCGGTCCGGGCAACCACCGAATCGGCGACGTGGTTCCGGCCGGCGCCGCCCAGGACCAGGCGACCGGGGAGACAGAGGGTGGCCTGTACTTCGTCTCGACGACCGACCGTCCCAATCAGCGCTTCGGGGGCGCGATCGACAAGGTGCTCGACCCTCAGACGCAGCTGGCGGTCGGGCTCCGCGTCTTTGGTGAGTACGTGATGCGGGTGAGCGAGCCCGCGGCACTGGTGCGCAGCCTGGGGAGCCAGCCGGACGTCTCCGACGAAAAGATCACCGACGTCCTGAGGGACGTCGTGCTCAAGGTCCTGCGCGCCGACCTCGCCGCGCACATCAGCGCTCAGGGCTGGCCCGTGCTCGGACTCGCGGCACATATGGGCGAGCTGGAGGCGGCGGCCCTCGAGCGCCTCCGGGAACCCGCGGGCGAGTTCGGTTTGGCGGTCGTTCGCTTCGGGAATTTCACAGTTACGATGAAGGAGGAGGACGAGGCGCTCGTCACGCAGTACCACGCGCGCCAGGCGACCGCTCCTACGGCCCCCGCGCCTCCCGCTGTCCCAGTCGGCACGGTCACCTGCGCGAGCTGTGGCGCCACCAACCCTGCCGGCGCCCGCTTCTGCTCCAACTGCGGCAAGCCGCTGGCGCTCCGCTGCGCGAGCTGCGGGACCGAGAACGCCCCGGGCAGCCGCTTTTGCAGCCAGTGCGGCAGCCCGCTGAACGGCTCCGCGCCATGAATCACCTGTCCACGCATCTGCTCCGACTCCGAGTCCGTCTCGACGCGCATCCCGAGTGGACCCGCCGGGCGATCTTCATCGGCGTCCTGACCGCCGCTCTACTGGTCGCCCTCCTCCCCGGCGCTGCCTTCGCACGCGGCGGCGGCGGTGGCCACGCGGGCGGCGGCGGCGGTGGCGGTCACGTGAGCGGTGGTGGTGGCGGCGGCGGCGGGGTGCACACTGGCGGCGGGTCCACCGGCGGCGGCGGCGGATATACCGGCGGCGGCGGCTTCGGCAGGGGTGGTTTCGGCGGCTTCGGCTTGTGGTGGCTGCCCTTCCTCTTCTGGGGCGGCGGCGGCCTCCTGACCTTCGTCCTCTTCATCCTGCTCCTGACCTTCCTGGCCAACGCCGGACGCGGCTCCCGTCCCGATCAGACCTGGGAGCCGCAGCCGATAGCCGCTCCGCCGGCGGCGCGGCTCGACCCTGAACCCGGGTTGGCGGCGATCGGTGCGGCCGACCCCGCATTCGACCGCCGGCGCTTCCTCGACCGCGTGCGGAATGCCTTCTTCACGCTCCAACAGGCCTGGGAGACACGCGACCTGACTCCCGCTCGCCCGTTCATGGGCCGCGGCCTCTACCTCGGCTGGCTCACGCAAGTCCGCCAGCTGGTCACGCTGCACAAGGTCAACCGGATGGAGGACCTGGCGATCACCAACGTCGAGTTCGCGGCTGCCAATCATGGCCAGCGCTACGACCACGTGACCGTCCGCATCGACGCCAGCGCCGCCGACTACGAGGTAGACGAGCGCGACGGCCGTGTGGTCTTCGGAGATCGCGTCCAGCGCCCGTTCACCGAGTACTGGACCTTTGAGCGCACGACCGGCACTTCCACGCCGGCCAAGGGCCTGCTCGATCAGACGTGCCCCAACTGCGGCGCGCCGGCGGAGATCAACGAGGTCGGCGAGTGTGCCTACTGCCGCGCCGCCATCACCAGCGGCCGCTACGACTGGGTGCTGGCGCGCATCGATCAGGCCGACCAGTGGGAAGCGAATGCCGCGGATGCGGTCTACGGAGACGCGTCGCAGACGGCCGTCGAACCGGAAGCCCGGGCGGGCGTGGCGGCCATCGCCGAGCGGGATCCGGGCTTCGACAGCGATGCCTTCCTGGAACGCTTCGAGATGGCCTACTTCCTGGTCCAGCAGGCGCTCCAGGACGGCGACCTGGAACCGGTTCGGCCCTACCTGGCGGGCGACCTGGCGGGACGCTGGAGCCGTGAGGTGGCGCTGCTAGGCGACCAGCGCCGGCACCTGCTGCTCGAGAACCTGAACGTGCAGGGCGTCGAGCTGGAGCATGCGCAGGTGGCCGCCGGCAACGACGTCGTGGTCGTAAGAGTAGTCTCGGTGGCGACTCGCCAGGTCGTGGGAGCCGACGGTCAGCGAGTCGCGGGTGACGGCGTCGACCAGCGGCTGACCGAGCACTGGACGCTGTCGCGGCCGGCCGGGACGCGAACGCCCGAGGCCGGTGGAGTCCTGGCCCACCGGTGCCCATCTTGCGGCGAGCCGCTGGCGGTGGACGAGCTCGGGCACTGCAAGTCCTGCAAGGCGGCCATCAATGCCGGCGACCTCGACTGGTCGATCGCAGCTGTCGAGCCCGAATCCTGGTGGACGCGGTCCGAGCTGGGCCTCGTCCGGGTGCTCTAGTCGCCCCGGCCGACAGCCAGTTTCAGCTGACGAAGCGGTAGCCCCGTCCGGGGACCGTGGCGATGAATTGGGGCCGGTGCCAGTCGTCTCGCAGCTTGCTGCGAAGGCTGCGCACATGCCGGTCGACCACATTGCTCTCGGCGATGTGATCGACACCCCAGAGCGCGTCCAGGATCTCCTTGCGCGTCAGCGGACGCCCTGCGTTGGCCGCCAGCAGACAGAGCAGTCCCTGCTCGAGCGACGTCAGATGCAGCTCTGAGGGTCCGGCGCGAGCGGATCGCTGGAGCATGTCGATCTCCAGGTTGCCCGCCCGCAGCACCGGTTCGAATGGGCCGCCCCGGCCATACGTGCGCCTCAAAAGGGCCAGTGAGCGAGCAAGCAGTTCCTCGGGGCAGAAGGGCACCTGGAGGACGTCATCGCTTCCCCGCTGAAACGCCGCCAGCTTGCTCTTCAGGTCCCCGCGTCGCGTCAATGCGATGACCGGGAGACGCTCAACCGGGAATGCCTGACGGCGAACCCAGTCGAGTAGGCGACCTGCCCCGGAATCCACGGCGACGAGGACGAGATGCGGCTGCCAGCCGTTCATCATCTCGATCGCTTCCGCGGCATCCGCCGCCCATTGAACGGCGAACCGAGTGCTGCCCAGGCTTGACCCGACGGCGTCGGCCAGCCCACCTCGCACGGCGACCACCAGCACTCGGGTCAGGTCGCCGAGCGGGTCAGGGCTGGTTACGGTCCGCCGCCGTCTGGTGACCGAGGACTCGCGCTTGGAACTTCGACTCGCCATGGCTCTTCTCCGCACACCGCATCGATCGCGGCTGCCCGTATCCCCTGAGCGGTCTTTTGGGCAGCGTAGTCGACCGCTTCCCCGGTTGCGAGGCCAACCGTCCCGAAATGACTGATCCGTCATGACGAGCTAGAGGCGGCGGTCGAGACTCGGACAGAGGCCCGAGGTGCGGCCGGTGATCGCTTGCGTGAGCCGGTGGCGCCAACACCTGGAGAGGCAGATGACGCCCGGCAGAAAGCGCCTGGTTGTGATGCTCACAAGCAGCGCTGTCACCATCCTGCTGGCGCTCTCCGGATTCCTGATCGCAAACCGCCTCGCCAGGCCGGCTGGAAGCGGGGAGATCTTCCTCGAGGACACAGCGAGCTCCGGCTCCCATCCCTTCACGGCAAGCGTGGCGCCGGCGCCCTCCGCGCCTCCCCCGACGCCGGCGCCTCAATCCCCGCCCGCCGGCGGGCAGGTTGCCGTGCAGGCCTCCTCTGGTTCAACCCCGGGGCTCTACGGTGGCACCCAGAACGTCGGAACCTGCGACTCCCAGCAGCTGGTCTCCTTCCTCGCGGCCAACCCAGGCAAGGCGGCGGCCTGGGCGGGAGCGCTCGACAGCGACCCCAACTTGCGTTGGAGCCAGGGCGGCCCGATCAGGGTTGACCAGATCGGGACCTATGTCAGTGAGCTGACGCCGGTCGTCCTGCGCGCGGACACCCGGGTCACCAATCACGGCTACTTCAACGGCAGGGCAACGCAGTTCCAGTCCGTGCTCCAGGCGGGGACGGCGGTCCTCGTCGACAAGTACGGCGTCCCCCGGGTTCGCTGTGCCTGCGGCAATCCTCTGATCCAGCCGGTCGCGGTCACGACCTACCCGGTCTACCGCGGTTACGTCTGGCCCAGCTTCAGTCAAACGACGATCGTGGTCGTCCGGCCACCACCCACGATCATCAACGTCTTCGTGCTCGTCGACCCGCGCACGCGCCGGCCTTTCGTACGACCCGCCGGCACGCTCGGCACGAGCGACGCGCCGGCTCCGCCAGGGATTCCAGTGATCGATCCGGCGGCCGGCCCGGCGCCAACGCCTTCGCCAAGTGAATCGCCGACGCCGACGCCTTCCGCAGGTGGCTCGCCGACGCCTTCCGCAAGTGGATCGCCGGCGGCCTCGCCTTCTGTTAGCCAGTCATCAGCGCCGGCGCGCGCTGCCATTCAGCCGACGACTCCCGTGCCCGCGGCGAGTCAACCCACCCCGTCGCCTGCCGCCAGTCAGCCGGCCTCACGTCCGGCTGCGTCACCTTGAGGAGTGGACGAAGTGACCATCGACATCGGTCTTCTGCGGAGCGGTTTGATCGGGTGGCTGCAAAGCCAAGCGCAAACGTTTGAAGCCTTAGCCACGTCTGGCGAAGCTGCCGCCTATCCGGAGCAGGCCGCGTTCTATAGCCGGAAGGCAAAGGAATGCCTGGAACTCATTGAACGGGCGAAGCAGGTAACGCCTTCGGGCTACCAGCAGCTCATGCAAGAGGTCTCCGACAAGATCCACGTAGGCGGCAAGTTTCCCGTTGGCCAGGCTGGAGCCCAGACCGCGGGCGAGGCCGGAGCCGAGACTGCAGGCGAGGCTGGAGCTGAGACCGCGGGCGAAGCTGGCGTCGAGGCTGGTGCGGAGGCCGCGGGCGAGGCTGGTGCGGAGGCCGCGACGTCGGCGGTGGAGCAGAGCTTCTGGCGGCGTTTGCTCGGGCGGCTTGGGCTGAGCGCGGCTGAAGGGGCGGGCGTCAGCATCGCGACGGTCGCCACCGGCGTCGGCATCGGCATCGTCGTCATTGCCGTCGCCGGTGCCATCTACGTCTACACCGCGGACAAGCCGATCCAGCCCGGCCCCCGGATGCTGAACCGGGCCACGCCGGCCAACGTCAACCCGCCCGCCGAGTCTCCACCGCCAGCAGCACCAGCGCAACCGCCGCCCCAAGCGCCGGCGCCGGCCGAGGTGCTGCCGCCGGAGCAACCGGCTGCACCGCCGCAGGAGGTCGCGCCACCGCCCGCCAACGCCCTGCCGCCTCCCGTGCAGGGGCAAAATCCTCAGCCACCCGCCGTCAATCCCGCGGCGCCTTCACCCCCCACGCAGAATGCCCCGACGCCGACATGCTGCCCGGGCTCGCAGACACGTTCCATCCGTCTTTTCAACGTGACGCCGAATCCGTGCCCACCCTGCTGAGCGCGGTCACTACGCTCGGCCTTCAACTAGAGGAGGAGGAGGCGGTGGCCGACCAGACGACCGGCGCACTGACCGTCGCGCGAGGGCCTCACCGGCTGTATGCGGAGTTGACACCCGGCCCTGGGCTGCCGGTCGTGTTGATGCACGGCTTCCCCGACAGCACCCACCTCTACGATCGGCTGCTGCTATATCTGGCGGGGCGCCGGCCGGTGGCGCGCTTTGATTTCCTTGGCTGGGGACGCTCGGACAAGCCGGACGGCTATCCCTATACCTCGGCGAACCAGGTTGGTGATCTCGCCGCGGTCGTCGACGCCGTCCAGGAGCACGCTGGAGCCGGCCCGCTGACCCTGGTGGCGCACGACGCGTCCGGTCCTCCAGCGATCGACTGGGCGCTCGCCAACCCCGAGCGGGTAGCGACACTGGTCTTGCTCAACACTTACTACCACTGGACGCCCAGCCTGCGCCGCCCACCCGCCATCGCTTTGTACTCCACGCCGGTGATCCGCTCCGCCGCTCGCGCTCTCGTCCGCCGGCGACCCGACCTCGATCGCCGCCTGTACACCTGGCAGGTCGGTCGGTTCATAGAGAACTCCGATCTCCGCGCGCCCCTGGTCGCCCAGCTGTACGACCAGTTCCTGCCCGCACGTCCGGCGTTTTGGCGACTCAACGACGATCTGCTGGGCACAGTATTCGGGCGTAGGCGGCGCATCCCGGACGTGCGCCGCTTCCAGCCACCGGTGCGGGTGATCTTCGGGGCCCGGGATCGCTATCTGAATCCTCGCGTTGCCAGGAGGTTCGCCGCGCTCTTCCCGAACGCCGAACTGCATCTATTGGACGGCGCCGGCCACTATGTCCAGGTTGACCAACCCGAGCTGGTGGCCAACCTCATTGCCACCGAGTGAGACGGTGCGGGCCCCTGTCGCGGCCGCGCAAGGCGGAGGCTAGCCGGAGCGGGCGTTCGTGAAGCGGTAGCCGATCCCGGGGACGGCGAGGATGTAGAAGGGCCGCGCGGGCTGGGGCTCGATCTTGCGCCGCAGGTTGCGGATGTGGACGTCGATGACTCGGGTCTCGATGGGGTACTCGTAACCCCAGATCGTGTTCAGGATCTTCTCCCGGCTGAGCACCTTGCCCGCGTTCTGCGCCAGGTATGAGAGCAGGTCGAACTCGGTGTGCGTCAGGTCGACCTCCTCGCCCGAGCGCATGACCCGACGTTCGTTGACGTCGATGACCAGGTCTTTGAACTCCATTCGCCCACGGTTGAAGTCAAAGGCGTCGGTGCGGGACTTGCGCAGATGGGCGGCGATCCGGGCCAGCAGCTCGCGCAGGCGCAAGGGTTTGACCAGGTAGTCGTCGGCGCCGATCTCGAGGCCGACCACCACGTCGATCTCGTCGGAGCGGGAGCTGACCATGATGATCGGCGTCGCGCCGTCCAGCTTGCGGAGCTCTCGGCAAACGTCGAACCCGGTTATGTCAGGCAGCGTCACCTCGAGCAGCACGACGTTGGGCTTCTGCTCCTCGAACTCGCGCAAGGCGTCGGCGCCGGATTCCGCCTCGACGACTTCGAAGCCGTCCTGCTCGCAGGCGACGCGAACCTCGCGCCGGACGGACAATTCCGGGTCGACGATCAGCACCTTGCGCGGCGTGGAGTCCTGGCTCTCGTTCTGCGGTCGAGTCATCAGCTATTAAGACCTGCACTACAGCTTGGTCGGGTGCAGAAGATTTGTTAGCGAATGTTACGCCAACGCGCTGCGCTTCGCACGCCTCGCCGCAAGCGGTCGCCCGCCTCCAGAAGGGCGGCGGCCGCCGGCCGCAGCACCAGGTCCCAGGCCCCGGCATAGCCGACCAGACTCCCGCCGAACCCTGTCTTGAACTGCCAGAGCCCATGCCATGGATGAGTGGGGTCGTCGCTCGGCGGTACGCCCCAGAGGTCGTACTCGGCACATCCGCCGGCGGCGGCGTCGCGCATCGCCGCCCACTGGACCGCGTAGGTCGGCATCAAGTCGCGCCGCTCGCCACTCGAGCCGCCGAAGAGGTAATAGGCACGACCGTGGAAGCGGGCGACCATGATTGCGGCAAGGGGCCGGCCGCCGTGCCGGGCAACGTAAATGTGGCAGTCGGGCAGTTCGCGGAGGCGGCGTTCATAGGCACCCAGAGCCGCGGCCGCGATTCCCTGGCGGACCGCCGTCTGCGCGTGCTGACGGTCGAGCTCTCGAGGGTCGTCCTCGATCGCCACCTCGACGCCTCGCTTCAACGCGAGCCGGATGTTGTAGCGGTGCTTGGGCTTGAAGGAAGCCAGCATCTCCTCCTCACCGGCCAGGGGCACGATCAGGGTGTGCTGGGGCTGCACGAGGGCCGCCGGGCGGAAGCCACGTAGCCGCAACTGCTCCGCGAATCCGGCCGGCGCCTCAGGTTCCAGGCGCAGCCGGGCCAGGCGCCGTCCTCGAGCCCACTCGACGAGAGCGTCGACGGCCTCCGCGTCGGTTGGGACCGGGCCCCGAGGAACGTAAGCCCAGCGGGCCATCTTCGGACCCGCGAGCAGGACGGTGGCTGCGCTCGATCCGAGCTCGACCCGCTCCGCGGTCCAGCCCTCGGCGTCCTGGACCTCGCCGTAGCCCCAGCACTGAAGGAGGGGCGCACGAACCCCGACCGCGCTCGCCAGCTCCTCCAGCTGCCGGTCCCACGCGCCAGGCCGGCCCCCGCTCAGTACGCGCCTCCCAGGCCGCCGGATCGCTCCCGGCGGGTGGTGTAAGGGGTATGGCCGGACACCAGGTGGCAGGTGTCGTTGACCCCGGCGATCACGCTTCGGGCGGGGCCCCGAAGTAAGGTCGAAATCGAACAGTTGTCGATTACGAACGGAAAGAGTCCGTCGCTCGTGCTCCTGAAGAGCCGGCCGAGAGCGACCTGGATGACACCGCCGTGAGTGACGATTAGAGTCTCGCCGTGCGGGTGGCGATCCAGAATTTCGTCGATGACCGCGTGCACACGGGCTTCGAACGCTGCCGCGCCCTCGCCCCCGGGCGGGATGTCCCAGGACGGCAGCTCGCGCCAGCGCAGCCAGTCCTCGGGAAAGCGCTTCTCGATGTCCTCGGTCCGCAGGCCCTCCCAGTCGCCGAGCATGACCTCGCGCAGGGCGGGCATGAGCACGGGCTCGCGCCCGATGGCACGCGTTACCTCCTCCGCGGTCTCCCGCGTGCGCAGGAGATCGCTGCAGTAAAAACCTTCGAACTGGCGGCCCGACAGCCGTGCGGCAAGCCGCCGCGCCTGCTCGCGCCCCAGCGTGGACAGCGGGGGGTCGAGCTGGCCCTGGATCCTGCGTTCGTCGTTCCAGGTCGACTGCCCATGCCGGATCAGCAGCAGGCGGGCAGGATCAGGGGGGCGGGTGCCGGGCGTGTCAGGCGGCGTTGCCCGGCTGCCCGGAATCGACATATTCCGCTGCCTATACTAGCCTTGTGCGAGTTCACCCATCGAGGGGTGCGCGTTCGCATGCCCGTATCGAAGTTTTGAGGACACTTAACACCGCTTGCAGTCCACCGGATCGCTAACCGAGACCAATCTAAAGACCCTCCTCGAGTCCGCGCAGTCGGAACGAGCGACGGGTACGCTCAACGTGCACAACGGAGGCGGTCACAGCTGCACGCTGTACTTCCTGTTCGGGCACCTGTTCCACGCCGTCGGCGAAGGCGCGTTGGGGGACGAGGCGGTGGTCAAGGCGCTGAACTGGTCGAGCGGCGAATTCGACTACGACCCCAAAGCGAAGCTCCCAGCCGACGAGACAGTTCGGGGCTCGATCCCTGAGCTCGTTGCGCAGGCGGGGACAAGCGCACCCGCGGAAGCGTCGCCGGCGTCGACGCCTGAACCGGCGGCTCAGCCGGCCGCGGAACAGAAGCCGGCGCCGGCGCCCGCACCGGCACCCGAATCCGAACCCGAACCCGAGCCCGAGCCGCAGCCGGCGGCCAAAACGAAGCCCGAACCGGTCGAGCCGCCGCGACCGCGGGAGCAGCCGAAGGCGGAACGCGAGCAACACGAGGAGCGGAAAGGCGTGAAGCACCGGCCCTCACCGAAGCACGGACGGGAGCCAATCCCGGTTCCCGCTGGTCAGGTCATCTACGACTCCCTCAAGACCTCGTTCGTCGACTTCCCCCGTTTGATCACGACCCTCGAGCGCGAGGGCTACACGGGCTACGTCCGTCTGCTGACCGAGGACGCGGCCGGCCTCATCCTCTTCAAGGAGGGCGCGGCGCTGGAGGCCGCGTATGACGCTGGCCAGGATCCTACCCTGACGCTTGGCACCCAGGCGCTGTTCGAGTTCAACGAAGCGGTCAGGAACGGCGAGGGAATCCTCGACGTGGTCGCGCTCAGCCCCGAGCTCGTCAACGGCCTCTATGAGCTCACGGTCGCCAAGCCGCTGTACTCGGACCTCTACGCGTCCTGGGTCGACCCCGACGCCCTCCTGAAGTTCCTCGAGAAGCGAAAGCTGAGCGGAAGCGTGATGGTCCGCGGCGGCGGCAAGACGGGCGTGATCATCCTGACCGAGGGCGCCCTGACCGGTGCGTACACGAGCGACTCTCGCGACATCTCGGAGACCGCCGAGGGTGTGCTCCGGATCTGCGACGACCGCGAGGCCGTGATCGAGGTCAAGGCTTCGGACGGGGCGCCGCATCAGGGGCTCGACGTGGACGCGATCGTGGGCAGCCGCAAGATTCCGACCGGGACGACCCAGGTTGAAATGCCGGTATACCGTCCCGAGGCGGTAACGCCTCCGGCACCTGAGACACCGGCAGCTGCTCCTGAGGCGGGCAGCACCCAGCCCAACATGCCCGCGTACACCCCGGACCCCGTCCAAGCGACGCCGTCCTGGCAGCCGGAGCCACAGCCCGTCGCGCCGGCCACGCCGGAGCCGGCGCCGCCTTTCGGGACGCAGGGCCGGCCGGCCGCGCCCGCGGCGGGGGGTGGCAACGTCGACTGGGAGCAGGTCATCGCGGAGCTGCAGGCGGTCACCGAGGAGGACCTCGGCAATCGCGCGCGCAAGGTCAAAGACCTGCTCGCGTCTGCTGACCGGACGCCGGCCGGGCTGGAGGCGACCATCGACCAGATCCCGACGATCTCCATCCTCTTCGTCGACTCTTCGCGCCTCGAGTCGCTCGCGCAGAAGCTGAGGGCCAAGCTACACAGCTATCTCGGTTAGAGCAGGCTGCTGAAAACGTCGGGAGCGCTTCGGCCCCCGTGCGGGCGGCCCACTCGAACGCAAGCGATCGAGCGGGAACCTATTCGTTCGCGCGTCCTGCGACGTGCGTCGCGGGGTTGGTCGTCGGCTCGCCGGCATCCCCGCAAGCGGGGACCCCAAGCCAAGCTCCTCACTCCCGTAGCTCCGCTACGCTCGTTCCGGTGCTCCCACGCCTCCTAG
>CAZXGB010000033.1:0-20256 GCA_964640005.1 uncultured Actinomycetes bacterium | reverse complement strand
AGCGCAGAAGTTGTGAGCAGCAGCAAGACCGTCGAGGTCCAGATCGAGAACCGGATGCTGAAGCTGAGCAACCTCGACAAGGTGCTCTATCCGGCCACTGGCTTCACCAAGGCGCAGGTGATCGACTACTACTCGCGGATCGGACCCGCGCTCATCCCCCACCTGAAGGCCCGCCCGCTGACGCTCAAGCGGTATCCGAACGGTGTCGACCAGGAGTTCTTCTTCGAGAAGAACTGCCCCAAGCACCGGCCACCCTGGGTCCACACGGCCGAGGTCTGGAGCTGGGGCAACGACCGCTGGATGAGCTACTGCGTGGTCGACGACCTGCCGACCCTGATCTGGGTCGCCAACCTGGCCTCGATCGAGCTCCACACCTCGCTCTCGCTGGGCAAGAAGATCGAGCAGCCCACCTGCATGGTCTTCGACCTCGATCCCGGGCCGCCGGCCGACATCGTCGACTGCTGCGAGGTCGGGCTGCGGCTCCACGAGATGTTCACGGCCAACGGCATGGAGGTCTACGCCAAGACCTCCGGCTCCAAAGGACTGCAGCTCTACGTGCCGCTGAACACGCCGGTCGACTACCAGCAGACGAAGGACGTGTCCAAGGGCATCGCCGAGCACTTCGAGCGGGAGTGGCCGGAGAAGGTGGTGAGCCGCCAGCAGAAGGAGATGCGGCGGGGGAAGATCCTCATCGACTGGAGCCAGAACGACCAGTACAAGACGACGATCAACGTCTACTCGCTGCGTGCGCGCGAGCACCCCACGGTCTCCACGCCGGTCACGTGGGACGAGGTGCGGGAGTGCTTCGAAAAGCGCGACGCAGGCTTGCTGCGCTTCGAGTACGACGAGACGCTGGCGCGGGTCGACGAGCTGGGCGACCTCTTCGAGCCGGTGCTGACGCGGAAACAGAAGCTCGCGGCCGGGCTGCCGCGTACCAAGGCGGCCCGAGGACGGCGGGCGGGGGTGCCTCCGCCCGAGCCCAAGCCGCCCAAGCGAGCCGCTTCCGGCTGACATCTCGGCGGCTGGCTCTGGCCGTCAGGTCGCGAAAGTACCGCCCGGCCACGGGTTGGACGCGCCGTAGCGCTGAGTGTTCGGGCCGACGGGCGGCGCGACTCGCCTGAATGCCGGTTGTTCCAGGCGGTAGAGCCGGGCCGGACCGACAGCGCGCCACGGATCGGCAGTAGCGAGCGAAGCCGCTTCCAGTTGCGACGCGGCACTGAACACGGTGAGCGCTCCGCTGCAGTGGCTCCAATCGTTCATCAAGGTCGAAATGGCAACGAAGTGAGTCGCCAGCAGTGGGAGGAAGCCAGACATCGTTGCCCGGGCGGCGCCGGTCACAGTCGGGTCGTCGTAGATGAGCGCAGACTCGTCAGTGTTCGCTACCAGCGACACGTAGAGCGGGGCTTCCGCACCCTGGCGCTGGCCGACGACTTCGTCCCAGACGCGGAGAACGCGGACATCCGGATAGCCTGCCGCGCGCTGCCGCGCTTCTTTCCAAGCCTCCCGGTCCAGCGCCAATAGGCTCCCCGCTCCGGAGCCGGCGTCGAGCAGCCGGCTGCCGGCCAGGACCCGGCCCGCGCCGCGCAGCTGGTCGAGGAGCTGATCGAGCTCAGCGCCCTCGCCTTCCGCCACTACGAGCGTCAGCCACGCCATCTCACGAATCCGACCGGCGGAAACCGCCCTGGAATCCGAAGTCGGACCGGATGAGGCGGCTGATCTCTCGCATGTCGTGCCGCAGGTCCTCCAGGGTCGGGCGGCCCCAGAACCAGTAGCCGTCATAGACCTGGTGGATCGTGAGGTCGGGGTGGAGGCTGAACGTGAATGGGACGTAGGGCCGGTGGAGTGGATCCGTCGTCTCCTCCAGGTCGAGCCGCTCCATCCACTCGCGCCCGCTGTCGGAGAGGATCGTCCAGCGAGCCCCGAGGCCGGCCCGGAAGGCGCTTACGACCTCGGGCGGGTCGACCGTGACCGAGACCATGCGCGTGTAGGCGACTTCGACCTCATTTTGCAGCTCGACCAGCTGCCGCAGGAACTGCTGCTCTTTGGGTCACCACCAGCCTCGATAGAAGTTGAGGATCAGGGGATCGCCACCCGGCAGCTCGGACAGGCGCCGGACGTGGCCGGTGTGATCGGGCAGCTGCAGGTCAGGGAAGCGCTTGCCGGGAACCAGGTCTGGGTGCATACCTTCTCGCCTCCTCTGGTGTCTGACCCATTCTGACCCCTCCGCCCAGGCTGCGCCGAGGCACCTCCCTGGCAAGCGGGGAGGAGGCCTCTAGTCGAGCACGCTGCTCAGCCGGACCAAGACCTCGTCCAGGATCTCGGCCGAGGTCGCGAAGTTGAGCCGAGCGTGGCCTCGCCCGGGCTCGCCGAACATCGCTCCGTCGCTGAGCGCCACCTTCGCCCGCTCGAGAAAGTACTCCTGGGGCGACGTCTCCTGGGGAATCCGCAGGCCTCGGAAGTCGAACCAGGCCAGATAGGTGGCCTCCGGCTGGTGGTGGGGAAGCTGCATGGCGGTCGCCCACTCGCCAACGGCCCGCCGGTTTCGCTCCAGGTAGCGCATCACCTCGTCGAGCCAGGCCTCGCCCTCTCGCCAGGCGGCGATCGTGCCCGCCACCCCGAAGCGGCTCGGCCAGCCCAGGAGGTGCTCGGGGATCGCGCGGTCGAAGCGGTCTTTGAGCTCAGGGCTGCCGAAGTGGGCGACCGCCGTGCGGACGGCAGGGATGTTGAAGCTCTTGGTCGCCGAGGTCAGGGTGACCGTCCGCTGGGGCGCGAGCGCCGCCATCGGGATGTGCCTGGCGCCCGGGTAGACGAGGTCGGCGTGGATCTCGTCGGAGACGATCGTGAGGTCGTTCTCGTGAGCGATGCCGGCGATCGCGACCAGCTCGTCGCGGGTCAGCACCCGGCCGGTCGGGTTGTGCGGGTTGCAGAGCAGGAGCAGGCGGGCGTGGCCGCCGGCGGCGGCGGCGGCGAGGCCCTCGATGTCGACCCGGTAGCCCGCGTCGTTCTCGATCAGTTGGTTCTCGACCAGACGCCTTCCCGTGTTCGCGATGGCGCTGAGGAACGGCGGGTAGACCGGCGTCTGGGCGATCACGCCTTCGGCCGGCTCCGAGAAGGCGACGATCGTGGCCACGATGCCCTGGACGACGTCCATCGTGGCGTGGGTCAGGGTCGGGTCGGGCGACCAATCGTGGCGGCGCTCCATCCAGTCCGCGAACGCCTCGTACAGCGGCTCGAGGTCGGTGAGCAAGCCGTAGCCGTAGTCCTGGGTGTCGCTGAAGTGGCGGATGGCGTCGTGGACGGCGGGCGCGGGCCGGAAGTCCATGTCGGCGACCCAGGCGGGCAGGACGTCCGGGGGGTAGCTGGCCCACTTGCCGCCGCCGCGAGCCCGGAGCTCACCGGCGGTGAGGAGGAAGCGGCTCACTGGGTCGTGAGCTTAGTCGACGCTTCGCGGTCCGCGCCGCTGGGTCCCCAAGTACCGCTTCGCGCGATCCTTAAGCACTACTCCCAAGAGCCCCCCGCCAAAGCCCCCCTCCCGGGGGACGGCGTCAGCTTAGGGGGGCCTGTCAACAGAGCCTGTAAACGGGCGGCCTCCCTCAGGCGTCGCGTTAGTCCAGCATGTGTTTGTGGCGAATCGGCCGCGACCGCGGGTGGTCATCGTCGGCGCCGGCTTCGGCGGCCTGAGGTGCGCGCGCGAGCTGCGAAAGGCACCTGTGGACGTGCTCCTGCTGGACGCCAACAACTACCACCTGTTCACGCCCCTGCTCTACCAGGTGGCGTCCTCCCTGCTCGAACCCGCCGAGGTGGCCCATTCGATCCGGTCGCTGCTCCGCCCCCTCCACAACGCCGACTTCATGCTCGCCCGCGTCACGGGCGCCGATCTCGACCGGAAGGTGCTGCTGACCGACCGCGGCGAGGTGGCCTACGACTACCTGGTTCTGGCCGCCGGGAGCGTGAGCAACTACTTCGGGAACAAGAGCATCGAGGAGCACGCAATCGGTCTCAAGACCCTGCCCGAGGGGATGGCTCTGCGCAACTGGGTCCTCACCCGCTTCGAACGCGCACGCTGGGAGACCAATCCGGAGAGCCGGGCCGCACTGCTCACCTTCGCCGTGGTCGGCGGCGGACCGACGGGTGTCGAGTACGCCGGTGCCCTCTCGGAGCTGGTGCGGCTCGCGCTGCGCCAGGACTTTCGCGGCGCCAACCTGTCAGAGGTCCGCATCGTCCTACTCGAGGGCGCCGACCGCCTGCTGGCCACTTTCGATCCCCGGCTGAGCGCAGCCGCCCTCCGATCACTGCAGTCGAAGGGCGTCGACGTGCGCTTCGGAGCCCTGGTCAAGGAGGTCGACGGGGGCGGCGTCGAGCTGACCGACGGCCACCACCTGGCAGCGAACACGGTGATCTGGACGGCGGGGGTGCGCGCGACAGGCCTGGCCCGCGCAATCGGGCTTCCCGTGGCTCGCAACGGGCGCGCCGTCGTTCGCCCGACGCTCCAGGTCCCGGGACATGACGAAGTCTTCGTGATCGGCGACATGGGGGCGACAGAGCAGGACGGGGGCGAGCTGCCGATGCTGATTCCGGTGGCGCACCAGGAAGCCAAGCAGGCGGCGGCCAACATCCGGCTGTTGCTGGCGGGCAAGCCACCCACCGAGTTCCGCTATCGCGACCCCGGGATCATGGCCACGATCGGGCGCAACTCGGCGGTCGCCCAGCTGGGGCCGGTCAAGCTGAGCGGGTTCCTGGGCTGGGTGATGTGGCTCACCGTGCACCTGGTCAACGTGATCAGCTTTCGGTCCCGCGTGATCGTGCTCGTGAACTGGGCGTGGGACTACCTCTTCTACGACCGACCCGTCCGGATCTCGGTGCGGGCAGACGAACCCCGAGTCCCGAGCTCCGGATCAGGCGGGTGAACCGCGCTCCTCAGGCGGGCTCGGCGGCAGGTAGCGCCCGGGCGCCGCGCTCCAGCCGCGCCGGCCGCCGGGCGTTCAGGTAGTCGAGGATCGCGAGCGAGCCCCACAGGATCACGATGCCCGCGAACTGCCAGGGCGTCAGCTGCTGGTGGAAGTAGAGGTAGTTGATGACCAGGCCGGTAATCGGGAAGGCGAGCTCGGCCAGAGTCGCTATCGACGCCGGGGTGCTGGCCAGGCCGCGGTAGTAGAGCAGCATCGCGATCATCCCGGGGAGCAGGGCCACCGCGAGGTAGAGGGGCACGTCGGCGGCGCGGTAGTGCATGAAGGCGCCCGAGCCGCCGAGCAGGAAGAGCACCACGGCCAGGGCCGGGAAGCCGGTTGTGAAGCGGAGGCCGGTCAGCGTCGTGAAGCTCACGCCGGCCAGCGCGTAGCGCCCGAAGACGGTGGCGGCGCCCCACAGCGCCGAGGCGCCGAGAGCGAGCAGCGCGGCGGCGACGTGGAAGTCGGCCCAGGCCAGCTGAGGCTGGAGCGGGACCGGGACCGCTATCAGGTAGGCGCCGATGACTGCGATCGGGATCAGCGCGTAGCCCGCGCGCGAGAGCCTCTCGCGCAGCCAGACCCCCGCGAGCAGGATCGCGACCAGCGGCTGCGTCTTCTGGAGGAGCAGCGTCTCGATGTAGTGGCCGTAGCCGAAGGACATGGTGAAGAGCACCGTCGCCAGCGCCGAGGCGCCGACGCCGATCGCGATGATCGCCAGCCACTGCGACCCCCGCAGGCGGGCAATCTCGCGCCGCGCGAGTAAGAGCAGCGGGATCGAGCAGACGGTCAGGATCAGGTGCTCCATGAAGACGATCGCCGTCGAGCTCAGGAGCGAGTCTTTGGGCATGTGGTTGAGGATCGGCACGCGCCAGAGCGCGTCGGTCCCCCAGAGCATCGCGGCCAGAGCCACGAGCAGCACCGAAACCCGGTCGAGCAGGCGATTCATCCCGAAGGAACGTTAACCGGTCAGGGATCGCCGCCGATTCCGTACCGCAGGCGCCATCCGCGCGCCCGTTTTGGGGTCCAGCACGGGCTCCCCGCGCCAGGCCTTCAGCGCCGCCCGGGCAAGAACGGCGAGCACGCCGGCCACGGGGACGGCGAAGAGCGCGCCGAAGATCCCGAACACATCGGCGCCCGCGACCAGGGCCACGAGCGCGGCCACCGGATGGAGACCGACCGCGTGCCCCGACATCCGCGGCGCCAGGATCTGATTCTCGACCTGCTGGATGAAGAAGAAGTAGACGGCGACCTCGAGCACCAGCGGGATGCCCTGGAAGAGCGCGATCAGCACCGCGGGGATCGCGCTCAGTACCGGACCCACCATCGGCACCAGCTCGAAAAGGAAGGCGAGCACCGCGATCACCAGCGGGTAGTGGACGCCGAGCACCCAGCAGCCAACCCCGGCGGCCACTCCGATCATGGCGGCCAGAGCAAGCTGCGCCCGGATGTAAGAGCCCACGACCTGCCAGACGGCATCCTCGACGAACTCGACCTTGGTCCTGTGCTCGGCCGGGACGAGGCGAAGCGACAGGTCCCGGAAGCGGCGGCCGTCGATCATGAAGTAGAAGGCGATCACCAGCACCAGGACCGTGTCGACGAAGCCGCCGACGACGATGCCCGCGATGCTGGCGCTCGTTGTCACCACCTGCTGGGCGGCGCCCGTGAGGGTGGTCGCGATCGCCGACGTCGGCTGCGACTGGGACACCGGGAAGCCATAGGCGGCGGCCGTGTGCTCGACCACGGTCCCAATGCGATCGATGTAGGCCGGCAGCTGCGTCGCCAGCTGATGCACCTGCGTCGCCAGCTGCTGGCCGAAGATCGCCGCCAGGATGGCGATGGATCCGGCCGCCCCGGCGTAGACCGCCATCGCCGCCATCCAGCGCGGCAGGAAGCGGTCGATCTTCTGCAGCGGCGGCTCGAGCGCGAAGGCCAGCAGACTCGCCAGGAGCAGCACGACCAAAATCCGGAGGAAGTAATCGAGCAGGTGACCCAGCGCCTGGAGCAGGAGGACCGCGGCCACCAGCACGATGGCCTGGTCGCGCAGGCGCGGCCAGTCCAGTCTCATTCCTCTGTCACCATATCCTGTGCTGGCCTTTTCTGATATTGCCACTATAACTAGGGCCCTGACGACCGACCCTACAATCCGAGGCTTGCCCAACACCTATCGCGACGCCTTTCGCGTGCCCGGCATTCCGCGCCTGACCGCCTCGATGCTGCTCGCGCGCCTGGGCGGCCAGATGTGGGGCCTCGCCCTGATCCTCTTCGTGCTCGAGCGCTTTCACTCGCCCTCGCTGGCCGGCATCGTTGGCCTCGTCGGAATGCTCCCAGGGCTCGTGCTGAGCCCGCTCGCGGGCGCCCTGCTCGACCGCTACGGCCGGGTGCACCTGGTGATCGTCGACTACCTGGTCGGAGCCCTCACCGGCCTCGCGCTCGCTGTACTGGCGACCACCGGCGTGCTGGCGCCCTGGCTGCTCGTGCTGGTGGTCGGCCTCTCCTCCCTGACCCTCCCGCTCGCCATCTCGGGCTCGCGCTCATTGCTGCCGCTCAAGCTCCCACGCCAGATGTGGGACCGCGGCAATGCCATCGACGCCTCCACCTGGCGGGCGGCGAACGTTCTCGGCCCCGCCCTCGCCGGGTACCTGGTCGCCGCGGCTGGACCGGTGACCGCCGTCGCCGCGATCGGTGCCACCTGGATCGTGGCCGGCCTCCTGCTCATACGGGTCGCGGAACCGCCCACCTCCGATTCGGGTCAGCACGTCCTCCGCGACGCCGCCGACGGCCTCCGCTACGTGTTCGCCAATCCTGTTTTGCGCGGCCTGACGCTCGTCCTCCCCTTCGCCAACCTGGCCGCCGGGATCATGGCGGTGGCGATCCCGGTGATGGTCCTCGCGCGCCTCCACGGCAGCGCTTTCGAGGTCGGACTCCTGTGGTCGACGAGCGGGGTGGCGGGCGTCGTTTCCAACGTCATCTCGGGTGCCTGGCTGCGGACGGAGGGACGCGAGGTGCGCGTAATGGTGGCCACTTACGGCCTGGCGGTGCTGCCGCTGGTCACGGTCGCGATCGCGCCCAACCTGATGATCGCCGCCGCCGGTATGGCCGTCTACGGACTGTTGCTCGGCCCCGCCGACATCGCCATGTTCGGCCTCCGCCAACGCGCCACCGATCCGCGCTGGTTCGGCCGCGCGATGTCGATCTCAATGAGCCTGAACGCGGCCGGGCTTCCGCTCGGCAACGGCGTGGCCGGGCCGCTGGCTGATTTCTCGAGCACTCTCGCCCTCGGCGCCGCGTCCGCCGCCCAGGCGGTATCGGCCGCGCTGACGGCCCTGCTGTTGGGGCGCGCTCGGCGGCCGCACGGTGTCACAACCGCCTCCGCTCTGGTGCTGAAAGATTCGGATGGATGAGTGGGCGCGGGTAGGCTGCTCGTGATGCGAAGAATCCTGGGCGCCGTCATCGCCGTTGCGGGTGTGGCTCTCGCCGCCTGCTCGGGACCGGGGAGTGCCCCGCCCGACCCGGCAGCGCTGCTCCGGCAGTCGTCGACGGCGATGGCTTCGGTGCATTCGTTGAGCGCCGACGTGAAGTTCGGCCCCGGCGTCGCTTATCAGGGCTTCACCCTGGCGGCGGCCCAGACGCAGATCGCACTCCCGAGCTCGAGCGACACCACGCTCAAGGTCAAGCAGCAGGACTTCCTGGTCGACCTCCGGGTCATCACCGTCGACGGCCACGTGTTCGTGAAGGTTCCCTTTGGCAAATTCAGCGAGGTCACGTCCGAACAGGCGGCGCAGCTGCCCGACCTGGCGGCACTCTTCGACTCCCAGAAGGGACTGCCCGCCCTGCTGGCGAGGGGCAGCAGCCCGAGCTACCTGGGCACCGAGAAAGTAGGCGCGATCGACTGCGATAAGGTCCAGGCGACATACACCGCCGACCAGGTGGCGGGGCTCATCACGGGCCTCAAGCCGGCGGGCGACATCAAGGCCACGCTCTGGATCGGCCGCTCGGACCATCGCCTGTACCGCGTCCTCCTTGCCGGGCCACTGTTCGAAGCCGGCAAGGCGACCACGGTCGACATCACCATGCACGACTACGACGCGCCCGTCACCGTCGTCCGGCCCACGCCCTGAGCCGAACCGGACTCCTCCTGCTCGTCGCGGGGCTCTTCCTGGCGGCGCTCGACGCCTACGCAGTATCCACCCTGATGCCGGGCATGCTCAGCGACCTCTCGCTGTCCGTCGACCGGATCCAGGAGGCGAGCCCGATCGTAGGTGGGTTCCTGGTCGGCTACGTGTCGGCGCTGCCGCTCTTCGGAGCCGCATCCGATGCCCGCGGGCGCGTGCCGGTCGCCCTGGCGGCCCTCGGGGTTTTCGCGGCCGGCTCGGCGTTGACCGGCTTGGCGGCCTCGCTGCCGGTGCTGGTGCTGGGCCGCGCACTCCAGGGTCTGGGCGGGGGCGCTCTCGTCCCCCTGGCGCTGGCCTCGGCCGCCGACCTCTACCCGAGCCGCGGTCGCGAGCTGGCGCTGGGTTGGGTGAGCGGCCTGCAGGAGCTGGGCAGCGTCGTCGGACCCGTTTACGGGTTCGTACTCGCCATCCTGCTCGGCGGCTGGCGCGGCGTCTTCCTTCTTAATGTGCCGCTGGCGATCGTGCTCGGCACCGGCCTCTGGCGTGGGTCCCGCGCGCCGGCTATACGTTCCGCGCGCTTCGATGTAGCCTCCGCCCTGCCGCTGGGCCTGGGGCTGGCGCTGGTGGCGGCGGCACTCTATCCCGACCAGCCCGACGTACGCGCGCTGAACGGGGCGTGGGCGCCGCTGCTGGGGCTGGGCATCATCCTGGTCGGCGCGTACGTCTACCGCCAGAGGCGCGCGCTGAGCTGGAACGCAGGTCTCGCCGGCGCTCTCGCGGCCAACCTGCTGGTGGGCGCCGGCCTGATCGTAGTGCTCGTCGACGTGCCCGTCTTCGCGCGCGCCGTGCTCGCGGTCGATCAGCGCGGAGCCGGGCTGCTGCTGACGGCGTTCCTCGCCGGCGTCCCCCTGGGCGCCGTCTTGGGCGGCTGGCTGGCCGGGCGGATCGGGCTCAGGCTGCCGGCGGCTCTGGGACTGCTCCTGGCGGCGGCGCTCTTCTTCGTGCTCGCCGGTTGGTCGGCGGGCGAGCTGCATGGCGGGGCGCGGGCTTATCTGGAGCTGGCCGCGCTCGGGTTGGGCTTCGGGCTGGCGGCGGCGCCACTGGCGGCGAGCGCCCTGGCCGTGGCGCGCGCGGGCGAGCTCGGGTTCGTGTCCAGCCTGGTCGTGGCAGCGCGGACGATGGGCATGGTCGTCGCCCTCTCAGCCCTCACCGCTTACGGGCTCCATCGCGTGAATCAGCTGGTCGCCGCGCGCGGCGAGCCACCCGCCGGCCTGAGCGTCCACGACAAGCTCAAATGGCTGGAGGACGCCGCTATCGCGGCTTTCGTGGTCGAGTTCCACGAGATCTTCCTGTTTGCGGCCGGCTTCTCGGTGCTGGCCGCCGGCGTCGCCGCGCTGACGCTCAGCGGGCGGCGAGCACCTGCGCCAGCTGCACGGGACTGATGTTGGCTCCGGTGCAGATCAGCGCCGTCCGCCTTCCGCGCAGGCGCTCCTTCAGCCGGAGGGCCGCGGCCAGCGGCGCGGCCCCGGCGGGCTCGACGAGCGTGCGCGTCTTCTCGATCAGGAGGCGGTTGGCGGCCAGCAGCTCCTCGTCGCTGATAAGCACGAAGTCATCGAGCAGCCGCCTCAGGATGCGCTGAGTCAGCTCGAACGCCGTTCTCGTCGCCAGGCCTTCCGCCAGCGTGCTGTTCGGGCGCTCGACGAGGCGGCGCTCGCGCCAGGAGTCGTGGGCGGCCGGCGCCTGCTCTGACTCGACCCCGATCACCTCGATCTCGGGGTTGATCGCCTTGGCCACAGTGCAGGCGCCGGCGGCGCCGCTGCCGCCCCCGATCGGGACGATGATCACCTCGACGTTCGGCTGCTCCTCCAGCAGCTCGAGCGTGTGGGTGCCGACGCCCGCGATGAGGTCGGGCTCGTTGCCGGAGTGGATGTAGCGGTAGCCGTGCTCGCGGGCCAGTGCCTCGCAGTGCTCGCGCGCCTCATCGAAGTCGCGGCCCTTGAGGATCACCTCGGCGCCCAGGTCTTCCATGCCTTCGACCTTGACCGGGTTGGCGTTCTCGGGGGCGCAGATGATCGCTGGCGTCTGGAAGAGCTTGGCGGCGAAGGCCACGGACTGGCCGTGGTTGCCGGTCGAGGCGGCGATTACGCCCTTGCTTCTTGTCTCGTCGTCGAGCTGGGAGATGAGGTTTATCCCGCCCCTGACCTTGAAGGCGCCGGTGGGATTGAGGTTCTCGTGCTTGACCCAGGTCTCGGTGCCCGTCAGGCGGTCGAGGGGCGGGTAGCAGCGGAGCGGGGTCGGCTTGAGATAGGGGCGGATTCTCGTTTGCGCCCGCAGGACGTCCTGGAGCGTGGGCTCGTCTGAGGACCCTGCTGGTTGCTCGGCCGGCACAGGACCGAGCTTATCGGCCGGCCTCGTTGCCTTGCGTTAACCGTTAACAGGCAGTGTTGCTCTTCATACCGGGAGCTGCCTAGTCTGGCCCGGCGATGAGGCGGTTGTTGCGGCGGCCGTTCACCTGGTTGGTGGTGGCCGAAGTGGTCGTGGTGGGCGGGCTGGCGGCGGCGACTGCGCACGTCTTCGCCGCTCGGGCGGCGGGCGCGCCTAGAGCTGCTGATGCTCTGCCGGCGGTAGGCGACCTGCCGGCGTCCCGCCCTGCCCCACGAGTTTCGGCGTCGCTTGGAAGCGTGGTGCCGGTCGCCACCCCGACGCCCCATCGGACCGGCCCAACTCCTGGCCTCGACACGTCGGCCGCCTTCCTGGGCGGGCGGCTGAAGGCGATCAACCGCGACGAATCGGCCTGGGAGCGAAGCGAGTGGGCGATCATCCAGGCCGTTCTCGGCTTCGCCCGGGCCTACATAGAAGGCGTCGTCCTGCCCGGCGTGCGGGCGGCCGAGCAGGGAGCTCGCTAGTGCTGGCCTGTATTCAGCTGGCGCAGGGCCTCGAGCCCGCGTTCGATGGTCTCGATCCGCTTTGGAAAGCTGAAGCGGATGTGACGGCGGCCAAGCTCGGGATCGGCAAAGAAGCTGCTCGCCGGGACCGTGGCGACGGCAGCGGTGTCGACCAGGTGGCGTGCGAAGGCGACGTCGCCGAGACCGTGCGCCAGGCCGTCGATGCCGGCCATCACGTAGTAGGCGCCCGCCGGCGGCGACACCTCGAAGCCGAGCTCCGCGAGGCCGCCCACGATCAGGTCGCGCCGCTCGCGGTACTCCTCGACGAGCGCGTCATAAAAGGACGCGGGGAACTCGAGCGCCTGGGCGACGGCCACCTGGAGCGGGTGCGCCGCGCCGACCGTCAGGAAGTCGTGGACCTTGCGGATGCCGGCGCTGAGCGCCGGGGGCGCGACCAGCCAGCCGATGCGCCAGCCGGTCACCGAGTAGGTCTTGCTGGCCCCGCTGATGGTTACCGTGCGCTCGGCCATGCCCGGGAGCGTCGCGATTGAGATGTGGCGTCCCTCGTAAACCAGGTGCTCGTAGATCTCGTCAGTGATCGCGATCACGTCGTGTTCGCGGCAGAGCTCGGCGATCAGCCCCAGCTCTTGTTCGCTGAACACTTTGCCGGTCGGGTTGTGGGGCGTGTTGATGACGATCGCGCGCGACTTGCTGGTGAAAGCGGCGCGCAGCTCGCCTTCGTCAAATGTCCAGTCGGGAGGCCGCAGGGGCACGTATCTCGGGGAGGCGCCGGAGAGGATGCAGTCCGGGCCGTAGTTCTCGTAGAAGGGCTCGAAGATGATCACCTCGTCACCGGGGTTGAGGGCGGCGAGCATGACCGCGATCATCGACTCGGTGGCGCCGCAGGTCACGGTGATCTCGGTCTCCGGGTCGATCGCACGGCCCCACGCGGCGCCCATCTTGGTCGCGATCGCCTGCCGGAGTTGAGGCGCGCCCCAGGTCGTCGCGTACTGATGAAACCCGTCCTCGAGCGCGGCGTGAGCCGCTTCCACGATGGCCGGTGAAGGCGGGAAGTCGGGGAAGCCCTGGGCGAAGTTGATCGCGCGCTCGGGCCCGTTCAAGGCGAGGTTGAGTCGGGTCATCTCGCGGATGACCGACTCGGTGAAGCTGCCCGCCTTGGCGGAGAGGATCGGGTGGGCGGTCAATTGGCGGTCAGGTGCCGGGGAGCGTCCGTTCCAGCGTGAACACCTTGCCCCCGCAGTGCCGGCACTCCTCCGGCGCCTCGAGACCGCGCTCGGTGTGGCCGCAGCTGCGGCACGTCCAGTGGCTCTGAGTGAAGAAAGTGAGCACATCGGAGCGGCTGAGCAGGCCGACCAGCTTGCCGCGCTTGAGCACCGGGAGCCGGCGGATGCGCTCGCCGGCGAGGAGGCGGGCGGCTTCGCTGATGCCAGTGTCCTCGGTCACCGAGATGACGTTCGGGCTCATGATCTCGCCGACCCGCGTGCCCGGCTTGCTGAAGATGTCGACCTCGCTGACTATGCCGACCACCTCGTTGTCCCCGGCGACCACCGGCGCGCCGCTGAATCGTCTCTCGTGCAATGTGCGGGCCGCCTCGTCGACCGGCGTGTCCTCGCGGAAGGTGAGGACATTCCGGTTCATCACCTGCTTGACGGGGATCACTGGCCTGCCAGCAGTCTAGCCACGAGCGTCGGGTCGGCGTTGCCGCCGCTGAGCACGAACGCGAAGGGGCGGTCGCCTGCTGGTTTCGGCAGCTTGCCGGCCAGCAGGGCTGCAAGCGGGAGAGCACCGGTCGGTTCGAGGGCCAGCTTGAGCCGCAGCCAGGCCACGCGCACCGCCTGCGCGATCTCCTCCTCGCTCACCGTGACGATGTCGTCGACCAGGCGATGGCGCACCATGACGTCGAAGTTCCGCTCGCCGATGCTGATCGTCCGCACGCCGTCCGCGATGGTTTGCGGGGAATCCTGCAGGCGCTGGATCTCACCCGTCTTCAGCGTTCGGGCGGCGTCGTCCGCTCGCTCCGGCTCGACGCCCACCACCAGGATGGACGGGTCGTGCGACTTGGCTGATATGGCGCTGCCGCTCAGCAGGCCACCGCCCCCGGTCGGCGCCACGATCATCCCCACCTCGGGCCGCTCCTCAACGACCTCGCGGACAGCGGTGCCGGCACCGTGAATGATGTCCCAGTTGTCGTAGGGGTGGATGATCGTGTAGCCGGTTTCGGCCGCGACCTCCTGCAGGCGCTCCTCCCGATTGGCGAAGGTGATGCCGTCTTGCCTCACCTCGGCGCCGTTGGCACGGGTGGCGGCCACCTTCGCTGGATTGGCGTCCTCCGGGATGAGGATCAGCGAACGAATCTGCGCTGTGGAAGCCGCGAGGGCCAGGGCCTGCGCGTGGTTGCCGGAGCTGACAGCGATGACGCCCTTGACCGCGGGTTCGCACTGCTTGAGCGAGAGGACCGCGTTGAAGGCTCCGCGAGCCTTGAACGAGCCGGTCATCTGAAAGCATTCAGGCTTGAGGAGCAGTCGCGCGTCGAGCTCCGTTGGGAGCAACGGTGTGCGGCGGACGAAGGGTGCGATGCGCGCCGCCGCGGCCGCCACCTCGGCCGCATGCTCCTCCAGGTAAGTTCCGGTTTCGGCTTGGGTCACGCGCTCAGTATCAGACCTGCGTGTCCCAGGTGTCGGTGCTGAGCGCGAACGTGACCGGGCCGTCGTTCTCGATCGACACCAGCATGTGGGCGCCGAAGCCGCCCGTCTTGGTCGGGACCTGGAGCCCGTGCAGCGCCTGTACAAAGCGCTCGTAGAGCATTCGGGCGCGCGCTGGGTCACCGGCCTGGATGAAGCTTGGCCGGCGGCCGCGAGAGGTGTCGGCATATAGGGTGAACTGGGAGACGACCAGCGCCTCGCCCGCGACGTCGAGCAGGCTCAGGTTTGAGCGCCCCCCGGCGTCGGCAAAGACGCGCAGATTGGCCACCTTCTCGGCGAGCCGGTCAGCCTGCGCCTCGTTGCTCTGGGCTCCGGCACCGACCAGGATCGCGAAGCCGCGGCCGATAGCGTTCCGGTGCTGGCCTTCGTCGTCCTCCCACTCGACACTGGCCGAGCGGACCCGCTGGATGACGGCCCGCAAGAGCTAGCCGAGCCAGGCCGCGATCGCGTCGAAGACCTCGTCCGAACCGAGGTCGTTGAAGACCGCGCGCTGCACCTCGTTGCTCATCGTGAAGCGCGGCGCCACCTGCGGAGCCGCTCGAGGCGGTCAGCGACCGCCAAGGTGCCTCCACCCCTTGAGGATCTTGAGCGCCTCCCGCTCAGCCTCAAGAAGGGTCGGCGCGTATGCCCTCAGTCCCTGGAGCGCGTATCCCCACTCATCCGGTCCCGACGGCGTGTAGCCCTGATTGAGGCGGTGGAGCGGCGGATAGAAGAAGATGGCCTGCCCCATCACCTTCTTGATCACCGGGCGCCGGGCCAGCATCTCCTCGAGCGAGTTGCCGCTCGGCAGGCGGCCGTTGCGGAACTCGAGATAGCGCAGCTTGGCGATCGGGTTGTCCTCGTCGCGCTGGACGGTGCGAATGCCGTACTCCGCGCTCAGGTCGCGGATGAACAGGGTCACGATCAGCGCGTCGATCTCGTCGCCGGCCAGCTTGAGGTAGCCGGCCGCACTGATGTTTTCGCCCTCGGAGGCACGCTGAAGGCGCAGGTACTCCATCTCGAAGAGGCTGGTCGAGGCGTCACTCGCGATGAATGGAGGCTCCGCACGCCATTCACGGGCGCCAGCAAGCGACTCGAACTGGTCGTGAACCCGCTCCAACCGCTCGGGCGGCAGGCCGTGCAGGCGGTAATGGATGACGCGAGGCACGGCTACAGCCTACCCCTGGTCGACGCGAAGTAAGCGCACCCCGGAAGCTGGCACGTCGAGCGCGACGAGGCCGTTCTCGAGCGGTACCGTCTCGCCGCTCCAGAGGTCGGTCACCGCACTGCCCTTGACCTCGACTGTGACCGTCCGGTCGTCGCTGTCCCAGTTGAACAGCGCGATGGTTCCGTGGCGGCGCCAGACCGCGGCCGGCCGGTCGTCGACGCGCGGTTCCCAGTCGGGGACGGCCGGCTCGCCGCCGATCAGGGCCAGCACCTCCCGGTTGGCGAGCATCGCGAGCCGTTCCGCCGGCAGCGTCTCGAGGTCGTCGCTGGCGAAGAACGGGCCTCCGCTCAGGGCGCAGATGGTCACGCAGGTACGCGCCTGCTCGATTGTCAGGTTTCCACCGACCAGCGCCACGTCTGGATCGAGGTGGAACCAGCTGCGAAGGAAGTGCCGTGCCGCCTGGTTTCGTCCCACCTCAGTGATCTCGTCGTCGAGCAAGGTGGGCTTGGGCGAGCCGTGCTCGAAGTCAAACAGCGGCGTGGCCGTGTCCCTGCCGATGCGGCAGCCGTCGGCGAGCCCGACCATCGGCAGCAGCGGCGCGCCGCAGGCCAGCAGGTAGGAGTCTTTGACCGCCCGCCGGATGGCCTGGACGCCCTGCCGCAGAGCTTTGGTGCCTGCGTAGCCGCCCGCGTACAGGAAGTCGATCTTGAAGTAGCGCACGCCGGCGTCGTAGAGCTCGCCGAACAGGTCCTCGAGGTGCTTGCGGACGGCCGGGCGGCGGGCGTCGAGGACGTTCATGGGCCCGAAGACAAGGTGCACCGGGTCGACGGCACGCTCCCCCGTGACGGGATCCTTGACGAACCAGTCTTCGGGTGCAGTGCGCGCCAGGTGCGAGGAGGCGGAGACCAGGAACGGTGCGGTCCAGATCCCCAGCACCTGTCCTCGCTCCGCCAGCTCCGCGGCAAGGGCCGCGATGCCTGGCCTGAACTTATGGTTCGGGTGCCAGTCGCCGTACGCCTCCTGCCAGCCGTCGTCGAGCTGGACGTACCGGTAGCCAAGCCCGGTTAGCCGGCCCCGAGCAAGCTCGTCTGCGTTACGAAGGAGCTCGTCGTAGCCGATCCAGGGCCCGTGGTGGTACCAGCTGAGCCATCCCTGAGGAGTGTCCGACCACTGCCGTCCGCGGACCGCGCCCGCCACGATCGAGAGCGCGTGGCGTACATCTGGACCGGCGGTGAGCAGCAGCGGGTCAGCTTCCCACGGGGGGCCACCAGGGCGGGCCCGCCAAAGCAGCGGGTATCGCGTCAGACCCGCTGGCTCGGAACCGGTGGCCACGAAGACGCCTTCCTTGAGGTCGAAGCGCGTGGTAGTGCGGTGGGCGGCCGTTGCGCCGACGGCGATGCCGCCACCCGCGGCGTCGGCCAGGCCGCAGGTCCACCACGACTGCCGCTTTACCGCTTCGCCGCCAGGCTGCTCGGCCGCCACTGCACCGGCTGGGTCCCAGGATTGGTAGCCGTTGTAGACGACCCACTCGGGTGGCGCCCCGCAGATCTGCGGTGTGCAGGCAAACCCTACCTCAGCGACTTCGGCGCGAGCGGTCGCCGAGGCGCGAACCTCAATGCGCACCTGGCCGTCGTCCGCGGCCGTCGCGCCGAGTTCGACTCGAATCGGCCCGCACTCCCCTTGGAAGCGGTCGCCTGCCCGCCGCCAGCCCCTTCCGATGAGCTCCTGGCCATCGGCCAACAGCACCCGCGGAAGCAGAGGTCCGGTGGCGGCGAGGCCGGGCCATGTGATCTCCAGGTGCCCCCTCGCCAGGGTCACCTGTGCCTGGGCCGCTCTCACGTGGTCCGATTCTAAGAAGCGGTGGCGGCCGGGCCGGGCGCCGTGCGGACTCCATGAGCGCCTGCTGCCAGGCCGGCGACTTGACGTGGACCGCGACGCGGGCAGATCCGGCCGAGAGAAGGAAGTCGCCGCGCCGGGCCGTCTCGATGAAGGATCTCTGAGCTCCACTGAGCGAGAACGCCTTCTCCAGGCGCACCGCCTCGCCGGGCCTCGTCGCGCCGAAGAAGTGGATCGCCGGATTGGTCGCGACGACGGCGCCGGCATCGGATGACAGGAGGTCGCCGGGGTTTTGGGTCGCGAAGAGGAGAGAGCCGTTGTACTTGCGGATCCTCCGCGCGAGAGTCACGACGAAGCGGCGCATGGTGGGGTCATCGAATAGGAGACCGAGCTCGTCGACCACCAGGAGCGTCCGCCGGGTGCGGCCTTTGATCCGGGTCCAGAGGGCTTCCGCGAGGAGGAAGTGAACTGGCGCGACCATCTCCTCACGAAGCTCGCGCATCCCGAAAACCACGATCGGGGCTTCCAGGTTGACGTTCGTCGGCGCCGAGAACATGCGGCCCAGTGCGCCATCCACCCACCGCCGCAAAACAGTCGCAGCGCGGCCGCCGCGGAGACGGCCCGCTACATCGCGAAGCAGCGGCTGCTCCTCATCGGCGAAGGTCGCGCGAACCGCCACCTCGACCTCGGCGCGCTCGGTCTCGTCGAGCTCGCCGCAGATGATCGCCACCAGGTCAACCGCATCCGCGATGGCCGCGCTGGCCGACTCATCTGTGCCGCCCGGCCGCTCGAGCACGTTGAGGGCGTGGCCGGAGCCGAGGGCGAGGCGGATGTCCTCGCCGCCGATGGCCTTCGCCAGGTCGCCATATTCGTGCTCGGGATCAAGCACGAATGTCTGGACGCCGAGAGCCAGCGATCCCAGCGCGAGCGTCGACATCAGGTGCGTCTTGCCCGCGCCGGAGTGCCCGAACACGCCGATGTTCGCGTTGGCGAATCGCGCCTGGTCAAAGGGGTCGAGCAGCACCGGCATGCCGGTGGCGGACGCGGTCCCGATCACCAGGCCCGACGCCTGATCGAGGTCGGCGTCGAGCCACGGGAAGAGCGTGGAGAGTGAGGAGGTGTCGAGGATCCGGCTCCGCTCCAAGGGATCGAAGCCGGTGCCCAGGGTGGCGGTCCGGCCCGCGGCCATCTCGAAGGTCAATGGCTCCATCCGGCACATGGCCGACCGCGCTGCCTCTTCGACCCGCTTTGCCCCCTCGGTCAGAGCCTCCGCGGTCGGCGCGGTCAAGGTGAGGTAGACGGAGGCTCGGAATGCCCGCTCTTCGCTGGCGGCCAGCCTCCGCTGGAGGTCCTCAGTGGCCGCCAGCGCACCGCCGACGACTATGTCGTCGGGATCGCCGGCGAGCACGCGAGAGCGCATCGAGGCCAATTGGCGCTGCAGGAACTCAACGATCCAGCCGGTGGGCAGCGCGGTCGCGTGCCAGGCCAGGTCGATGTGCTGGCCGGGCGGAATCAGGTGACGGAGCCAGCCCGGCTCAATCTCGCCGCCGGGATACCGGTGCAAGTACCACGTGCGGTGCCAGCCCCGATCGTCGACGAAGGCACTCGGATGGTCTTCTCCAAATAGCGCCTCCGGCGGTTCGTGCGCCGTCGTTGCGGTCAGGCCGAGGTCGGCCACCAGCGTGGTCATGGCATCCGCCATCGAACTCGAGGTCACAATCTCGACCTCCCGACGCTGCGCTTCCCTGGCTGCCGCAAGCCACTGCGCAAACTCGAGGTCGCGGGCTCTCATCTGCTCTGCCATCGGGCGCGAGGGATCTGGTGGTTCACCGGCGCCGTCGCCGGGTCGAAACCGCATGACGATCTGCAGTGGACCGGACAGCCCGTCCAGAAAGCGGCGGAAGGCTCCGATCCAGTGCGCCTGGTCCTCCTCGCGCGCGCCCAGGTAGCTCACTCCGGTCGCCAGGTAGCGGAGCGCACCGCTGGCGGTGCGGACTCGAATATCGCGGGCTCCGCGCTCGACGACTCGTATCGGCGTCCTCACGACTCAATGTCCCCGCCGTCGAGCACGTGGAGGTGGCGGGGCGGCGGAGGCCTCCGGAACAGGCGCGAAGCGGTCGGCTGATTGGTCTCCCTCTTCTGGAGGCGTGGCACGCGCACGCGCGCGACTACAGAGGAAGCGAACCGAGGATCAACCTCCAGCTTTCGGGTGCGGACAGCCCACAGTGAGGCGGCAACCACCCAATGATCGAGCCCGCGCCCGTGCCAACGAAGCCACCCGAGGGCAGCACCGGCCGCGAGGCAGAAGACGGCCAGCACGCCGCCGATGAAGGGCAGCGTGTGCCAGCTGGCCATGGCCGCCAAGGCGGCGACGGTGACATAGCCGAACCGTTGGGGGGTGAGGCCGAAGACCAGACGGTCCTCGAGATCGACGTCCATGGGCACCCGCGCTCGCATGCCGCGAGGCTAGGGAGCGCAGGCTGCAATGGGAATGGTGGTTGTTAAGGACCCGGTAGAATCGGGGCGCGCACCGGGCGACCACGCGTTCCGCTCGCCCCGCGTGCCCGCGTAGCTCAATCTGGCAGAGCAGGGGACTCTTAATCCCAA